>JBKHWN010000153.1:0-10330 GCA_046566505.1 Gammaproteobacteria bacterium
GGCGGGAAACGGGAATCGCGGAACGCTGCAGCCCAGGCGTTGGCGGCGACATCGGAAACCAGTGGCCGGTGTGCCTCCAGCGTGCCGATGCAGCCGCGCAATGCACCGTCGATCTGCAGCGTGGCGAAGGTGGCGGCCGTGGCCTGCAGGGCAGGGGCGTAGTCGCCCGGTGTGACCGGCAGCGCGCGCCCGTGCAGCAGGCCGTGATGGATGGAGGCGCGCGCAACGTCCAGCAATGTGCGGCGTTCCTGTTGTGCGAGCGTCATGCTGCCGCCGGGTAGAAGGCCCAGGCGCCGTAGCCGACGACGCGTCGTTTGTCGCCGGCGGTATCGCCCGAGTTGCAGAGTTTGAGTGTCACCGGTGTGAGGTGGTGGCGCCGCGCCGTCAGTAATAACCCGCGTACCGGATAGCGGCCGCAGGCCTGCTCGTTGCCGATCAGGTCGCCAGCCAGTGTCTCGATGGCCTGGCAGGTCACATGGTCAACGCGCTGGCAGGTGTCGTAGTCGAGGTAGTGCGAGAGGTCGGAACTGATCACGAACAGGGTGTGCTCGTCGTACCAGAAACGCTCCAGGACTTCGGCCACCTCCCCGGGGCTGGCCTCGCCGACCACCAGCGGCAACAGCGTGAATGTATCCAGCGCGCGCTGCAGGAACGGCAATTGCACTTCCAGACTGTGTTCGTCGGCGTGCGCGCGATCGAGTGCATGCACCTGCGGCAACGCAGCAAGTCCGGTGGCGGCCTGCGTGTCGAGCGGCACGTCACCCAGCGGCGTGTGCCAGGCGGCGGCGGTGCTGGTTGCCAGCCCCTGGAAGGCGACACGATGCGCCGGACCCAGCAGCACGACGCGCCTGATGAGCTCACGGTGCGGGCGAAGCTGCGCATAGGCCGCGGCGGCGACGGCTCCGGAGTACACATAGCCGGCATGCGGCACGATCAATGCCTTCGGGCATGTTGCTGATTCGTCCTCCAGTGCGCTGTCATGCAGCAGGTCGTCAACCATGCTGCACAGTGCCTGGGCCTGTGCCGGGTAGAACATCCCGGCGACTGCCGGTGCGCGCACTGTACCTGTCCTGTTGTTCATGCTGCCTCCGGGAGGCGTTGCCGTTGCCGGACGATATGGGGTTTGTCCGCCGTCGTTCAACTGAAGTGCCGGTCGGCAGTGCCTGCGGCAGCCGGCCGGCGATGAGCGGTGGCAAACCGCAACCGGGCTGCAGTTGTCCACCATTGGAATCGCCCGCTGGCGGCCGCATTAATGGCGGCACTGCAACAATGCGGCCTGCGGGGCCGGAAAAACATGAAGACCGGCGAACAAGCGCCCATCGACAGCCGCGACCCGAGTGTCGTGCCCACCCGTTACTGGCATCGTCTGGACGACGGCAGGGTTCAGTGCGACCTGTGCCCTCGCTTCTGCCGGCTGCACGAAGGGCAGCGTGGGCTGTGTTTCGTGCGCGGGCGCATCAACGATGCGGTGGTCATGACGACGTACGGGCGATCCAGCGGCTTTGCGCTGGACCCGATCGAGAAGAAACCGCTGAACCATTTCCTCCCCGGCAGTTCGATCCTGTCGTTCGGCACCGCCGGCTGCAACCTGGCCTGCAAGTTTTGCCAGAACTGGGACATCTCGAAATCGCGCGAGATGGACACCCTGATGGACCAGGCAACCCCGGAGGGCATTGCCGAGGCGGCCGTGCGCATGGGCGCGCAGAGCGTGGCCTACACCTACAACGACCCGGTGATCTTCCACGAGTACGCGATCGACGTGGCCCGGGCCTGCCGCGCGCGCGGCGTGAAGAACGTGGCAGTGACCGCCGGCTACATCTGCGCCGAGCCGCGGGAGGAATTCTTCCGGCACATGGATGCGGCCAACGTGGACCTCAAGGGCTTTACCGACGATTTCTACTACAAGGTCACCGGCGCGCACCTGCAGCCGGTCTTGGAGACGCTGGTCTGGCTCAAAAAGGAAACAAAGGTCTGGCTGGAACTCACTACGCTGCTGATCCCCGGCCAGAATGATTCGGAATCGGAACTGCAGGCGATGACGCAGTGGGTGGTCGAAAATCTTGGCCCGGATGTACCGATGCATTTCACCGCGTTCCACCCCGATTACCGCATGCGCGACATCGGCGCGACGCCGGCCTCGACGCTGCAGATGGCGCGCCGGATCGCCAGGGCCAACGGCGTGCGCCATGCCTACACCGGCAACGTGCGCGATGCCGAGGGTGGCAGCACGTACTGCCACGGTTGCGGCGAGCGGGTGATCGAGCGTGAGGGCTACGTGCTGGGTGACTGGCGCCTCGACGCGCAGGGTGCCTGCACAACTTGCGGGACAGTCGTGGACGGCGCCTGCGCCGGCGGCCGGGGACGATGGGGCGCGCAGCGGGTACGGGTCAGGATGAACTGACAGGAATCCGCGTGGGCTGCACGATCAACAGCCCGCGGGTGAACTGCTGGCGCAGTGCGCCCGCTTTCTTCCTGCCGTCAGGGCTTGATTCTGTCCAGGGTCGCCTGCGTGGCGGCATCGAAAGCGTTGTAGAAATAGCAGCCTTCCAGCCCCTCGAAGGTCGGCCGGATGATCGGGTCGTTGCGGAACGCCTCGTCGAGCCGGGCCACCGCCAGCGGATTTGAAGGCGCATAGCGCACATACAAGGCATTGCGCGCAGCGTAGGTCGGCTCCGTGATCAGCGCCATGAAGCGGTACGCGGCATCCTTGTTCCGTGCCGATTTCAGCAGTGCCAGTTGTTCGTTGAAGATCATGCAGCCGGGCGAGGGGACGGCGAATGCCAGCGGTGCCTTGAAGTTGTCCCGCAGGTAGGCGATGTCGCCGTTGAAAGCCTGGCCGGCGATGAGCGAGCCGTCCAGCCAGGCGGAATCCTCGTCGAGTTCCGAGCCGACGATCCGCATGTCCTTGCGGTGTGGCTTCAGCAACGCATGGGCGTTTTGCACTTGCGCGGGCGTGTTCATCGTGTACGGCTGGGTGCCGAAGGCATACAGCGCGGCGCGCAGCATTTCGTGCGAGTCGTCAAGCAGGCTGACCTTGCCCGGGTGCATCCGGGCAAGGTTGAACAGTGCGGCGTAGGAGGTTACCGGCGCGTCGAGCAGGTCGGTGCGCCAGGCGATGCCGGTGTGGCCCCACATGTAGGGAACGGCGTATTCCGCGTCCGTCCGCCAGTGTGTCAGCGCATGTTTCACCGAGGGGACGCGCGCCGCGTCGATTTTTTCCAGCAGGCCGCGGCGCCTGTATTCGCTGGTCCAGATAGTGTCGGCAACGACGATGTCGATCTGGTCGCGCTTCTCCGCCAGCAACTGCTCGCGCTCTTCCGGGCTGGAAAACTCGATGAGTTCCACTTGCAGTTGTTCCCGGTTCTTGAAAGCAGCCAGCACCTTGGGCGAGATGAAGGCTTCCCAGGTCAGCACGGTTATCCGGTCGGCGGCCGGTGCGGCGGCCGGTGCGGCGGCCAGAAACAGGAGCGAGGCGAGCAGGCGGGCAGCACGGATCATCTTCATGATGAGCGGGTTCCTTGAACGACAGTGGGGTGGCGCGCGGGATGCTAAGGGCGGCGGCCGGCGGGGGCAACGCGCCGAGTGTGCGCCGGTTCGCAAAGCCGGCGTGACCTGCGCGTCGCAAAAAAAGCCTCTCCTTCGGCGGCCAGGCCGTTGCTCCATGCCGGTGCGTTCGGCACCCTGCGCGCTGTTTTTGAGCAGTCGTCCGGAGGATTCATGGGCAAGCGCCATCTTGGTCACCTGGCAGACAACTCCTCCGTGGCGGCGGCGCACGGCGACGGCGTGGCCGTGCGGCTGGCGGTGCCGGACTGGCGCAATGCGTTGTACGAGGAGTTGCATGCCAGGCCGTTCCCGGTGCTCTCCACACCGCTGCGGGTTTCCCATCTCGCGGTGTTGCCGGCGACCGACATGCCGGTGGGCACCGAGGACCTGGAGCACCTGCGCACGCTGTGCGTGCGCTTCAGCCAGCAGCCGCCCGGGGACATCGAGTCCTGTTTCTACCGGGATTTCGGTGATTTCGAACTGCGCTGGGAGAAGCACACCGAGTTCTGCACCTGGACCATCCTTCGCAAGGGCTCGGACGCCAGGCCGGTCGAAAACACGGCGCTGTCCGTGCTGCCGGGTGACTGGCTGGCGGCCCTGCCCGGGCGCATCGTCGCCGCCGTCCATGTCGTGGTCCAGGCGCGCCCCGAGCCGATGGTCTCGCGTGACGAGTTGCGTGCGCACTTCGAGGGCCACCGCCTGATCGGCAGCCTGATCTATGACGGGCGTGGCGAAGTGTGGACGGCCTTCCGCCTGCACAGCGACGGTTTCGGCCGCTTCCTCGTGTTCCACGATGACCTGAACCCCTGCGAGACCGGG
The DNA here is from genome assembly GCA_046566505.1 of Gammaproteobacteria bacterium. GTDB lineage: Bacteria > Pseudomonadota > Gammaproteobacteria > Pseudomonadales > JADFDG01 > JADFDG01. The sequence goes on from JBKHWN010000153.1 coordinate 4,363, forward strand.
CGCCTCGTGCAGCAACTGCTGGAAGTCGAGACCTATCGCCTGATGGCGCTGCTCTCCTTGCCGCTGGTGCGCGACGTGCAGCCGGAGCTCTCGGCGATGGATGTCGACCTGGCGGCGCTGGTGGCCGGCATGAGCGAGGACGGTGACGAGCGTTCGCTGCTGGACCGGCTGTCGGGGCACGCATCGCAACTGGAGCAGTTGCGCGCGCGACTCAGTTACCGCCTGGCGGCAACCCGGGCCTACTACGCGCTGGTCATGAAACGGCTGGAGCAGTTGCGCATCGGCGAGATGCGCGGTTTGCAGACGATTACCTATTTCCTTGACCGGCGGCTGACGCCTGCGGTGCGTACTTGCGAGGCGGCGAGTACGCGGCTGGACGAGCTGTCGATGCGCATCGACCGGGCGGCCGAGCTCATCCGCACCCGTGTCGACCTGAGCATCGAGGAGCAGAACCAGTCCCTGCTGGCGTCGATGGAGCGCCGAAGTGGCATGCAACTGCGCCTGCAGCAGGCGGTTGAAGGTTTGTCGGTGGCGGCGATCACCTATTACGTCGTGCAACTCGTGCACGCGGTGGCCGAGGGGCTGCCGCATCTGGGTGTCGCGGCCGATGCGGAGATCGTGACGGCGGTGTCGGTGCCATTCGTGCTGGTCACCGTCGTGGCGCTGGTGGTTCGGCTGCGGCGACGGGTCAACCTGTAGCCAACGCGCGAATTCAGCGCGGAAAGGTTGCGTGAGCCGGTGCCGGCAGGGTGATGGCCTTGCCGCGCACGGCAGTGCCCAGTCCGGCAGCCTCCAGGGCGCCGGTGTCGGCAGCCGATGCGTAGTGGTAGGCGATGAATCGTTTGCGCAGCCCGGCGTCGTAGTCGCGCAGCACGTCGTCCAGGCCGGTATGCGAGGGGTTGCCCTGCAGCGCGCAGTCGTGGAACACCGTTTCCCCGGCAGCGGCAACCAGTGGCATGAGTTCCGGCACCGGGCGCGTGTCGCCGCTGTAGAAAAAACTGCCTGGCAAATGCAGGCCAAATGCCGTGCCTGGCGCGTGGTGGCGCACCGGGTACACATGGAACAGCAGGCCGTCCAGCCAGAAGTGTTCCGCCACCGGCACGATGCGTAGCACGTCCCAGAAGTTCACGCCGCCTTCGGCCACGTTGTTCGGGTAGTCGGCGATGCGCTGGTGGAGGTGCGCGACCAGCCGTGCCGGCACGAACAGGCGGATGTCGGTGCGTCTTCCGGTGCCCGCGAAGCATGCGCGGTAAAACAGGTTTTCCAGCCCGCCGGCATGGTCCAGGTGGGTGTGCGTGATGAACAGCGCGGAGGGCAGGGTGCCGTAGTGGTCGGCATAGGTGTCCAGCGTGTCCGGCCCGCAGTCGATGAGCAGCAGCGGCGAGCCGTCGCGCTCGATGGCCAGTGCCGAACTGCCCAGCCCGCGATTGCCGGCGTTGCCCACGCCCATGAACTTTGCCGTCAGTGTGGTCAAGTGCCGCCGCCCGTTGAGCAAAACGAGTGGCGATGGTAGCCGCCGCCCGGTGTGGGACGCAAAGTCGCCGTGATCGTGCGCGCATGATGGCGGCACCCCGTTCGCCGGGATCCTGATCGACGCAAGGTTGGCGCCTTAAGGGCGGCGACCGTTATGATCGCGGGTCGATGGCCGGTCCGGCCACCGCAACCGGGAGCAACGCCTCATGATGGAACAGAGAACCGGCACGCTGGCCTCGCGTACGGCGCCATGGGGTCGCGGGGCAGCGTGGATTGCCGACGGCTTCCGGGCGTTCGGGGCCGACTGGGGTGTCTGGCTGGTGATTACCCTGGTCCTGATCGCGATCAGCGCCGTGCTGCAGTTCGTGCCGTTGCTCGGAACCATCGCGGTCTTTGTGCTGATGCCGATTTTCCTGGGTGGCCTCATGCGCAGCGTCGATGCCCACCGCCGGGGAAAGCCGCTGGAAGTCGCCGGCCTGTTCGAGGCGTTCCATGGGCCGGCAACAGCAGAACTGGTCAAGGTGGGGCTGACATCCCTGTTGCTGAACCTGTTCGCGCTGGTCCTGACGGTCGCGTTTGTCGTGGTGTTCGCCGGTGCCGATTTCCTGACTCGTCTTGCCCAGAGCGAGGACATGCTCGCGGCCGGGGTTGAACTCACTTTCGGCATCGGCCTGCTGATCGGCCTGCTGGTCTATGTGGCGCTGCTGATCCCCATCACCATGCTGGTCTGGTTCGCACCGGCACTGATCGCGCTGGAAGGCGAGTCCGCCGGTTCGGCCATGCGCCACAGTTTCGTCGGTTGCCTGCGCAACTTCGGTCCGTACCTGGTTTACGGGTTGGTCGGGCTGCTGCTGTTTCCGTTGCTGGCGATCATGACGCTCGGGTTCGGCATCCTGGTGCTGGTGCCCGTGGGTATCGCGTCGATACATGCGGCTTACCAGGACATCTTCCACCGGTTGTGATGGCAGTCGGCACTCAACACGGACACCCAGGGGACACTTCATGCTGAACTTGCGCAAATCTTTGGTTGCCTGGGCATTGCTGCTGGCCTTCATGTCCGCTCCGGCCGTGGCCGCGGAGGGTGGCGTGCCGCTGGCGCGTGACGTCACCATTCGTCTGGCGCTGATCTTCATGGACGGGATCATGGTGGTCTATGACGAGTCGGCACCGGAATACCGCGAGCGGGTTCGGAAGGGAATGACGGATGCCGAGGATCCGGTGCGGGAGCTGATTGCCGAAGTTGGGAAAAAAGACGAAGTGGCCGCTGCCGGCATGACCGACAACTGGCGCATTGTCCAGGGTGCCCTGCTCGGTGGTGACGGGTTTGGCGACGGCGTGGCGGCCACCGGTTATGACGCCAGGGTACATGCGGATTTCGACAACAACATGCAGCGCCTCCTGCAGGAGATCGAGAAGGTCTATGGCCTGCGCAGGCCGGCGGCGCCCATCGAGGTTCGTGCGCACGTAATGGCGGCCCGGGTAGTCGCCGGTTACGTGAAGGTTGCCGGTGCACCCTTCGGTGCCTACACCGACAGCTTCAACACGGGCGAGGAGGACCTTGAAACGCAGGTCGGCCGCGTCGACAAGGCGTTGGTCGAAATGGTGCAGAAATATGGCAAGGACAAGGCCAGGGCCGCGCAACTGCGGGTGCTCGGCGCGAAGTGGCAGTTCATCCGCACCACCATCCTGAAGTCCGGCAGCCAGTCGACGCCGTTCATCGTGTACAAGCACGGCGGCGATATCATCCGCGGGCTGGCGGAGTACCGCTGACGGGGGCTCCCCTCACCCGGCGCCTCGCGCCACCCTCTCCCGGGGGGAGAGGGGGAACGTGGGGGGTGGTTGAAGCCCCTCACCCGGCGCTTCGCGCCACCCTCTCCCCGGTGGGGAGAGGGGGAAAGCGGGGCACGGGGTCCGGGCTTGTGCTCCCTCTCCCCACGGGGGAGAGGGCCGGGGTGAGGGGGACTGGGCTACCCGGTCAGAGGCTGTCGATGACCCGCTGCAGCTTCGCGCTGATCGCCGTCGCGAATTCTTCCAGGTCTGCATTCTTCACCGCCTGCATCGCGGTGAGCGGGTTGATCGCTGCCACCTGCACGCCGCTGCCCATTTCCTGCACCACGACGTTGCACGGCATCATCACACCGATGTTCGCCTCGGCCTCGATCGCCCGGTGCGCGAAGGTCGGGTTGCAGGCGCCGAGGATCTTGTAGGGGCGGAACTCCACGCCGATTTTCTTGCGCAGCGTGTCGGTGACGTTGATCTCGCTGATGATGCCGAAGCCCTCCTTCGCCAGGGCCTCGGTCACGGTCTTGATCGCGTCGTCGAAGCTCAGGTCGAGCTGGCGGCTGAAACAGTAGCTCATGTGCGTTCTCCCCAGAGGTCATGGTCGTCGCTGTCGACGATCTTCACATCGATCATGTCGCCGGGCTTGAGACCCGCCGCGTCGTCGATGAAGACGTTGCCGTCGATTTCCGGTGCATCGGCCGCCGAGCGGCAGATGGCGCCCTCCTCGTCGACCTCGTCCACCAGCACGGTCAGTGTCCGGCCCAGCTTGCGTTCGAGCAAGCGTTCGCTGATGCGCGCCTGGGTTTCCATGAACGCCTGCAGGCGTTCTTCCTGGATGTCCTTGTCGACGGGATCGGGCAGTTCATTGGCCTTCGCGCCTTCGACCGGCGAATAGATGAAGGCGCCGGCACGGTCGATCTCCGCTTCCTCCAGGAAATCCAGCAGTTCGGCGAACTCGGCTTCGGTCTCGCCGGGGAAACCGACAATGAAGGTGCTGCGTATCGTGAGCCCGGGCACCTGCGCGCGCCAGGCCTTGATGCGGTCGAGGGTTTTTTCGGCGCTGCCCGGCCGCTTCATCAGTTGCAGGATGCGCGGGCTGGCGTGCTGGAAAGGGATGTCGAGGTAGGGCAGGATTTTTCCCTGCTGCATCAGCGGCATGATGTCGTCGACATGCGGGTACGGGTACACATAGTGCAGGCGCACCCAGACGCCCATCTCGCCCAGCGCGTCGCACAGTTCGTACAGGCGCGACTTCACCGGCTTGCCGTTCCAGAAATCGGTGCGGTATTTCAGGTCGACGCCGTAGGCGCTGGTGTCCTGCGAAATCACCAGCAATTCCTTCACGCCTGCCTTCACCAGCCGCTCGGCTTCCTCCAGTACGCTGCCGGCCGGGCGCGAGACCAGGTCGCCGCGCATCGACGGGATGATGCAGAAAGTGCAGCGGTGGTTGCAGCCTTCGGAAATCTTCAGGTACGCGTAGTGGCGCGGCGTGAGCTTGATGCCCTGCGGCGGCACCAGGTCGATGAACGGGTCATGGTCAATTTTCGGCGGCACGTATTTGTGCACGGCGTTGACCACGTCCTCGTACTGTTGCGGGCCGGTCACCGCCAGCACCTTCGGGTGCACCTTCGTGATCTCGCTCGCGTCCTTGCCCATGCAGCCGGTGACGATCACGCGGCCGTTCTCCTTCAGCGCCTCGCCGATGGCGTCCAGCGATTCCTGTTTCGCGGCGTCGATGAAGCCGCAGGTGTTGACCACCACCACGTCGGCGTCCTCGTAGGTCGCCGAGACCTGGTAACCCTCCAGCCGCAACTGGGTGAGGATGCGCTCGGAGTCGACCAGCGCCTTGGGGCAGCCGAGGCTGACGAAACCGACTTTCGGATTGCTCTGGGTCATGGGCGCGGACAGGGGCCTGGGGCGGGGGCGTGATTCTACCCTCGCCGGCCGGGCAGGCGCGGCCCGGAATACCCGCAGGAAGCGTGCGAAGATCGGCGCTCGCCAGACTTGCGGAGCGCATCGCCATGGGCACGACCAAACCCTCCACGCTGCGGATCGGCCGTCGCTACCGGGCCAACCGGCTGGCCGGCCCCTACGACGCGCTCGTCATCGGCTCCGGCATGGGCGGGCTGACCTGCGCGGCGCTGCTCAGCGCCATGGGTCGCAAGGTGTGTGTGCTGGAGCAGCACTACACCGCCGGCGGCTACACCCATTCCTACGAGCGCAACGGCTACGAGTGGGACGTGGGCCTGCATTACGTCGGCGACGTCGGCCACGGCACGATGCTGCGCCGCCTCTTCGATTTCCTGAGCGACGGGCAGTTGCAGTGGGCGCGGATGGACCGGGAGTTCGACCGTTTCCACATCGGCGACCGGGTCTACAGCGCCATCGCCGGGCGCGAGGCGTTCCGCGACAGCCTGGTCCGGCGCTTTCCCGGCGAGGTGGCGGCCATCGACCGTTATTTCGCGCTGCTCGACGGCGTCAACCGCGCCATGCCGTTGCGGACGACGGCGCTGGCGCTCGGGCCCTGGTCCCGGCGCCTTGCCGCGCCGCTGCTGAACCGGCTGCAGCCGGACTACCTGACACGCAGCACCTGGGACGTGCTCCGCGAACTGACCGACAACACCGAGTTGCTGGCGGTGCTGTGCGCGCAGTGGGGTGACGTCGGCCTGCCGCCGAAGCAGTCGGCGTTCCTGATCCAGGCGCTGGTGGCGCA
>JBKHWN010000154.1:0-23106 GCA_046566505.1 Gammaproteobacteria bacterium
CAGCCCCTGAGGACATCGCTCGGCGACAAGCGGCGACTGATGCAAGCAGCCATTGACTCCTACTCGACCATCGCGCGGCTGGGTGTCGCCGAGTACGTGTCGGCAGCACAATACAGGACGGCGGAGATATACCGGATTCTGGCGGCAGACCTCATGGCCTCCGAAAGGCCGCGTGGTCTCGGCGAGCTGGAACTTGAGCAATACGATCTGCTGCTTGAGGAGCAGGCCTTGCCATTGGAAGATCAGGCCATCGATCTTTATATACAGAATGCCAACCTGGTGACGCAGGATGTCTATGACGATTGGGTCAAGAAGAGCCTGAGCGCACTCGCGATATTGCAGCCCGGCCGCTATGGCAAAAAAGAGCAGATCGAGAATTATGTCGACATCATTTATTGACCGCATGGCGCCTGCACTGGCGCTGCTGCTTGCCGTCGTGCTCTCCGGCTGCGCAGGTACCAGCCGAAAAGCTGATACTGCCGATGCGGGTGCCATAAAGCCGGTACGTGAGATCACGGCGCCGGCGGCCGCCACCAGCACTGCGGCCCACGTCACCCCGGTACCGGCAACGGCGGAGGTCCAGGCCATGGCACCAGCGGCAGTTCCGGACTACCTCGCCGCCATCAATCTCGTACGCGCGAACAAACTCGACGACGCCCTGATGATTTTCCAGGGGATCAGCGGCCAATACCCGCGCCTGTCCGGCCCTCTCGTCAATGAAGGCCTGATTCATTTGCACCAGGGGCGCCCACAGGATGCACTGGATGCCTTGGACCGGGCACTGAAGGCCAATGAACAGAACCCCTACGCATGGAACCTGCGTGGCGTTGCATTGCGGGAGTTCGGGAAATTTTCCGAAGCACGGGCATCCTACGAGCGGGCGCTGGCGCTGGATCCCCTCTATGCGAGGGCGCATTTCAACCTTGGGGTCCTGGCAGACCTGTACCTGCAGGACCTGCCGCTTGCCATTTCCCACTATGAGAAATATCAGGCACTGCAAGTGAAGCCAGACCAGGCAGTCGGCAACTGGATTTCCGATCTGCGCAACCGTTCCGGCAGAGCAGGCAGTGCCGGGCAGGAGGCTTCACCCGCCAACGAGGACGTGCCCGCCCCGCAAATGAACGAGGGCGATAACGCAACCGATGTCGAAGAGCCGGCAACTGCAGGGTGACAGACATGAAAAACTTAGCGCTGCTGGTTCTTGGTGCACTTCTTTCCACACAGGCATTCGCCGAGGAATCCGTCGGCGGCAAGGCCAAGGCTGCAAATGAAGGAGAACTGGTGACGAATGTCGTTGGCTCGCAGGAGGCGCCAACCGTACTGAACGTCGTGCCATGGAAAGACAAGGAGGTGAAGGTCGAACGAAAGTCACCGAGCACTTCGATACTCAATCAAGTCCTGCAACCCCTTGACCGTGACGTATTGATGCGTGAAGTGCAGTACTTCAGAAGTTTGCAATAAAGGCTCGCTCTAACAGACCATTACCGGCCGCACCTGCGGCAATACCACCCCAAAAGAAAAACCGTAAAAGGAGACTCCCATGGCTACCGCTGCTGACCCGGGTTTTGTAATGAACGCGATACGATTCTTCCAGGACGGGGGGGCCTGGATGTGGCCGATCCTGATCATCTTCCTGGTCGGCCTCGCGCTGGTCATCGAGCGTTTCTTCTTCCTGCAATCGATTACCAGCAAGAACCGGAAGAGCTGGGATGAAATGTTCCCGTTGCTTTCCAAGGGTCAGTTCAAACAGGTGCTCGAGTCGACGCGCAACAGTGACACGTTCATGGCCTCCATCGTGGGTGCAGGCCTGACGCGTGCCTCCATTACGCGCCGTGCAGAAGACATCGAACTGGCGATGGAAGAAAGCCTCATGGAGGTGATGCCACGCCTTGAGCAACGCACGCCGTACATTGCCACGCTGGCCAACATCGCCACATTGATGGGCCTGCTCGGAACGATCATGGGTTTGATCGAGGCGTTCAGCGCCATCGCCAGCGCGGATCCTGCCCAGAAGGCACAGTTGCTCTCGGAGTCGATCTCGGTGGCGATGAACACGACGGCATTCGGCCTGATCGCTGCAATCCCGCTGATGCTTGCGTTCACGTTCCTGCAGTCCAAGACCGGCCGGGTAGTCGAAAGCATGGAGATGGCGTCGATCAAACTCATGAACATCTACCGCCAGTTGGCCCTGTCCTCCGAGAAAGCTGCCTGAGCCGAGTCATGTGCCAGACCTGGAGCCGGCCGCATTGCCCGGGGCTCCTGGTTGAACCGGAGGAATCGTCATGAGGTCACGCAAAGCCAAGCGCGCGACCGACGTCGAGCTGAACATCACTACCTTCATGAATCTCATGGTGGTGCTGATACCGTTCCTGCTGCTCGACGCCGTGTTCACGCAGATGTCCGTCTTGCAGCTCACGCTGCCGGCATCGGAAGACCAGCCCGCCCCGCCCGAAGAACAGCTGAAGCCGTTCAAGCTGGAGGTGCTCATTTACAAGAACCGGTATGAACTGCTGGACATACAGTCAGGGGCCGTGCTGCAGGTCATCCCAAATGCCGCCGACGGCGCGCATGATCGCGACACCCTGCACGCCACCCTGGTAACCCTGAAGGAAAAGGCGAAGGAACTGGGCAAGGATGTTCGCGATATCAGCGTGATGTGCGAAAAGGACACGCCGTATGTGCTGTTGATCGAAACAATGGATACCGTGCGCATCACCGACCGCGTGGTTAACGGGGTATCGATCAAGAGTGAGCTGTTCCCGGAGATCAATATCGGCACGGCACCTCCCGACACGTCCGGGGGTGGCGCATGAAAGAGCAAAGCGCACGTCAACGCCGCATGCTGAGGCGTGCAAAACATGCAACGCCTGTTTCGCTCAGCCTGACATCGCTGATGGACATTTTCACCATCCTGCTTTTCTTCCTGCTGGTCAGCGTTTCCTCTTCGCAGAAGATGCCGGACACCGACTACATCCTGCTGCCGAAGTCGACTGCGGAGAAGATCCCGGAGGAGACACTGACGATCGAGGTCAGCGCCCGCACCATCATCGTGCAGGGTCGATTGATCGAGGAAACCCAGTCAGTGGCCGCACAGGAAGACGCGCTGATCACGAAGCTCAAGGAAGAACTCGACTACCAGGCGTCGAAGTCGGCAGCCCCCCTCAACGAGGATGGCGTTCCCGAGCGTGAAATCACCATCCTGATGGACAGCAAGATACCGTTCCACATCCTCGACAAGATCATGAAAACCTGCATGCAGACCGATTACAGCAAGGTCTCGTTTGCAGTCATGCAGGATCGCAAGCCTGCTGCCGACGGAGGTGCGTCATGAGTGACCAGCCTCAATCGGCGCTGCCACGCTTTCTTGGCGTTACATCGTACCTGCCGTGGGACAACATCAAGTCGGACGAGCGGCCAGCCCGCGTGCTGCTCACGCTCGCCCTGTTGCTTGCGCTGGTGTCGATAGTCGTCATCGAGCGGGTCAAGGTGCCGGAACTGGATCGTGCGCAGGCAGAAAAGTTGCCCGAGCGTCTGGCCAAACTGGTGCAGGAGCGGAAGGTGGAGCCGCCGCCCCCTCCCCCGGAAGTCAAAAAGGAGGAGCCCAAGGAAGACAAGCCAAAGCCTGAGCCGGAGCAGGAGGTGAAACAGGCCCGGGAGAAGGCAGAAAAGGCGCTCAGTGAAGCGAAACAGGAATTGGCGGCCATCCAGGATCTCGCCCGTGATCTTGCGTCGGCATTTGACAACCAGCCACTGGCCAAGGGTGGCTCGGACGCCACCAGCCTGTCGCGGGATGTCCTTACCAGCCGCACTGGCAAGGGCTCCAGCGGCGTTAATGTCGGTGCCGTTTCCAGTGGCGGCGGCGGCGAAGGAATCGCCGGTGGCGGGAAGCTCGGCGACGCGAAGGTTGCCAAGGTCGAGTCCAACATCAGTGAGGGCCCGACGGGTGCCACCCGCAAGAGTGCCAGCGGGAAGCTTGAGCGCACGCAGGAGGAAGTGCGCCGCATGATGGACCGCAACAACGGCGCCCTGCAGGCGATTTACCAGCGTGCCCTGCGCAATAACCCGACGCTCAAGGGTGCCGTCGTGTTGCGCCTGGTGATAGAAGCCGACGGATCGGTATCACGGTGTGACCTCATCTCGAGCGACCTCCATGATGAGGAAACCGAACGGAAGTTGCTGGCTCGCATCCGGGCAATCAACTTCGGGGCGATAGAAGGTGTCGCCATCTGGGACGAGAACTACACACTGAACTTCTTCCCGAGCTGAGTTTCCCGGCCGGCAAAAAAAGGGGGTGTCCGGAAACGGGCGCCCCTTTTCTTTGTCTGGGCAATGGAGTCCGGCTGCTAGAATGCAGCGCCTTGACGTTGCAGCACCACCGGCCTTGACCCTTACTCCCGCCAGACAAAAAGCCAGCCGTAACGAATTGCGCGCCCTGCTTGCCCTGACCCTGCCGATACTTGGCGGTCAGGTTGCGCAGACCGCCAATGGTTTCGTCGATACCGTCATGGCCGGCGCCGTCAGCCCGCTGGACCTCGCGGCGGTCGCTGTGGGCGCCAGCATATGGGTGCCGGTGTTCCTGTTCATGGTAGGGGTGATCATCGCGGCGACGCCGATTCTTTCCCAGCACATCGGGGCCGGCCTTCACGACAATGTGGTACCCACCGCCTGGCAGGCGCTGTGGCTTTCCCTGGGGATCGGTGTCAGCGGCTTTTTCGTTGTGCGCTACGCGGCGACGCTGTTCGGCTGGCTGGATGTGCCAACACACCTGCACGCAATGACGCAGCAATATCTGCACAACCTGTCCTGGGGCCTGCCCGGCATCGCAATTTTCATCGGCCTGCGCAGCTACACGGAATCGCTGTCACACACGACGCCGGTACTGGCAATCAGTTTCACGGGCCTCGCGGCGAACATCCCGCTCAACTACGTGTTCATACACGGAAAGTTCGGCATGCCGGCAATGGGTGGTGCCGGCTGTGGCGCTGCAACCGCGATGGTCATGTGGCTGATGGCGTTGCTGATGTGGCTTTACGTGCGTCGCTCCCGTCACTACCGGGAGCGGACACCGTCCGGCACGCGGATCACCGGTATGCCACCGATGCCGGACCTCGGGGCCATCGGGGCCATGCTCGCGCTGGGGCTGCCGATCGGACTCGCCATCTTTTTCGAGGTGAGCATCTTTTCGGTGATCGCCATCCTGTTGAGCACGATGGGAGAGCAGGTCATTGCAGGGCACCAGATCGCGCTCAATTTTGCATCGCTGACCTTCATGCTGCCACTGTCCCTGGCGGTGGCCCTCACCGTGCGCACGGGCTACGCGGCCGGCGCCGGTAACCTGGCGGCCGCCCGCCTCGCGGTGCGGACCGGAGCGATGCTGTCGGTGTGCATCGCACTGTTCAATGCGGCGCTGCTCGGCTTCGGTCGCGACCTGATTCCCGCGCTTTACACGGATGACAACAACGTACGTGCGCTGGCTGCCTCGCTGCTGCTGTATGCCGCCCTTTTCCAGTTGCCCGATGCACTGCAGGTAGCGGCCAGCGGCGCCCTGCGCGGGTTCAAGGATACGAAGAGCCCGATGTGGCTGACACTGGTTGCCTACTGGGGCATCGGCCTGCCAGTGGGCTGGGCGCTCGGTTTCGGCACCCCGCTGAACAGCGCACTGGGTCCGCAGGGGTTCTGGATAGGGTTGATCGTCGGCCTTACGGTCGCCGCGATACTGCTGAACGCACGCGTTTTCTCGTACCTGTCCGGCCGGCGCCCGCTTCCTGCCGGATAGCTTTTCCTTTCCCGGGGTACCGGGAAAACATCACGTCGCTCCGTATTCAGCCGCGCTTGCGCACGAAAAAATGCCGCTCGTCGCCCTCTTCGCTCCGCTGCAGCAACACATGGCCAAGGTGTTCGCAGAAGGTCGGGATATCGCGATCACTGGCCGGGTCATCGGCACGCACCCGAACCACCTCGCCAGGTGCTGCCTTGCGTATCCGTGCGTGCAGCATCATCACCGGCTCCGGGCAGCGCAGGCCGCGGGCATCGACATCGTGCTGGTAGTCCATCTCTTCGGACACGACAGTAACTCTCCTCATGCGGCAACAGTGTCAGTCCTGCTCGCTGCGCGAAAATACAGCCAGACGGGCAGCAGTGCGAACAGGGTGAGTGCTGCGCCGGCAGCAAATACCACGCCGTATCCCAGCAATTGGGCAACCACGCCACTTGCCAGCGAGGCCAGGCCGGCGACAGTCACGTGCAGCGAGGCCTGCAGGCTGTAATCGGTGCCCGGTGACTGCGGGCGGCACACGTCCATCATCAGGGTGAACAACGCCACCGTGGACAGTCCGTCTGCAAATTGCTCACCGCACACGACAAGGTACAGCACTGCCGCATCCGTCGTGCCGCTGGCCAACCAGGCGTATCCGGCCAGTCCCGTTGCCTGCAAGGCACCAAACAGCATCAGTGCATTACGGTGTCCCATGCGCAACAGGAACATCCCGCCCAGCAATGCACCCAGCATTCCGGCAACCGAGCCGGCGACACCGGTGAGCAATCCGATCTCTGCCAGCGACAACCCCCGGTCCGTCAGCAACGGCCCGATCATGCGCGAGGCCAGCGAGTCACCGACCTTGAAGGTAGCCACCGCCAGCAGCCACCAGCCCAGTCCAGGACGCCCGACAAAGCGGATGAACATCCCGGCGTAGCCGCGGATACCGTGCCATTCGGCATGCCTCTCTCTTTCTGCCAATGGCCCTGGCTCCCGCATGAACCAGAGCGCCACCAGCACCGGCAACAACAGGGGCGCGATCGACACATAGGATGTTTGCCAGCCGAACCGGGCAACCAGCCAGAGCAGGAAACCACCACCGACAATCATCCCGACCTTGTAGCCGATGACCTGGATGCTGTTGCCCAGGCCACGCAACCGCGGTGTAAGCCGGCTCACCGCAAGCCCGTCCGTGGCAATGTCCTGCGTGGCGGCAACAAGGTTGACCAGCAACAGGACGCACAACAGCGGCATGAAAGCGTTGTCCACCCAAACGGCGAAATCACGCGTGGCAACCAGCAACATCAGCACCAGGGTTGCGAACGTCATGGCCAGCAACCAACGCCGGCGCGTCCCCCACCGGTCAACGAAAGGCGCCCACAGGAACTTCAGCGCCCATGGCACCGCGAGCAACCCGGTGAAACCGATGGCCGACAAGGACACGCCCTGCTCGCGCAGCAGCGACGGCAGTGCCTTGGCCAGCAGGCCCGACGGCAGACCCTGTGCGAAGTAAAGCAGGACCAGCAAGCCCAGCAGGCTGGCGTTCGCAACAGGGCCATCGGTATCCGGCGCGCGACTCACGTGGATGCACGCCCGCTTACGGCCACATAGACAGTGATTTCCTCGCGGTCGTGGTAAAGCTGGCGCGCCCGCAACTCGTAGGCAAGACCTGCCGCATCCAGTTCCTCCGCCAGTCGGGCAAGGTTGGCCTGCGCTTCACGGTAACGCTGCTTCATCGGCAGCTTGAGGTTGAAGATCACCTGCCGACACAGGCGCTGCACCAGCCAGCGCCCGACCAGTGCGGTCACGGCCGCAGGCTTCTCCACCATGTCGCACACCAGCCAGTCGACAGGCCGCTTCGGGCGAAACGAGAAGCCGTCGGCACGATGGTGCGTCACGCGCGGGTCGTCATTGAGCACCGGCGCCAGCGGGCCGTTGTCGACCGCGTCCACGCGCATGCCACGCCGGGTCAACTGCCAGGTCCAGCCGCCCGGCGCCGCACCGAGATCAACGGCCAGCATGCCCGGCCTCAGTCGTTCACCCCACTGATCACGCGGAATGAACAGGTGCCACGCTTCCTCGAGTTTGAGCGCGGACCTGCTCGGTGCCTCCCGCGACAGTTTCAGCCGCGGCACCCCCAGCGGCCAGGGCGGCGCATGACGAACACTGCCCAAACCGACAATCCCCGTGCCGCCATCCGGCAGGAACAGCACACATCGCCAATCGGACTTGATCTCGCCCGGCAGGCCCTTCTGGCGCAGCGCAGCCGCCAGCGGTTTTTCAAGCTGGCGGCAAAGCGCTGCCAGCTCTCGCCCTTCATTGGTATCCGGCGCCGCGACCTGTACGGCGGCAATCGGCGGCAACGCATCCAGCAACACTCGCAACGACGCCAGACGGTCCGGCGGCTGAATGGCCAACGGGTCGGCCACGACGAGCAGGTCGCGGGCAAATATCAGCTCATCCAGGGAAATGTCGCGCAGCAGCGCCCGGGCATCGCACTCGTGCAATACATAAGAGGCAAATCCGCTGCCACCCGCTGCGCGCCCGTAACCTGACAGGCCCCGCCGCGTGCAGGCGTCATCCAGCGCCGCGACGCACTCTTTCTCGAAGCCGGGCCGGCAGAGGGTCATCAGGGTTTGCATGCGTATTTCCGGTTTACCGTTTGTCACTATTACGACCCCGGGGGGGGCCAGTATGATCGGGCGCCATGATCCCACGACCGAAGCCCGCCATGCGCTTTCTTCCCGCCCTGCTTCTCTCGATCCTGCTGCCCGCCACCCCGCTGGTACTGGCAGAAGAACCCGCCGCTGCAACGACCGGGGTCGATGCCGGGGAAGGCCTGGAACTGCAGTCGGACCACCCGACCCGTTATGTGGTGAAGGCCGGTGACACACTGTGGGCAATCGCGGGGAAATTCCTGAAGGATCCTTCCCGTTGGCGTGAACTGTGGCGCGGCGACCAGCGCTCCGGTGACCCGGACCGGATCTATCCCGGTGACGTACTGGAACTGACCTGGCAGGAAGGCAAGCCGTCCCTGACCGTCCAGGAAGGTGAAAGTGCTGATCAAGGCGGGGCGGAGCCTGCAGCCGACGAGTCCGGGCCCGTGGACGCTATCGGTGCAGGCGCGAGCGCTGCAACCATGGAGCCGGCATCCGAAGAGGCCGGCATCCTCGTCGAAGCACCGACCGAAACGGCACCGGCGGCAACACCGACATTCGATCCTCAGCTCTCGCCATGGCCTGATGAAGAGGTAACAACAACGGATGAACCCGACCTGACGCCACCCGCCATCGATGGCTGGTTCGACATTTCGTTCACCGATGCAGACTTTGACAATCTGGGATTCAACCAGACCGCCGGCGGCTATCGCTTCATCGCGGGGTTCCATCTGGAAAGCATCAGCACGGACCGCATCGGCCTGGCGCCAGAGGTGGGTTATTTCCGCATCGGCAACATCGATGAAAAAACATCGACCAGCGTCTCGAACCCGCCTGACTTCCAGGGCTATATCCAGACGACAACCCACACCTCGTCCGCGGATGCCACATCCCTGGATTTCGGCGTGCGCGTGAACTTCGCGCTCGCCCGCCGTCTCGAAGCCTTCCTGCGAACCGGGGTAGGCTTTTACCACCTGTCCACCGAAGAGCAGGACAGTTTCAGTTACACGCCAATCACCCCGGGAGGCGCGCCCATTCCTTCCAGCCGCAGCACAACCGCGTCGAACACGCAAACCGGCATCGCGCCCTATGCGGCGCTGGGGCTTGCGGTAAAACTCGGCACAATCCCGTCCCTGTACGGTGAATACGGAACGCGGGCAATAGACGGAGAAAACATCTCCGTGATCGCCGTAGGCTTCCTGCTGAATTTCTAGGTGTGAGACCGGCGCGCAAGAAGCGCGCCGCAGACAAGACAACAAACCACGAACTTACTGCTCGTCTTCCGGAACCTGTTCCCGGATCGAATCACGGATGGCATCCGCCTGTGCGGCTACTGCCGCTGAAGCCTCTTCTGCAGCCTGCGCGGCGGTTTTTGCATCTTCCAGCACCTCCCGCTGCTGCTCTGCCAGCTTTTCGCGCTGGCCGGCATCCTTGGTGAAGTACCAGACGGCGGCGACAACCAGCGCCAGCACCACAAGCAAACGCAACATTACCCACCCCCTTACTTGACGAAAACGACGGTCTTGTTTCCGTCGACAATGACGCGGTCTTCCAGGTGCCACTTCACGGCCCGCGCCAGCACCCGTCGCTCGACCTCCTGGCCCAGCACGCGCAATTCATCAGCACTCTGCCGGTGCGTGACCCGGGCCACGTCCTGCTCGATGATCGGGCCCTGGTCGAGATCGGCGGTGACATAGTGGCTGGTCGCGCCGATGAGTTTCACGCCCTTCTCGTAGGCCTGCCGATAGGGGTTGGCACCGGCGAACGCCGGCAGGAAGGAATGGTGGATATTGATGATGCGGTTGCGCCAGTGCGAGACGAAGTTGCCCGTCAGCACCTGCATGTAACGCGCGAGGACAACCAGGTCCGCCTTGCCGGCCAGCAGATCCAGCATCTGCTGTTCGGCCTGGGCCTTGCCGTCCTTCGTAACCCGCACGCAATGGAACGGGATGCCGAATAACTCGACATCGGCCCGCAGATCCTCATGGTTGGAAATGACCATCGGGATCTCCGCCACCAGGTCACCACGACGGACTTGCCAGAGCAGCTCCATGAGCGCGTGGTCGTAGCGGGATACGAGCAAGGCCATCTTCTTGCGGTCTGCGGCATAGGCGATGTGCCAGTGCATCTCGTACTTGTCGGCAACCGCCTTCTGGAAAGCGGCGCGCAACACATCGCGGCTGACGTCCAGGTGCGGCGTCTGGAACTCCAGGCGCATGAAAAAGGTGCCGCCCTCGGCATCCGACGAATGCTGGTCGAGATCCGTGATGTTGGCGCCATGGTTGTAGAAAAAGGTGGATACCGCACTGACGATGCCGGGCCGGTCAGGACAGGTGATCAACAGTCTGGCAGTCGTTTCCGGCATGGCTTGTTGTGGCATATCAGTCCGGTGCGTTGAACATTTCCTTGCGGAAGGCAGACGGTGTCTTGCCCGTCCATTTCTTGAAGGCACGGTGGAAGGAACTGGCTTCGGAAAACCCCATCAGCATCGCGATCTCGTCGATGGAAAGATCCGGCTTGGAAAGGTAGTAGATGGACGCATCCTTGCGGATCGAGTCCTTGATCTCCTGGTAGCTGGTATTGCCTTCCTTGAGGCGGCGCCGCAAGGTCTGCGGCGTCATGTTCAGCTTCTCGCAGATCACCTGGAAATCAGGAAAGTTGTTGCCGTATTCCTTGGAAATGATCGCCCGTATCTGTGCCGGAAGCCCGACGCTGTGGAAATTCCCGTCGATCAACTGGGACAGCGAGTCCTTCAGGAACTTCGACAGCGACAACGAGTTCTGCACCAGCGGCAGGTCCATGTAGGCGCCGTCGAGCACGATCTGGCTGCGGCTCTGGCCGTACAGCACCGGGCACGGGAACAACTCCTTGTACTGCTCGGCCTCTGCCGTCGACGGGAAATCGAGCATGATGCGGATGGGCACGATCGGCTTGCCGATCAGCCAGCCGAAAAAGCGGATGGTCAGGAACACCAGCGTCTCGGTGATGAACTCGCGAAACTCCAGCCCACCCACCGAGAACAGGATCACCGCCTCGCTCTCCCGCACCTCCAGGCGAGCCACCGTGTTCATGCCGAACAACTCGTAAAAGCTGAGCGAGCGGCGGATGGCATGCTCCAGCGTGGCGCAGTTGATCACCGCGTGCGCCATCATCGAGAAGGTTCCCGGCCGCGTCCGGTAACCCTCGCCGAATCCCATGAACTCGTCTTCGGTGCGGCGCATGACCGCCAGCATCAACTCGATGAACTTGCGCCGGTCGATGCGTGCAGACGGATCATTGAGCATCGCCGGATCCAGCCCGATTCCCGCGAATAACTGCGCGAGATCGACGCCGCTGCGCGCTGCACCCTGCAGGACCTTCAGCGCGACGGAAACCGGCAACGTCGAGCCGGATACGGCGCTTTTCTGCATCAGCGACAAGTTTGGTCTCCGAAAATCCCGTGAGTCACACCACACCGGGCATCAGCCGGCCCGGGAACGGCATGCGGCAAAAACACCCGGCGATCAGGCACGGCGCGGCCATGATAGTTAATGTCAAGCAAATTGGCACATCGCGTCATTGTCCGGCCTTGTCCCCATGGCGACCATCATGCCCGGTCGGAGCGGCGGTCATCCCTGTTGCCTCCCCTGACCCGGGCCACCCCGCCAATCGGGACCGGGGCCGGGGGCAACCCCGGGCTGCACCCGAAGCCCGTCGATTCTACAGAAGCAGTCTTTCAAGGCCAGCGCCTACCTCACTTCCGGACAGCACAAGCCATGCAGAACCGAGCCATTTTTGACCAGGACCACAACATCTTCCGCGAGAACTTCCGGAAGTTCTGCGAGACGGAGATCAAGCCGCACCAGGAGCAGTGGCTGAAAGATCGCATCGTCTCCCGCGACGCCTGGAAGAAGGCCGGAGAGCAGGGCTACCTGTGCCCGTTCATCGACGAGAAATGGGGCGGCTCGGGCCTGAAGGACTTCCGCTACTCCCAGATCATGATCGAGGAAATGGCCCGCATCGGCGAGTCAGGCTTCGCCATCAGCCTGCACAACGACGTGATCGCCCCGTACCTCGACTCGTTCTGCAACGACGAGCAGAAGGCGCGCTGGCTGCCGAAGATCTGTTCCGGCGAAGCCATCCTGGCCGTGGCCATGACCGAGCCGGGCACCGGCTCCGACCTCAAGAACATCAAGACCCGCGTCGAGGACAAGGGTGACCACCTGCTCCTCAACGGCGCCAAGACCTTCATCTCCAACGGCATCCTCGCCGACATCGTGGTCGTCGCCGCCAACATGGAAGGCAAGGGCCTGACCCTGGTGGTCGTCGAGCGCGGCATGGACGGCTTCAACCGTGGCCGCAAGCTCGACAAGATGGGCATGCACTCGCAGGACACGGCCGAGTTGTTCTTCGAGGACGTGAAGGTTCCGAAAGCCAACATCCTCGGCCAGCCGGGCATGGGCTTCATGTACCTGATGCAGAAGCTGGCGCAGGAGCGCGTGGTGTGCGCCATCGGCGCCATCGCCGGGGCGCGCTACGCCTTCGAGGAAACGCTCAAGTACGTCAAGGAACGCAAGGCGTTCGGCAAACCGATCGGCTCCTTCCAGGCCAACCGTTTCACCATGGCCGAACTGAAGACGGAAATCGTCATCGGCGAGAACTTCGTCGACAACCTGGTGATGAAGTGCGTCAACGGCACCATCACCGCCGAAGATGCCTTCATGGCCAAGTACTGGACGACTGACCTCCTGAACAAGGTGGTTTACCAGGGCGTGCAACTGCACGGTGGCTACGGCTACATGATGGAATACCCGATTGCCCGCGCCTACATCGACGCGCGCATCACCACGATATTTGCCGGCACCAACGAGATCATGAAGGAAATGATCGGGCGCGGCATGGGTTTGTAAGGCAACACCGCACCATCGACTCCATCAACTACACCAGGAGATAGCCATGTCAGAAGTTCGTTTTGACGACCGCGTCGTCATCGTCACCGGTGCCGGTAACGGCCTGGGCAAGTGCCACGCACTGCAATTCGCCAAGCGCGGCGCCAAGATCATCGTCAACGACCTCGGCGGCTCGGCCCACGGTGAAGGTGCGTCCACGACCGCGGCCCAGGCCGTTGTCGATGAGATCAAGGCCGCCGGCGGCGAAGCGGTCGCGAACTACGATTCGGTCACCGATGGCGACAAGATCGTACAGTGCGCGCTCGACAACTACGGCAAGATCGACGTCATCGTCAACAACGCCGGCATCCTGCGCGATGTTTCGTTCCACAAGATGACCGACGGCGACTGGGATCTGGTGTACAACGTGCACGTGCGCGGCGCCTACAAGGTGACGCACGCCGCATGGCCGCACATGCGCGACAAGTCCTACGGCCGCGTGATCTTCACCGCGTCTGCTGCCGGCATCTACGGCAACTTCGGCCAGGCCAACTACTCGATGGCCAAGCTGGCGCTGCATGGTTTCTGCCAGACCCTGGCGCTGGAAGGCAAGAAGTACAACATCCTCTGCAACACCATCGCCCCGATCGCCGGCTCGCGCCTGACGGCCACGATCATGCCGCCGCAGATCCTGGAGCAGCTCAAGCCGGAATTCGTTTCCCCGCTCGTGCTGAAACTCGCGGCCGAAGGCCACACCGAAACCAGCGGCCTGTATGAAGTCGGCGCCGGCTGGATCGGCAAGCTGCGCTGGAACCGCACCCTGGGCCACGGCTTCCCGATCACCCAGGAGCTGACCCCGGAAGCGATCAACGAGCAGTGGGCGTCGATCACCGACTTCGGCAAGTCTTCCTTCCCGGGTTCGGGCCAGGAAGCGCTGATGCAGATCATGCAGAACCTGCAGAACAAGTAACCAATACCCTGTGGCGAGCAGGCCGTGCCTGCGATCGCTGGGTTGACACTCACATTGCACGCGTGGCGTGCTCGCGACAGAGACGGAGATAACCGATGAGCAAGAAAGTCTATGTGATCGGCGTCGGCATGACGAAGTTCACCAAGCCGGGCGACGGCCCGGATTACCACGAGGCCGGAAAAGAGGCCATCCTGGAAGCACTGGCTGATGCCGGCGTGGGTTACGACAAGGTGCAGCAGGCATGGACCGGCTACGTATACGGTGACAGCTGCTGCGGCATGCGCGTCGTCTACGAAGTGGGCCAGACCGGCATTCCCATCTTCAACGTCAACTCGAACTGCTCGACCGGTTCGTCCGCCCTGTTCGGCGCCCGCCAGGCTGTCGAGTCCGGCCTGATCGACTGCGCACTGGCCGTCGGCTTCGAGAAGATGGAAAAAGGCGCGTTGATGAGCAAGTTCAACGACCGGATGAACCCGATGTCGCTGCACGCCACCACCATGCTGCGCCTGCAGGAGTTCAAGCCGGCACCGCCTGCCGCACAGATGTTCGGCGGCGCTGGCCTTGAGTACCAGAAGCGTTATGGCGCGAGCAACGAGACCTTCGCCAAGATCCAGGTGAAGGCCCGCAAGCATGCCGCCAACAACCCGAAGGCGCTGTTCACTGCGCAGGTAACGGTCGAGGAAGTGCTGGCGTCCCCGCACCAGTACGGCCCGCTGACCCGCCTGCAGTGCTGCCCGCCGACCTGCGGCGCCGGCGCAGCCATCCTCGCCAGCGAGGATTTCTGCAAGAAGCACGGCATCGACACCAGCAAGGCGGTCTACATCGCCGGCCAGCACATGGAAACGGACATGCCGGACTCGTTCGGTGACAGCATGATGGACATGGTCGGTTACGGCATGGCCAAGCGTGCTGCCAAGGCCGTTTACGAAAAAACCGGCATCGGCGCGCAGGACGTGAACGTCGTCGAACTGCACGACTGCTTCACCGCCAACGAACTGATCACCTATGAATCGCTGGGCCTGACGCCGGAAGGCACTGCCGAGCAGTTCATTAACGACGGTCAGAACACCTACGGTGGTCGTGTCGTGGTCAACCCGTCGGGCGGCCTGCTCTCAAAAGGCCACCCGCTGGGTGCAACCGGCCTGGCGCAGTGCTACGAGCTGGTCAACCAGTTGCGCGGTACCGCCGACAAGCGCCAGGTTGCCGGCGCGAAGGTTGCGCTGCAGCACAACATCGGTATCGGCGGCGCCTGCGTCGTCACGATGTACCGCAAGGGCTGATTCGTCAGCGAACAGTGTCTGTTGCGTGATGCAATCGCGTGAAGGAAGGCCGCCTGCGGGCGGCCTTCTGCGTTTTGGGTTAATGCGGGGAAAGGCCCCTCACCCCAACCCCTCTCCCCCGAGGGGAGAGGGGCTCGCACGTTCGAGGGTCTCGGCGCGGGACTGCGCCCCCTCTCCGAGGCAGAGGGGCTACTTCTGTGGAGTGGCACGAGTGCGTGGCAATGCGGGCGCGGCGGCAGCCTCGCCCATGTAGCGGATCATCATGCGGTGCACCTCGCAGATGAGTTCTTCGGTGGTGGCGCCGGGCGGCGGGTCGAGGGCGATGCGCGCGCCGAGCAGGCTGATGGTGTGCACGGAGATGAAGACGGCAGCCTCGATGTTCGCGACGCCGAGTTGCGAGCGGTTGTTGGTCAGGTAGTTGCGCACGGCCTTCTCCATGCGCCGTTCCATCGCCGAGATCTTGTTGACTTGCCCGAGCCGGGGAACCTGTTCGAGGATCACCCGAACCAACGGGCGGCGCCGCTGCAGGAAGCCCACGTAGGCTTCGAGCATGGTGCGGGCGATGACCGCGTACGACTCCCCGACCACTTCCATCATCTGTTCCAGGATGAACTGCTCGGCGCTGTCGGTGTAGCGCTCGATGACGGCCGCGACGACGGCTTCCTTGTTGGGGAAGTGGTGGTAGAGCGCGCCGATGCTGATGCCGGCTTCCTGGGCGATGCGGTTGGTGCTCGCGATGTCATAGCCGTCCTGCACGAGCACCCGTTCGGCCGCGTCGAGGATGTGGTCGACGGCGGATCGGCCGACTGAACGGGTCAGCGCACTTCGCGGCGGGCGGGCTTTCGGGGTGGCCATGGAATTTCAGTCCCTTTTCTCGATTTGCACCGGGCCGGGGTTGACACCGAGCGATGACTCGGTAATTTTGACTCATGGCTCGGGCGGGCGCCAGTGCCCCCGCCGCGGCCGGTCCCCCGGGCACGTTCCGGGCGGCCGGCCACATGAGCATCCGGATGACCGTCCAAACGAAAGTCGATGCAACTGTCCACGCAGGGGAACCCATGGGATTCAAGACGATTCTGGTGGCCAACCGGGGCGAGATTGCCTGCCGCGTGATGCGCACGGCGACGCGCCTGGGCTACGGCACGGTGGCCGTGTATTCCGAAGCGGATGCGCAGGCGCCGCACGTGATGCAGGCGGACCGCGCGGTGTGCATCGGCCCGGCGCCGACGGGCGAGTCGTACCTGCGGATCGACCGGATCATCGAGGCCTGCAAGGCCAGCGGCGCGGACGCCGTGCATCCCGGCTACGGTTTCCTGTCGGAAAACGCGGCATTCGCCGCCGCCTGCGCCGAGGCTGGCATCACCTTCATCGGCCCGCCGGTGAATGCCATCGACCTCATGGGCAACAAGTCGCGCGCGCGCCGGTTGATGATCGACGCCGGCGTGCCCTGCGTGCCCGGCTATGACGGCGATGAGCAGAAAGACGCGCATTTGGCACAGGAAGCAGCGCGCATCGGCTATCCGGTGATGGTGAAGGCCGCCGCCGGCGGCGGCGGGCGCGGCATGCGGCTGGTGCATCGCGCGGAAGAGCTCGTTGAAGCGTTGCAGTCGGCCCGCGCGGAAGCGGCCAAGTCCTTCGGCAGCGACCAGTTGCTGCTGGAAAAGGCCGTGTTGCGGCCACGCCATGTGGAGTTCCAGGTGTTCGCCGATCGCCACGGCAACGTGATCCACCTGGGCGAGCGCGATTGCTCCGCGCAGCGCCGCCACCAGAAAGTGATCGAGGAAGCACCCTGCCCGGTCATGACGCCGGCGCTGCGCGCGGCAATGGGCCGCGCCGCCGTGCACGCCGCACGTGCCGTGGATTACGTTGGTGCCGGCACCGTCGAGTTCCTGCTGGCCGAAAACGGCGAATTTTATTTCCTGGAGATGAATACGCGGCTGCAGGTAGAGCATCCGGTTACCGAGTTGATCACCGGGCAGGACCTGGTCGCCTGGCAACTGGCAGTCGCTGACGGCGAGCCACTGCCGATGCAGCAGGAAGACGTATCGCTGCGCGGCCACGCCATCGAGGTGCGCCTCTATGCCGAGGACCGGCGCTTCGTGCCGCAGACGGGACGGATCCTGCGCTGGCGTCCGGCATCAGGCAGCGATGTGCGGATTGATGCCGGGATCGTCGAGGGCGGGCTGGTCACGCCGCACTACGACCCGATGCTGGCGAAGATGATTGCCTGGGGCGAGACGCGCGAGGAAGCCCGACGCAAACTCGTGGCCGCACTGCGGCGCAGCGTCGTGCTGGGCCTGTCGACCAACAAGACGTTTCTGGCGGATCTTTGCGACCACCCGGTGTTCGCGGCTGGCGCGACGACGACGGCATTCATCGGCGAACACTTTGCCGACCTGGACGAGGTCACGCCGGAACCGGCCGAGTGGGTGCTGGCTGCGCTGGCCTTCGTCAGCAACGGCAATCCGCGCGCATCTTTCCCGCCCGGCTGGCGCAACGGCAGCCGGATTCCGGCGACATTGCGGCTGTCATGCGGTGCAGCGCGCGTTCAGGCCACACTCTCGCTGGATGTCGATCGGCGTGCGCCGGGCACGGCGTGCTACAGGGTTTCCCTCGCCCGCCCGGGCCAGCCTGCGGAAACGATCCACGCAGAACTGGCTGCCTGCGGCGACGGAAACCTCGTCGCGGTCATCGAAGGCGTGCGGCGCGAGTGCCTGCTGGCGCGCGCCGACGATGCGCTTTGGCTGGACGCCGGCCGCGAGACGCTGTGCATCCGCAACGTCACGGATGCACCGGCTGCGTCAGGCCCGCAGGCCGGTAGCGGCGTGCTGGTGGCACCGATGGACGGCGTGATAGTGCGCGTACTGGTGAACGTCGGTGACCGCGTGGCGCGCGGGCAAGTGCTGATGCTGATCGAGGCGATGAAAATGGAGCACCGCATCGTGGCGGACGTGGACGGCGAAGTCGCCGGCGTCTGCGGCAGCGCGGGCACGCAGGTGCGGAACAGGCAGAAACTGGTGGAGATACGCGCAGGAGAACCCCTCACCCCAACCCCTCTCCCCGAGGGGGAGAGGGGCTCTCCCCCCACCCGGGGGGAGAGGACAAGAACCCCCTCTCCCCAGGGGGAGAGGGGCCGGGGGTGAGGGGTTGTCCCCGTCCCCTTCAACCGCAGGAACAGGAGCAGAACCATGGGCGACAAAGCGATCATCACCTGCGCGCTGACCGGCGTGCTGACCAACCCGAAACAGCACCCGGTGCCAGTCACCGTTGCCGAAATGGCGGCCTCGGCGCGCGAAGCCTACGATGCCGGCGCGGCGGTGATGCACGTGCATTTCCGCAACCAGACGCCGGGCATGGGCCACCTGCCCTCCTTCGACCCGGCCGTCGCCACCGGGATCTGCGACGCGATCCGCGCGGCGTGCCCCGGCGTGATCATCAACATGACCACCGGCGTGCCGATGCGCGACCAGAGCATGCCGATCGCCTGCCTGCGAGCAACGAAACCGGAAATGGCCGCGTGCAATGCCGGCAGCCTCAACTACCTGAAGGCGAAATCCGACGGCACCTGGGCCTGGACACCGATGGTGTTCCAGAACCCGGTGGACAAGATCAGCGAGATCATCGACGTGATGAAGGAAACCGGCACGCGGCCGGAACTCGAATGCTTCGACGTCGGCATCGTGCGCTCGATTGGGATGTTCATGGATGTCGGCATGGTCGACGACCCGGAATACAACTTCGTGATGGGCGTCGCCTCCGGCATGCCGGCCGACCCGGACCTGCTGCCGCTGTTACTGCGCTACATGCGCCCGGGGCACAGCTGGCAGGTGACCGCCATCGGCCGCGAGGACGTCTGGCCGCTGCACCAGAAAACCGCCGACCTCGGCGGCCACCTGCGCACCGGCCTGGAGGACACCTTCTACCTGCCGGACGGCAGCAAGGCCGCCGGCAACGGCGCCCTGGTCGAGGCGCTGGCCAAATGCGCCGAGCGTGCCGGCCGGAAAGTCGCGACGCCGGCCGAAGCCCGCCAGATCCTCAAACTCAAACCCGTGTGAGAGAACCCGCATGACGACCGAAACGCTTTCCCTGGACGGCCTCGTCTTCGAGGCCGTCGAGATCGACATCCGCGACCACGTGATGACGCTCACGCTGAATCGCCCGGCCGAGAAGAACGCGATCAACCTGGCGATGACCAACGAGCTCATCTATGCGCTCGATTACGCGGCGCAGGAGAAGTCGGTCCGCGTGGTGGTCATCGCCGCGAAGGGCGACATCTTCTGCGCCGGCGGCGACCTGAAGATGATGAGCGGCGGCGGAAAGCCCACGACAAGTACGGTGCCGGCGCGCGGCGATGCCACCGACATCAGCCGGCGCATCCGCCACCTGTACAAGCCGGTGGTGGTGAAGGCGCAGGGGCCGGTGATGGCCGGCGCGCTGATGATCGTCTGCAACGCAACGCACGTGGTCGCTGCCGAAGCGGCGCATTTTTCTGCGCCGGAAATCCGCCGCGGCCTCTGGCCGTACATGGTGATGGCTTCCCTGTTCCGCGTGATGCCGGCGCGCGCCGGACTTGATTTCATCATGCGCGGCTATCGCATCGAGCCGGCGGAAGCGGTGCGGCTCGGGCTGGCCAACCAGGTGGTTCCGGCCGACAAACTCGACGAGACCGTCGAGGCGCTGTCCCGGGAACTCGCGGATCTCGCGCCGGGCACGATGCGGCTGGGGCTTGAGGCGTACCGCAAGCAGGAAGACATGACCGTTGAGCAGGCCCTGCCCTACCTGCAGGAAATGCTCGCGAAAACGATCGCCTCGCCCGATGCCCGCGAGGGAATCATGGCGTTCATGCAGAAGCGCAAGCCGGTCTGGCCGGCGTGAGGGGCACCCTCTCCCCAACCCCTCTCCCGGGGGGAGAGGGGCTAGAGCGCCCTCCCCTCGCCCCACCGGGGAGAGGGGCCGGGGGTGAGGGGCAAGCCGGGTAACGAACCAACGGAGTTTCGACATGCCGATCCTTGAGACCGAGATCGACGTCAACGGCGAAGCGTTCCGCACGAACGCCGACTACATGGCCGATTACGTCCGGCGCGTGCGCCAGGTCGAGGAAAACCAGCTGGCGACCGAGGAGGCCTACCGGCCCACCGCGGAAAAGAAGGGCAAGCTCTTGCCACGCGAACGCCTCGCGCTGCTGCTCGATCCGGGCGCGCCCTTCCTGGAGATCGGTTCCATCGCCGGCTACATGATGTACGGCGACACCGACGGCAAGACCTCCGGCGGCAACCTGATCACCGGCATCGGCTACATCAGCGGCCGTCGCTGCCTCGTCGTCGTCTGGAACTTCGCGATCAAGGGCGGCACGATCACCGCCGTCACCGTGCGCAAGATGCTGCGCATCCAGCAGATCGCTTTTGAGACGCGACTGCCGATCGTGCAACTGCACGAAAGCGGCGGCGGCAATCTCGCCGGAGACGCTCAGACGGCGGCCGATCCCTGGACTGCGGTCACCTTCGTCGACGGCGGCATGGTTTATTGCCAGCAGGCAGAACTCTCGGCACGCGGCATCCCGCAGATCACCGTCGCGCACGGCAACGCCACCGCGGGTGGCGCCTACCAGGTCGCGCTGTCCGACTACATCGTGCTGGTGAAGGAACAGACGCAACTGTTCCTCGCCGGCCCGCCGCTGCTCAAGGCCGCCACCGGCGCCTGGGTCGAGGCCGAGGAACTCGGCGGTGCCGAGATGCACGCGACGGTGTCCGGTACCGGCGAATATTTTGCGCAGGACGATGCCGACGGCATCCGCATCGCGCGCGAGATCGTCGCCCAGCTGCCGCGGGACCCGCTACTCGTGAAGGACGGCCCCGGCGACGCGCCGTTGCATCCGACCGACGAACTGATCGGCATCGTGCCGAAGGACCGCAAGATCCCGTACAAGGTGCAGGAGATCATCGCGCGGCTCGCCGACGGCTCGCGTTTCCTCGAGTTCAGCGCGGAAATCGACAGCCAGACGATCTGCGGCCACATCCAGATCGAAGGCCATCGCTGCGCGGTGGTCGGCAACAACGGCGCGATCACGCCCAGGGGCGCGCTGAAAGTCGCGCAGTTCATCGCGCTGTGCGACCAGTCGTTCACGCCGGTGATTTTCCTGCAGAACACGCCGGGCTTCCTCGTCGGCCTCGACATCGAGCGCGCCGGGCAGGTCAAGCACAGCGCGAAGATGGTGCAGGCGGTCGCCAACATGCGCGGCCCCAAGATCACCGTGATCGTCGACAAGGCCTACGGTGCCGGCAACTACGCGATGGCCAGCCGCGCGTTGAAGCCGGATTTCATTTTTTCCTGGCCCAGCGCGCGACAGGCGCTGATGGGTGGGCCGCAGGCCGCGAGCGTGATGACCACCGTCGCCGAGGAAAAGGCCCGGCGCAAGGGTGTCGAACTCACCGACGCCGAGAAACAAAAAGTGCAGATGCAGGGCCAGATGATCAACATGGGGCTGGAGATGATTTCCGAATCCATGTACTGCAGTGCCCACCTGATGGATGACGGACTGATCGACCCGCGCGACACGCGCCGCGTGCTGGCGATGGCGCTGGAAACCTGCCTCGAAGCGCCGCACCGCCGGCTGCGCGAAACCAGCCTCGGCGTGCCGCGGCTCTGACCGGAATGAATACGACCATGACTTTCCCGAAAGCCGGCATCACCGAACTGTTCAGCCTGGGTGTTCCCGTCATCGGCGCGCCGATGTTCCTCGTCTCGCGCGAAATACTCGTCGCCGCCGTGACTAACGCCGGCAGCCTGGGCACCTTGCAGGCGCCACCAGCCCGTTCGTGCTGCTGCCCTGGTTGGTGAAGGAGACCGGTCTGCCGGTGATCGCCGCCGGCGGTATCGGTACCGGCGGGCAGTTGCTGGCGTCGCTCTCGCTCGGCGCCGGCGCGGTCTACATGGGTACGCGCTTCATCGCGACGCCGGAAGCGGATGCGGTCGATGAGCACAAGCAAATGATGATCGACTGCTCGCCGGACGACATCGTGTACACGAACAAGGTCAGCGGCTTCAACGCGAACTTCATGAAGCCCTCGGTCGATGCGCAGTACGGCAAGGGCTCGGCGTGGAAGGACATCTGGTCGGCCGGACACGGCGTCGCGCAGATCGACAAGGTGGAACCTGTAGCAGCGATCATCGAGCGGATGGAACGCGAGTACGCCGGGGCGCTGGCGCGGGCGTGCGGGAAGCCCCCCTCACCCCAACCCCTCTCCCCGGAGGGGAGAGGGGCATGAACAGTTCGCTCCCATGCAGGGAGAGGGGCACGAAGAGTTCGCTCCCATGCAGGGAGAGGGGCATGAAGAGTTCGCTCCTCTATGTGGATAGGCGCATGGAGAATTCCTTTCCGTGTGGGGAGCAAAGAGTGACACCCATACTCCCCTCTCCCCAGCGGGGAGAGGGGCGGGGGTGAGGGGTATGCCACCACGAAACCGGAACACCTCCCCTTAGATGTCATCGACGGCGTCGCGGTGATGACGCTGAACCGGCCCGACCGCCAGGAAGGCGTCATGGCCTTCCTGCAGAAACGCGAACCGAAATTCACGGG
>JBKHWN010000155.1:0-17075 GCA_046566505.1 Gammaproteobacteria bacterium
CACGCTCGATATGGGCGCCCTCGGTCAGGTCGACAACCTTGACCACCTCCACGAGCCGGTTGAGGTGCTTGGTGATCTGCTCGATCTTGTGGTCATCGCCATGGGTGGTGAGCGTGAGGCGGGACAACGTCGAGTCTTCGGTGGGGGCCACCGTCAACGTGTCGATGTTGTAGCCGCGCTGCGAGAACAACCCGACCACGCGGGACAGCGCACCTGGCTCGTTTTCCATCAGGATAGAAATGATTCTGCGCATGGCCTCAGGTCCTCTGCGTCTTGGACAGCCACATGTCGCGCATGGAGCCATCACCGATATGCATCGGGTAGACGTGTTCTGACGGGTCGACAATGATATCCATGAACACGAGGCGATCCTTCAACTTGAAGGCTTCGTGCATGGCGGATTCAAGGTCGGCAATATTCGTGACCTTCATGCCGACATGGCCATAGGCTTCGACCAGCTTCACGAAATCCGGCAGAGAGTCCATGTAGGAATGCGAGTGACGGCCTTCGTACTGCATGTCCTGCCACTGCTTGACCATGCCGAGATAGCCGTTGTTCAGGTTGATGATCTTCACCGGCAGCCCGTACTGCCTGCAGGTAGACAACTCCTGGATGTTCATCTGGATCGAGCCCTCGCCGGTCACGCAGGCAACGGTCGCCTCGGGAAAGGCCATCTGCACGCCCATCGCGGCCGGCAGGCCGAAGCCCATCGTGCCGAGTCCGCCCGAATTGATCCACCGGCGCGGCTTGTCAAACTTGTAGTGCTGCGCGGCAAACATCTGGTGCTGGCCGACATCCGAGCTGATGTAGGCGTCACCACGCGTCACCTTGTACAGGGCCTCGATGGCCTGCTGCGGCTTGATCAGCCCGCTTTCACGGTCGAAGCGCAGGCCGTGCACCTGCCGCCAGTCATCAATCTGGTTCCACCAGGCAGCCAGGGACTTCTCGTCCGCCTTCTCGCCGGTCTGCTTCAACAGGGCCACCATGTCGGACAGCACCTGCTCGGCGGAACCCACGATGGGCACGTCCGCACGCACGTTCTTGGAGATCGAAGCCGGGTCGATGTCGATGTGGATGAAGCGGGCCTCGGGGCAGAATTTCTTGGCGTTGCTGGTCACCCGGTCGTCAAAGCGTGCGCCGACGGCAAACACGACGTCCGCGTGGTGCATGGCCATGTTGGCCTCGTAGGTGCCGTGCATGCCGAGCATGCCGACAAACTGCTTGTCGGTAGCCGGATAGGCCCCGAGCCCCATCAGGGTGTTGGTCACCGGATAGCCGAGCATCCTGGCCAGTGCGACAAGGTGCTCGCACGCCTCGCCCTGGATGACGCCACCGCCGGCATAGATAACCGGGCGCTTCGCTTCGAGCAGCAGGTCGGTGGCCTTGCGGATCTGTCCCGCGTGACCGCGCACGATCGGGTTGTACGAGCGCATCTTGACCTTTTTCGGGTACTCGTACGGGAGTTTCACCGAGGGTGCGGTCTTGTCCTTGGGGATATCTATCAGCACCGGGCCCGGGCGGCCGGTCGTGGCAATGTAGAAAGCCTTGCGGAAGATCTCCGGAATATCAGCCGGATCGCGCACCGAGAAGCTGTGCTTAACGACCGGGCGCGACACGCCGATCATGTCGGTTTCCTGGAAGGCATCATCGCCAATCCAGTCGCTGCGCACCTGGCCGGACAGCACGACCATGGGGATCGAGTCCATGTAGGCGGTGGCAATGCCGGTTACCGCATTCGTGGCACCCGGTCCGCTGGTGACCAGGACCACGCCGGGCTTCCCCGTGGCGCGGGCATAGCCATCGGCCATGTGGGTGGCTGCCTGCTCGTGGCGCACCAACACGTGCCGGACCTGCTGCTGCTGAAATAGCGCGTCATAGATATGAAGGACCGCCCCGCCGGGGTATCCGAAGACGTACTCGACGCCCTCGTCCTGCAGGCAGCGGATAACCATCTCCGCTCCGGACAACTGTTCCACTGCTCGTCACCTCGTTCACTGTTTGTGTGGCATCGGCAAACGGCCACATTCCGCGCAGGTGCGCCACCCGGGAGGGCGGCAGGACCTGCCGCGGCGCGGCGGTAAGCCGTCAACCATGGCTGTTGTGTGCGGCACGGCCGGGATGACGCCCGTTGGCGGTTATCCCTTCCCCGCGGAACTTGCTCCACCGGGACTGCTGCGTGCTCCGAAGCGGGAGAAAATGCAGTGTTGCTGCTGACTAATACCCTGCCGGTAAGCAGGATACGCACCCTCTACGGCCCGGCGGGGGGTAGCCCGCCACGAACCGGTTGCCTTTCGGCAAACGCGAAAGTCTCGCACAGGTTTGCGGCCTGTCAAGCCGCATCAACCACCGGAAGACAGGTCAGGGGTGCGTGATAGCATCGGCCAACCCCCACAACAACAACGGGTTATCAGCATGCATGCGTTCAACTTCCGGATAACGTCGCTGGCCCTGGCCGGCCTGCTCGCGCTGGCCATGGCTCCGGCAGAGGCCGCGAAAATCTACAAGTGGGTGGACGAGAAAGGCGTCACCCACTACGGGGAAAAGGCTCCCGAGGGCGCCAAGGCTGCCACTGTAAGGGTGTCGGACACCACGTCTTCGGACGCCGAGGACGAACTGAAGCGTCTGGACACATCGCGAAGCGCCTCCGAGGCGGAAAAACTGAAGGCGGCCGAGAAAGAAACCCTGGAAAAGATGAAGGCGCTGCCGGACGACGAGCGCGAGCGGACCAAGGTCCTGTGCGAGCGGCACCGCAAGAACCTGCAGGACCTCAGGTCCGGGGGACGGCTGAAGGCCCGCGACGAGGCAGGAAACTCCCGCTACCTGACCGACGATGAACTGGCCGAACGGATCCGCTATACCGAGAGCGAGATCCAGCGGTGCGAGCAATTCGAGCAGGTTTCCGGCGGCGGTGCTCAGGCCCGCTAGGGCCGGCGCACACGGCCAACTCAGATTTTCTTCTCGAACGCCAACGCATCATCCTCGACGGCGACCAGGATATGGTCGCCGGCGGCAAACCGGCCGGCCAGGATCGCCTGGGCCAACGGATTCTCGATCTCGCGCTGGATGGCCCTCTTGAGCGGGCGCGCACCGTAGACCGGATCGAACCCGGCCTGCGCCAGTCGGTCCAGCGCCTCATCGCTGACATCCAGCGCGATGTCGCGCTCTGCCAGCCGCTTGCGCAGGCCGACCAGCTGGATATCGGCAATGCCGCGGATCTGCGGGCCGGAAAGCGGATGGAACACGACCGCATCGTCGAGCCGGTTGATGAACTCCGGCCGGAAATGGCGGCCGACGATCTCCATCACGGCTGATTTCATTTCCTCGTAGCTCGCTCTCTCGCGCGTGAACTGCTGGATGACATCAGACCCCAGGTTCGACGTCATCACGATCACAGTGTTCTTGAAGTCCACGGTGCGGCCCTGGCCGTCGGTGAGGCGGCCGTCGTCAAGCACCTGCAGCAGGATGTTGAACACATCCGGGTGGGCTTTCTCGACCTCGTCCAGCAACAGGATGGAATACGGTTTGCGGCGCACGGCTTCGGTCAGGTAGCCGCCCTCCTCGTAGCCGACGTAGCCGGGCGGCGCGCCAATGAGCCGCGACACGCTGTGCTTCTCCATGAACTCGCTCATGTCGATGCGCACCAGCGCCTGCTCGGAATCGAACAGGAACTGCGCGAGCGCCTTGCACAGTTCGGTCTTGCCGACGCCGGTCGGGCCGAGGAACAGGAAGGAGCCATTGGGACGGTTCGGGTCGGACAGGCCGGCACGTGAACGGCGGATCGCATCGGACACCGCCTTGATCGCCTCTTCCTGGCCGACGACGCGCCCGTGCAGGGAGTCCTCCATGCGCAGGAGCTTTTCGCGCTCGCCTTCGAGCATCTTGCTCACCGGGATGCCGGTGGCCTTGGACAGGACCTCGGCGATTTCTTCTTCGGTCACCTTGTTGCGCAGCAACTGCTTTTCGACCGGCACGGATTCTGCCCTTTCCGCAGCCTCCAACTGTTTCTGCAAATCGGGAATCTTCCCGTACTGAAGCTCCGACATCTTCGCGAGGTCACCCTTGCGACGGGCGGTTTCCATCTCGATCTTCGCCTGCTCCAGTTGCTCCTTGACCTGGGCAGCGCCAGCCAGCGAGGCCTTCTCGGCCCTCAGGATTTCATCGAGATCGGCGTATTCCCTCTCCAGTTCGCGGATGTCCTCTTCCAGCTTTTCCAGCCGCTTCTTCGCGGCCTCGTCCGTTTCCTTCTTCAGCGCCTCGCGCTCCATCTTGAGCTGGATGATGCGGCGCTCCAGGCGATCCATTTCTTCCGGCTTGGAGTCGATCTCCATGCGAATGCGAGATGCCGCTTCGTCGATCAGGTCGATCGCCTTGTCGGGAAGCTTGCGGTCGCTGATGTAGCGGTGCGACAGGCGCGCGGCGGCAATGATCGCCGAGTCGGTGATCGTCACGCCGTGGTGGACTTCGTAGCGCTCCTTCAGGCCGCGCAGGATGGCGACGGTGTCCTCCACCGACGGCTCGTCGACCAGCACCTTCTGGAACCGGCGCTCGAGGGCGGCGTCCTTCTCGATGTACTGGCGGTATTCATCCAGCGTGGTGGCACCGACGCAGTGCAGTTCGCCGCGGGCCAGCGCCGGCTTGAGCATGTTGCCGGCGTCCATGGCGCCGTCGGCCTTGCCGGCGCCGACCATGGTGTGGATCTCGTCGATGAACAGGATGACGTTGCCTTCCTGCTTGGCCAGTTCGTTGAGCACCGCCTTCAGGCGCTCCTCGAATTCGCCGCGGAACTTGGCGCCGGCGATCAGCGCGCCCATGTCGAGCGCGAGCACTTTCTTGTGCTTGAGTCCTTCGGGCACTTCGGCGTTGACGATGCGCTGGGCGAGGCCCTCGACGATGGCGGTCTTGCCGACGCCGGGCTCGCCGATCAGCACCGGGTTGTTCTTGGTGCGCCGCTGCAGCACCTGGATCGTGCGGCGGATCTCGTCGTCGCGGCCGATTACCGGATCGAGCTTGCCGCTGGCGGCGCGTGCGGTGAGGTCGACGCAGTACTTGGTGAGCGCGCCCCGGGTTTCCTCGGCGTTCGGGTCCTGCACGGTGTCTCCTCCCCGCATGGCATTGATGGCCGCCTCGGCCTTCGATTTGTCGACGCCGGCCTGCCGGAGCACCTTGCCGGCATCACCGCGGTCATCGAGTACCGCCAGCAGCACAAGTTCGCTGGAAATGAACTGGTCACCGCGCTGCTGCGCGAGACGGTCGGCCAGGTTCAGCGCACGGCCCAGTTCCGCCGACACGCCAACTTCGCCGGTCGGCGTTTTGACCGTCGGCAACTTGTGCATCAGCGCTTCGAGTTCGCGACGGGCACGCGCCGGGTCGGCACCGGCCTGTGCGAGCAGCGGCTTGAGCGAACCGGCCTGCTGGTCGACCAGTGCCACCAGCAGGTGCACCGGCTCGATCTGGGTGTGGTCACGGCCGACGGCCAGCGACTGGGCTTCCTGGAGTGCCTGCTGCAGGCGGGAGGTCATGCGGTCGATGCGCATCGGTCGTCCTCGAGAAAAGGAGAAAGTGATGCCCAATAAGTTTGGTGATTCTGCGCCTTTTCAAGGGCGACAGCGGGTATGCCGCCGGTCATGCTCTTCTTTGGCGAGAGGGCCATGCGCTCGATAGGCAGAATGATCGGGGGCATGGCCCCCTCACCACGGAAGATCGCGCTGGCTCAGTCGCGCCAGACGAGGGTCGCGAAGCGCCCGGTCACCGGCGTGCGGCGGAACGAGTAGAAGCGCTCACTGTCGGTCTTCGTGCACAGGTCGCCACCGCTGACGGCCGTGACGCCCAGGGCAGCGAGGCGCTGGCGGGCGAGCGCGCAGAGATCGCAGAGAAAGCCGAGGGTGCCGTCGCTGCGGGTGACGGCGACAAAGGCAGCGGCGGCGTCCGGGTCCCGCGCAACAAACGCGTCGCGCACTTCCGGACCGGTTTCATAGGCCGCCGGGCCGATGGCCGGCCCCAGCCAGGCAAGCAGTTCCTCGCCAGGCACCGCCATCGCCTCCACCAGCGCCTCGATCACGCCGAGGCAAAGTCCCTTCCAGCCGGCATGGGCGACGCCAACCACCGAGCCATCGCGCGCGGCCAGTGCTACCGGCAGGCAGTCGGCGGTCATCACGACGCAGGCGACACCCGGCTGGCGGGTAAAGGCCGCGTCGGCCACCGGCGGCGGCGCCGACGGGTCGACGGCGGCCGCATCGACAACGACCACGCCGTGCACCTGTTCCAGCCAGAGCGGCTGGCGCGGCAACCCGATCGCCTGCTGCAATCGCCGGCGGTTGGCCTGCACGGCAGCAGGATCGTCCCCGACATGCAGGGCGAGGTTGAAACCGTCGTAGGGCGGCTCGCTGAAGTTGCCGTGACGGGTCGTCACCCGCAAGTGGACGTTCGACGGTGCCGCCCAGGCCGGGCACAGCCATGCGTCGGCCAGGGTGCCACTCCCGCCCGTCACCCGTTGACCCTCAAATCCTCGGCAAGCAGGTCGAGCAACACGACCATGTCGTCCGGCAACGGCGAGTGCCAACCCATGAATTCGCCGCTGCCCGGATGGATCAGCCCCAGCCGGGTGGCGTGCAGGGCCTGCCGGGAAAAACCGCGCAACAACTCCCCGAGTTCCGGCTCGGCGTGCGTGGGCACGACGGCGCGGCCACCGTAGACCGGGTCACCCACCAGCGGATGCTTGAGGTGCGCCATGTGCACCCGGATCTGGTGCGTGCGGCCGGTTTCCAGCTTCAGGCGCACATGGGTATGCGAGCGGAACCGCTGCACCACGGTGTAATGGGTGACCGCCGGCTTGCCGCCGACCACCACCGCCATGCGCTTGCGGTCGGTCGGGTGCCGGCCGATGGCTGCCTCGACGCGGCCATCGCGGGCGACGAGGCCGTTCACCACCGCCTCGTACTCGCGCCACACCGACTTGTCCTGGAGTTGGCGGACCAGCGCGGTGTGTGCTTCCAGCGTGCGGGCGACGACCAGCAGGCCGGTGGTGTCGCGGTCGATGCGGTGGACGATGCCGCAGCGCGGCAGTGTCGCCAGCGACGGGTCGTAATGCAGCAGGGCATTGACCAATGTGCCGTGCTGGTGCCCGACGGCCGGGTGCACCACCAGCCCGGCCGGCTTGTCGATGACCAGGATGTCCTCGTCCTCGTGGACCACCAGCAACGGCAGGTCCTCGGCGGCCCAGTCGTCCGCGCGCTCGACATCGACGGCAAGACGCAGGCGCTCGCCACCGATCAGCTTCTGCTTCGGCGCACGCGCCGCGCCGTCGACGGTCAGCACGCCGGCCTCGATCCACTGCTGCAGGCGCGAGCGCGAGTGATCGGGGAACAAATCGGCGGCAGCCTGGTCCAGCCGCTTGCCGGCCATCGCATCGGGCACGACGGCCTCGTCCTCGATATGGGTGGAAGTACCTGTCATGCGCTGCCGGGAGCCCTGTGGTTAAATGTCGCCCCCGCATTCTAGACCCGTTGCCATGCCCGTGAGCCTGCATCGTCTCGCCCTGCTCCTGCTTGCCGGCCTGCTGCTGGCCGGTGGCTGCGCGTCCAAGCCGGAAAAGGAAAAAACCGAGCGCGAGCTGTACTCCGAGGCGCGCAAGCAGATGGATCGCGGCAACTTCCAGACGGCGCAGACGCGCCTGCAGGAACTGGAAACGCGCTTTCCCTTCGGCCGCTACTCGGAACAGTCGCAACTGGACCTGATGTACGCGCAGATGCGCGGCGTGGACTACCCCTCGGCCGAGAGCACGGCGGCACGCTTCCTGCGCCAGAACCCGGGCAACGCACAGACCGACTATGTGCTGTACATCAAGGGCCTGGCCAACCAGTGGATGGAAAGTGGCGTCCTGGAACGGCGGTCGCCGGTGGATACCTCGTTGCGCGACCTGTCCAGCCAGCGTGAAGCCTTCCGGGATTTCAGCGCACTGGTCGCACGCCATCCGGAGAGCCCCCATGCCGCCGACGCCCGCGCCCGCATGCTGCACATCCGCAACCAGCTTGCCGAGCAGGAGGTCGGCAGCGGCTGGTACTACGTGCGTCGCGGCGCCTGTCTTGCCGCCATCAGCCGGGCACTTTACGTACTGGAAAACTTTCCCACGGCGCCCGCACAGGCCGATGCGCTGGTGATCGCCAGCGAGTGCTACCGAAGGCTTGGCGAGACGGAAACGGCAAACCACTTTCTCGCGCTGCTGGGCACGAACTTCCCGGAACATCCGCGCCTGAACGACAAGGGCACGCTGGACGTGCCGGAAGGACGCAGCGCGGAAGGCCCGTCCTGGCGACACATCCTCACGTTCGGGTTGCTCGACTAGATTCCCGGCTTCCAGCCGTTGGTGATCGGGTAGCGCCGGTCCTTGCCGAAGCCCCGCTTCGTGACACGTGGCCCGACAGCTGACTGGCGGCGCTTGTATTCGTTGAGGTCGACCAGCCGCACCACGCGGTACACGGTGTCCTTGTCGAAGCCGCGGGCGATCACCTGTTCGGCGCTTTCGTCGTCCTCGACGTAATGGCGCAGGATCGCGTCCAGCACCGGGTAGTCCGGCAGTGAATCGGAATCCTTCTGGTCGGGCGCAAGTTCCGCGGACGGCGGCCGGTCGATCACTCGCTGCGGGATGGGCGGCTGTTCGCCCCGCTGCCTCGCCAGCGCGTTGCGGTAGTCGCTCAAGCGGTACACGGCGGTCTTCAACACGTCCTTCAGCACGCCAAAACCGCCAGCCATGTCGCCATACAGGGTCGCGTAGCCGACGGCCATCTCGCTCTTGTTGCCGGTGGTCAGCACGATGGCCCGCTGCTTGTTGGACATCGCCATCAACAGCACGCCACGACAGCGCGACTGCAGGTTTTCCTCGGTGGTGTCCCGCTGCGTCCCGGAAAATACCGGCGCCAGCTGCGCCATGAACGCATCGAACATCGGCTCGATGGGAATGACGTGGAACCTCACGCCCAGCGCCTCTGCCTCGGCGCGCGCGTCGTCGATGCTCATCTGCGCGGTGTACCGGAACGGCATCATCACCGCCTGCACGCGATCGGCGCCCAGCGCGTCGACGGCAATCGCCAGCGTCAGCGCGGAGTCGATGCCGCCGGAAAGCCCGAGCAACGCACCATGGAAGCGGTTCTTGCCGACATAGTCACGCACGCCGAGCACCAGTGCGTCGTACAACGCGACGTCTTCCGCCGGCATATCGACGCACTCGCCATCAGGAAAATCGCCATCGACAAAATCCAGCGCCAGCGCGGCCGGCACGCAATGCGGCGCCCGCGCGACCACCTCGCCGGCACGGTTTATCGCAAATGACCCGCCATCGAATACCAGTTCATCCTGCCCGCCGACCAGGTTGACATAAGCAACCGGCAGCCCGGTTTCCTGTACCCGGCTGCGCACGACCTGTTCGCGCTCGGCCTGCTTGCCGACATGGAACGGGCTGGCGTTCAGCGCCAGCAGCACCTCGGCGCCGGCCGTCTTCGCCTGCAATGCAGGTGCTGCGAACCAGACGTCCTCGCAGATGGCGATCGCCACGCGCGTGCCGTCGACATCCACCACCAGCGGTGCGTTGCCGGGCTGGAAATAACGCACTTCGTCGAACACCCGGTAGTTCGGCAGGTGTTGCTTGGCATACCAGCCGAGCACGCGGCCATTCGCCATGACGACTGCGGCATTCTGCAGGCCGCCCGCCACCGGGCGCGGCAGGCCCAGGACCAGCACGACGCCTTCATCCTGCGTGAACGCGCAAAGACGCCCGACGGCCGCATCAACGCGCGGGCCGAGGCTGGCGCGCAGCAGCAAATCCTCCGGCGGATAACCGGTGATCGCCAGTTCGGGGAAGACGACGATGCGCGCACCTTGCTCCCGGCGCGCGGACCGGGCCAGGTCGATTACCTGCCCGACGTTGCCATCGATATCACCCACCAGCAGGTTGGTCTGGGCCAGCACGATGCGCAGCGTCATGTCGTTGGTTCCGGGGCGATGCCTGAGGGAGCGGCGATTCTCCCCCAAACACCCGGGCACCGGAACCGTGTTGCACTTGCTAGACTGGCCGCCTTCACCCGAACCGGAGACACCCATGAGCCGCCTGCTGCTGATCCTCGCCATTGCCGGGGTCGCTTATTACCTCTACCGGAGACTGACTGCCGGAAACAGCAGCTCGGGAGGCGACCGCCCGGCGGCCACGCGTGCGGCGGACGCGCCGCCGGTGAAGCGCTGCGCCGAATGCGGCGTCCACGCCCCGGAAGAAGGCGGCGTGCACTACCAGAACCTGTTCTTCTGCTCACCGGAGCACCTGCAGGCATATCTCAGCAAGGGCGGACCGGGCTGACATCCATGGCCAACGGACTTCGCGCCATCCTGCTGGATGCGCCGGCGGACCCTCGCCGCGCAGGACCGCTGGTCATCTACGGCCATTACCGCATCCTGCTCTCGGCAGCGCTGCTCGGACTGTTCGTGGTCGGGCTGGATCGCACGATGCGTCTGGGCACTTATCAACCCGATCTGTACCTGGGTGCCAGCGCCGCCTACTTCGTCATCTGCGTGGCGACCACCTTCGGTGCACGTTTGCTGACCGGTCGTGACCGGATACAGGGGCTGATCCTCACGGGCGTGGACATCGTGGCCCTTACCGTGCTCGCCCACGCCAGCGGGGGTCCGTCA
The DNA here is from genome assembly GCA_046566505.1 of Gammaproteobacteria bacterium. Taxonomy (GTDB): domain Bacteria; phylum Pseudomonadota; class Gammaproteobacteria; order Pseudomonadales; family JADFDG01; genus JADFDG01. The sequence goes on from JBKHWN010000155.1 coordinate 10,675, forward strand.
AGCAACGTAGCGCCGTTGCTGGTGGTCACGGTTGCGGCCGGTGCCATCCTGCTGCCCGGCCGCCTCGGCCTGCTGCCCGCCGCCGTGGCGGCACTGGGCATGCTTTACGAACATTTCTATTTTTCGATGTCGCGCGGCCTGCCGGTGTCGAGCGGCAGCACCCAGGTCGGACTGCTCGGCATCGCTTTTTTCGGTGTCGCCATCGCAACATCCAGGCTTACACGGCTGCTGCAGGACAGCGAGGCCCTGGCCCGGCGGCGCAAGGAGCAGATCACGGCACTGGAAGAACTCAACGCGCACATCATCCAGCGGATGCGCACCGGCATTACGGTCGTCGATGAAGACGGGCAGATCCTGCTGATCAACAACGCCGCACGGCAGTTGCTGACCTGCGATCCGAAACTTCCGGAGAAACCGGCGCTCAAGGCCGTCAGCCCCGCCCTTGCCGACCGCATCAGCGACTGGCGGGCCCACGGGCCGGCGCCACAACCGGTCTTCCGCCACCAGGCCGGTGGCCCGCAGTTGTCCGCCAACATGACGCCGATCACCATCAGCGGACAGCAGGCCGCACTGGTGTTCATCGAGGACATGACCGCGCTCGGGCAGAACCTCCCGCAGATGAAGCTCGCCTCGCTCGGCCGGCTCGCCGCCAGCATCGCCCACGAAATCCGCAACCCGCTCGCAGCGATCAGTCATGCCGCGCAACTGCTCAACGAGGCAACGGACCTGGGCAAGGAGGACCGCCGGCTCATCGAGATCGTGCAGCAGCAATCGCTGCGCCTGGACCGCATTGTCGAGAACGTCCTGCAGTTGTCCCGGCGGCAGGCCCCGCGGACGGAGCTGCTGGACCTCGCCGCCTGGCTCCAGCAGTTCCGGAGGGACTACCTGGACAACCACGACAACGATGATGAGGTCGGCGTCCATGTGGCGAGTCCCGGCATACGCGTGCGCTTCGACAGCGCGCATCTCCAGCAGGCACTGCAGAATCTCTGCGAAAACGGCCTTCGCCACGGTCGAAAACTGCGTGGACAGGGCAAGGTATTGCTCGCTGCCGGCGTCGATGCGGGCAGCGGCGAGCCATGGCTGCGCATCGCCGACAACGGCCCGGGAATCCCGGACGAACAACTGCCCAGCCTGTTCGAGCCGTTCTACACGACGGAGACCGGCGGCACCGGGCTCGGGTTGTATATCGCCAGAGAGCTGTGCGAGGCTAACCGCGCGCGGCTGGCGTACATCGGTGCCGAGTCTTCGCCCGATGGCACGCCCTGCTTCATGATCACGTTCGCACATCCCGCACGCCTCGCCAGTTGAGTTGCCCAGATGGCCCAGAGCCTTGCCCTCGTCGTTGACGACGAACCCGACATTCGCGAACTGGTCTCGCTCACCCTTTCCCGCATGGACCTGCGCGTGGAAACAGCGGCATCACTGGCCGAAGCGAAGAGCAAATTGGCCGGTACGAATTTCGACCTGTGCTTCACCGACATGCAGCTCGGTGACGGCAACGGCATCGAGCTCGTCCGCCATATCCAGAAAAATTGCCCACAGACGCCGGTGGCGGTCATCACGGCGTACGGCAACATGGAGACGGCCATTTCGGCGCTGAAGGAAGGCGCCTTCGATTTTGTCGCCAAGCCGGTCGACCTGCAGCGGCTGCGGGATCTGGTGCAGAGCGCGCTGAAACTGCGCCAACGCAGTGGCGGCGAACGCGTGGCAGACGAATCAAGGCGCCAGCTGATCGGCGAGAGCGAGGCCATCCGCCACCTGCGGGCGCAGATACAAAAACTCGCGCGCAGCCAGGCCCCGGTCTACATCAGCGGCGAATCCGGCTCCGGCAAGGAACTGGTAGCCCGGCTGATACACCGGCTCGGCCCGCGCGCAGACCGGCCGTTCGTGCCGGTCAACTGCGGCGCGATCCCTTCCGAACTGATGGAAAGCGAGTTCTTCGGCCATCGCAAGGGCAGCTTCACCGGCGCCACGGCTGACCGGGAGGGCCTGTTCCAGGCGGCGAGTGGCGGCACATTGTTCCTCGATGAAATCGCCGACCTGCCGCTGAGCATGCAGGTGAAGATGTTGCGGGCCATCCAGGAAAAGTCGATCCGCCCTGTCGGTTCGGAAAAGGAAACGCGGATTGATGTCCGGATTCTTTCCGCGACACACCGCGACCTGCAGAAGGAAGTGGACGCCGGACATTTCCGCCAGGATCTCTACTACCGGCTGAACGTCATCCAGATCGACGTGCCGCCACTGCGCGAACGCGGGCCGGACATCCTGCTGCTGGCCGACCGCTTCCTTGAGCAACTCGCGGACGAATGGGGGATCGACAAGCCCACGCTGACGGCGGAAGCACGGAACGCGCTGCTGGGTTACCGGTTCCCCGGCAACGTACGCGAACTGGAAAACATCCTCGAACGCGCGGTGACGCTCTCCGACGACAACCGTGTCGATGTCGGGCACCTTCGCCTGAACGATGCCGACACGCAGGCCGGCATGAGGCCGGCGCTGCCTCCCGAACACGAGCGGCCGCAGCAACTGCCCGGCGAGCCGCTGGAAGACTACCTGCAGCGCATCGAGAAAGACCTGATCCTCAAGTCGCTGAACGAAACACGCTGGAACCGCACGGCCGCTGCCAAGAAACTGGGCATGACATTCCGATCGTTGCGCTATCGCCTGCAGAAACTGGGGCTGGATACCGGTGACGACAACACCGAGTGACCCGCCGCTGCCGCTCCGATCGTGTAAGGCTCCGGGTCAATCGAGGGGCACTCGCCAAGCAACAGTTCGACGCCCAGTTGCGCCGATGCCGGCGCCAGCACAAGACCATTGCGGTAGTGCCCCGCATTGACAACAAGATCCCCGGCCAGCCGGCAGATGAAGGGGATGCCTTCGGGCGCCGCCGGCCGCAATCCGGCCCAGTGCAACTCCGGCGCTACATCGGCCAGTGCCGGCAAAATTCTCCGTGCAGTTGCCAACAGGCTGTCGCGCGCCGCTGCCGTTGGCGAACGATCAAACCCTGCGCGCTCCAGCGTGCTGCCGCACAGGATGCGCCCGTCACGCCGGGGGATCAGGTAACGCCCTTCGTGCAGCACGATGCGGCGCAGCAGGCCCGGTTGCGGGGGGAACAGGATCATTTGCCCCCTCACCGGCACGACCGGCAACCCGATGCCGAGCGGACGCAGCAGCGCCGGCGTCCATGCCCCCGCCGAGACCAGCACCGCATCACAATCCAGGTCTTCGCCGTCAATCGACACCCGCGTTTTTCCGTGCTCCACGCGCAGGCGCGGCAACGCGTTCGAAAAAAAACGCACGCCAGGATCACTCTCCAGGGATCGAAGCAGCGCCTGCAGCAGGCGCGGGTTACGGATGTTGCCGATGTCCGGCATCCACAGCGCATCATCGACGGGGACACCGAGGCCCGGCTGCAGCAAGGCGACGCCGTCCCCGCGATAACGAAGCACTTGCCTGTTGTTGCGTCGTGACCAGCGCAACGCCGCATCGACATCCGGCGGTTCGAGCATCAGCAAACCGCAAGGCGAATACTCGGGGTCGATACCGCATTCGGCACGCAATTCACCCGCGAGACGCGCATAGGCCTCCTGCGCGTTCCGTGCCAGGGCGGAAACGGCATCGGGATAACGCCAGGGATACAGCGGGGAAACGATGCCGCCACCGGCCCAGGACGCTTCGCGCGCCGGCCTGCCGGCATCGACGAGGGCAACACTGACACCTCGCCGCCGCAGTGCGCGCGCCGACAGGAGCCCGATGATGCCGGCGCCCAGGATGGCAATTCGCTGCGGCATCAACCGGTCTCCGATCGCAAAAGGGCGCCGCATTCTCGCACAACCGCGCGGACTCTCCCGTGGAAGCATTGCCGTGCCCGCATTCAAAGGTAGTTTCCCGCCATGCGCAGCGCCGCTGGTTTTACGCTGGTCGAACTGCTGGTCACGCTCGTGCTGGTCGGCATCCTTGTCGGTCTTGGCGTGCCTGCCATGCGGGGGCTCATCGCACCGGCCGCCATGCAGTCATGGGTGACGTCCTACCACATGGCGCTGCGTACCACGCGGCACATGGCGGTCTCCGCAAACCGGGGCGTCACGCTCTGCGCGCTTGATGACAACGGAAGATGCACAGGCCAATGGGACCGCAGGCTGGCCCTGTTCTTTGACCCGGGGCGCACCGGGCAATTACAGGACGCGGCAGACCTGATCACCCACACGAAAATCACCGACGGCGAAAATATCCGCGTCACCTGGCGCGGCTTCGGCGAACGAAGGTTTCTTCATGTGCGGGCAAACGGCAGTTATCGCCAGAACGGGCGATTCACCTTCTGCGGGCAAACGGCGGCGCCCGGCGGCCAGGGCCGCCAGATCGTGGTCAATGTCACGGGGAGGACGCGGGTGGAACCCGCCGCGTGCGACGGGGGATAGCAGCGTTCAATGACAACCGGATCCGCTATCGCTGCACACCGGTGACATCGGTGGCGACGATGTTGGCGCCCAATCGCGGGTCCACCGGCGTGGCGGTGAGCGTATAGGACTGCCCGTCGGCAGCCACCACGATCGTAAACACGTACTGGTCCGTCAGGGAAATGCCGGCGTTCACTGCCAGGCCAGGCAGCGCCGCATCATCGAGGCCATCGTAGGAAAAATTGTTCTGGTAGAAGCGGCCGACCGCGTCGTTGAGCGACGTCATGTCGGCGATGCCCCGCACACGCTGGGCATCACGGCTGTTGTCGGAAAAAGCCGAAAAGGCAATCGAGGACACGATGCCGAGGATGACCACGACGATCATGATCTCAATGAGCGTAAAACCCTTCTGACGTTGATTCATGCACAACTCTCCCGAATTCCCGGACGCCGGGGGGTTACCCCCGGCGCAACACATGTGAGCAGTATCGGGCATCACTCGTTCATCTGGAACCAGCGGGTGCGACGGATATCGCCAAACACTTCACGGGTCAGACGGCGGCTTTCTTCCGGCCCGCCCTCGATACCCAACTGATCAGGCACGCCGTCACCATCCGAATCGACACCGTCACTGGTGCCCATCGCCAGCGTACCGGCGATCAGGGTCAGTTCGCCGCCCGAGTACAGCAACTGGATGGTCGAGCCGATACCGGGCATGGCCTCATCGAGGTAACGCTGGTTGTCGGAAACATTGTCTAGGGCGGCATTGACCAGGCCAGCCGACGTCAGCGCGTTCACGACGTACAGACGTGAATAACCCACATCCGGCGTACAGGTCGACGCCGACGGGCTGCCGTAGGGAACGAACGTGGTGTACAGCAGCGCGAAGTTGAAGAAGACCGGCGAGCCTATTCCCTTCTCCGCCAGCGGACTGCCGTCGGTACGGAAGCGCTGGAAGTTGATGTACCAACCGGGCCCCTCCAACTGGGCAGCCGACAACTCGGCCAGCGCGGTGGCATCCGTGAGGTCCGCCAGCGTGAGGGCTGCCCGCGACGGAGGAGTCATGTTCCAGGCGCCCACGTCACGCACCATCACGGCCATTTCCTGGGTCGCATTGTCCAGCGGCTTCTCGCGGTAGCCGGACACCACCCCGAGCAGCAGGTCACCGCCTGCCGTGGAGCGCACGAAGGCAACGCCGGGTGCGTCATAGAACCGGCGGTTGTCCAGTGTCGTGCTGGCGCCGGTTGCCGTGGCACCCAGCTTCGCCACGGTCGCCGCCGCGTTGTTGCGCACGAACTTCGCTGCTACCAGGCGGTCGGTAGCGTCGCCGGGCAGGGACCCCTCCGGGGCCGCTGCTGCTTCGTCGAAGTCGAAACGGAATATCTGGCCAGCCAGATCGACGGCATAGAGTCCATCGACCACGCCGTTGCCGTTGCGGTCCAGCGTAATCAACTGGGCGGTGATGCTGTACTGCATGTCCGGCACTTCGGTGTCGGCAACGGCGTCGCCTGACGCCCACCACAACAGTTTCCCGGTCACGGCATCGACCATGTACACCTGACGCCCCTTGTGCGATGCGGCCGTGAAGGCCTGGGTGTCGTCGTGGACAACATCGTCGTAGCCGCCGCCGAAGAAGATCACGCGGCGGCGCTCGCCGTTCCAGCGCACCCAGCGCGACAGCGGTGTCGACCAGGACTGGCCCATGTGCTCGTAGACCGTGCCAGCCTTGCCGCCCTCGATGGCCCACAGGAGTTTCGGCGCCACGCTGGCCGACGACTTGCGCACACTGGTCACATCCAGTGCAAAGACGTTCTTGCCGCCCCGGCGCATGCCGCCGTAGAGGTACACGTGGTCGCCGTCGGCAGCGATGACACCGTCGCCGGCCGGGTCATGCTTCCAGGCCACCCAGGTGCCGTCGAGGCCGTAGATGTAGTCGCCGCCGAGTACCGTCGGCTTCTGGAACGCCAGTTTGTCGCCGTTGACCAGCAACTCCTGCGG
>JBKHWN010000156.1:0-11559 GCA_046566505.1 Gammaproteobacteria bacterium
CCATGTTACCGGTGCCCTTGAACTCCTCGAAGATGACCTCGTCCATCTTGGAACCGGTCTCGACCAGCGCGGTGGCGATGATCGTCAGCGAACCGCCCTCCTCGATGTTCCGCGCCGCACCGAAGAAACGCTTGGGCTTCTCCAGGGCATGCGCGTCGACGCCACCGGTCAGCACCTTGCCGGAACTCGGGATCACGGTGTTGTAGGCGCGCGCGAGGCGGGTGATGGAGTCGAGCAGGATGACCACGTCGTGCTTGTGCTCGACCAGGCGCTTGGCCTTCTCGATCACCATCTCGGCAACCTGCACGTGACGCGACGGCGGCTCGTCGAACGTGGAGGCAACCACTTCGCCGCGCACGGTACGCGACATGTCGGTCACTTCCTCCGGCCGCTCATCGATCAGCAGGACGATCAGGTAGCACTCGGGGTTGTTGCGGGTGATCGCGTGCGCGATGTCCTGCAGCAGCATCGTCTTGCCCGCTTTCGGCGGGGCGACGATCAGGCCGCGCTGGCCCATGCCGATCGGCGCGAGCAGGTCGATGGCCCGGCAGGTGATGTCCTCGGTGGAGCCGTTTCCGGCCTCCATCTTCAGGCGTCGCTGCGGAAACAGCGGCGTCAGGTTCTCGAACAGGATCTTGCTCTTGGTGCTCTCGGGCCGGTCGTAGTTGATGTGGTCGACCTTGAGCAGCGCGAAATAGCGCTCGCCTTCCTTCGGCGGGCGGATCAGGCCGACGATCGTGTCGCCCGTGCGCAGGTTGAAGCGGCGAATCTGGCTCGGTGAGACGTAGATGTCGTCCGGGCCGGCCAGATAAGAGCCTTCGGAGGACCGCAGGAACCCGAAGCCGTCCTGCAGGATTTCCAGCACCCCGTCGCCGGCGATGTCGCCACCGTTCCGGGCCGCCCGCTTCAGCAGCGCAAAGATCAGGTCCTGCTTGCGGACCCGGGCCATGTTTTCCAGGCCCATTTCCTCCGCCATATCGACCAGTTCGGCGATCGGCCGGCGCTTCAGTTCGGTGAGTGACAGCGGCGGTCCCGGCGGCGCCGACGGCTGTTGCTGGTTCTGGCGGGAACCATTCTGGTTGTTTTGGCCGCGGTTTCCGCGGCCCTGGCCCCGCCCCTGCTGGCCGCCCTGGGCCTGGCCTTGCGGATTCTGATTCTGGTCCTGCTGGCCTTGCGGATCCTGGCCCTGGCTTTGCTGGTCCGGGTCCTGCGAATGCTGCCCACCATCGGGCTGCTGTGGATCGGTGGCGTAATTGCCGGGCGTTTGGTCGTCGGCAGACTGCTGATCGGGGTGCTTTTGCGCTTCCATAGACTCGTACACAAGGGAACGAAGGAGGGGAGTGCCCGGGAGGGCAGGATTGCGAGCGATCGGAATCGTCTCGGGTGCCGGGCCTGTGGCGAAGCGCTGTGCTTCAGCGGAGTGCCTGGGGGGGCCAGGCCGGCGGGGAGGTGGACATGCCCTGTATCAGAACCGGGCAGTTGCTCCCTGGAAAGGCGAATCTAGCACCACCTTTCCGGGAAAGGCAAACCGCCCCGCGCAAATCACCGTACGCAGGGCGCTGTGGATCAGATGTTGCTGTCGATGAACGCCGTCAACTGCGAGCGCGACAGCGCACCCACCTTGGTGGCCTCCACATTGCCGCCCTTGAACAGCAACAGCGTCGGGATACCGCGAATGCCAAAGCGTGCCGCCGTGTCGCCGTTGTCGTCGACATTCACCTTGCAGACCTTCAGCCGGCCGCCGTACTCACCGGCAACCTCCCCGAGTATCGGTGCGATCATCTTGCAGGGGCCGCACCACTCGGCCCAGAAATCGACCAGCACGGGAACATCGGCCTTCAGGACTTCCTGTTCGAAGGTGGCCTCGGACACGTTGACGATATGCTCGCTCATGGATACTCCTGGCAGGGTGCCGCCGGGGCGGCGCGGGAAGGGCCGCATCATAGCAGAGCCCCGACCGGCATCGCACCGGACCACCCTGCCGGCGCCGCGGTCCAGTAGAATCGCGCGGCCTCGCCCCACCCCTGCCGGAGACGATGCGTGCCGAAATCCGAATTGCCGTTTCGCCAGCTGGCCGCCATCGATCTCGGGTCGAACAGCTTCCACATGGTGGTGGCCCGCCCGGACCGGGGCGAGTTGCGTATCCAGGAGCGGCGGTCGGAGAAGGTCCAGCTGGGGGCCGGGCTGGATGCGCGCAACCGCCTGACCGAGGACATCCAGAAGCGCGCGCTCACCTGCCTGAAGCGCTTTGCCGAACGCATCGCCGGGATGCCGGACGGGTCGGTCCGCATCGTCGGCACCAATGCCCTGCGCCAGGCCCAGAACAGCGACGTCTTCATCGCCCGCGCGCAGAAGTTGCTCGGTCACCCCATCGAAGTGATCGCCGGCCGGGAGGAAGCACGACTGATCTACCTGGGGGTGGCGCACACCCTGGCGGATGACGGCGGGCGGCGACTGGTGATCGACATCGGTGGCGGCAGCACGGAATTCATCGTCGGCGAGCGTTTCGAGCCGCTGATCACCGAAAGCCTGCACATGGGCTGCGTGAGCTACGCACGGCGCTTTTTCCCGCGCGGCACGATCACGCCGGAACGTTTCGAGGCGGCATACACCGCAGCCCGGCAGGAACTGCTGCCGGTACGCACTGCGCTGGCCGGCGCCGGCTGGCGCAGCGCGGTGGGCGCATCGGGCAGCATCAAGGCCGTACAGACGGTCATCGAAGCGCTGGGCTGGTCGGAGGAGGGCATCACCGCTGCCAGCCTCGACCGGCTGTGCCGTCGGGTTGCCAAAGCCCCGGATATCGACAACCTGCGGCTGCCCGGCCTGGAAGAAAGCCGGCACGGGATCTTCGTCCCGGGTCTTGCCATCCTGAGCGCCGCCTTCGATTCGCTGGGCATCGCCCACATGACGCACTCATCGGGCGCGCTGCGCGAAGGCGCGCTGTACGACCTGATCGGCCGCTACCGGCACGAGGACGTACGCGACCGCACGGTGCAATCCCTGATGCGCCGCAACCATGTCGACGAGGCGCACGCCCAGCGCGTGGCAAAGACCGCGCTCGTGCTGTTCGACCAGATGGCGCGCCGCTGGCAACTGGACGACGATGACCGCGAACTGCTGCGCTGGGCCGCATTGCTGCATGAAATCGGTCAGGACATTTCGCACAGCAACTTCCAGAAGCATGGCGCCTACGTCATCCAGCACGCCGACCTGCCGGGGTTTTCCCGTCAGGAACAGAAGCTGGTGGCGGTGCTGGTGCGCAACCACCGGCGCAAGTTCTCCGTTGAGGCGCTGGTCGACATCAGCGTGGACCTGCACCAGCGGACTCTGCGCCTGTGCGTGCTGCTGAGGCTGGCGGTGGCGCTGCACCACGGACGCAACGAAAAACGGCTGCCGAAACTGCTGCTGCGCGAGCGGCGCGATGCGCTGGAGCTGGTCGTCCCGGCGAACTGGGCGCACAGCCGCTCGCTGACGCTGGCCGACCTGGAGCAGGAAGCGGACTACCTGCAGGGCGCCGGCTTCCTCATGACCACCCGATTCAGCGCGCCAGGCGGCTGAGCAACTCGGCCTGAACATCCACGGCCGGCATGTCCTCGTCGCGCGCAAGACGCTCGTAGGTCCCGTCGGAACGCAGCATCCATGCCGTTTCGTTGTCGGCAAACGCGAGATCCAGGCATTCCTCCTCGACGCGCTTCGCCAGCTTCGGGTCGCGAACCGGGAAACAGACCTCGACGCGCGAGTACAGATTGCGCTCCATCAGGTCCGCGCTCGCGCAATAGACTTTCGTCTCGCCTCCGTTGGCAAAACAGTACACGCGCGCGTGCTCCAGGAAACGACCGATGATCGAGCGCACCCGGATGTTGTCGGAAACGCCCGGAATGCCCGGCCGCAGCACGCACATGCCGCGCACGACGATATCGACGGGAACACCGGCTTGTGATGCACGATACAGCGCCTGGATCAGTTCCTTGTCGGTCAACGAATTCAGTTTCAGCCGGATACCGGCCGGACGGCCGGCCTGCGCGTGGGCAATCTCGCGCTCGACAAGGTTCTTCAGGCCGATCTGCAGGGTGAAGGGCGCGTGCAGGATGTGCTTGAGCTGGGCAGCCCGGCCAAGCCCGGTCAGTTCCAGGAAAATCTTGTGCACGTCCTCGCCGAGTTCTTCATCCGAGGACAGCAGGCCTATGTCGGTATAGGCACGCGCCGTGCCTTCGTGGTAATTGCCGGTGCCCAGATGGAAGTAACGCCGGAGTTTCTCGCCCTCGCGCCGCACGATCATCAGCATCTTGGCGTGCGTCTTGTAGCCGACGATCCCGTAGACCACGATGGCGCCGGCCTCCTGCAGTCGCGTCGCATCGTTGATGTTGTTTTCCTCGTCGAAGCGCGCACGCAACTCGACCACGACCGTGACTTCCTTGCCGCTGCGCGCCGCCTCCACCAGGTGCTGGATGATCTGCGAGTTGTTGCGCGTGCGGTAGAGCGTCTGCTTGATCGCCAGCACGTTCGGGTCGCGCGCCGCCTGCGCGATCAGGTCCACCACCGGGCTGAAGGACTCGTAGGGGTGGTGCAACAGGATGTCGCGTTCGCGCAGGGCATCGAACAGGGTGCCCTCGGTCGGCACGCCCTTGCCACGGCCCGGAATGAACGGCACCCACTTCAGTCGCGGACGGTTGACGTCGGTCACCGGCATCAGCCGCGCGAGGTTGACCGGACCGTTGACTCGATAAAGGTCGGTATCGCCAAGCCCGGTTTCCTCCAGCAGGAAGTCCACGAAATGCTGCGGGCAGTTGTCGGCCACCTCCAGCCGCACGGCATCGCCGTAACGACGGGAGAACAGTCCGGTCTTCAGCGCGTTCGGCAAATCCTCGACGCTGTGCTCATCGACCGTGAGGTCGGCGTTGCGCGTGATGCGGAACTGGTAGCAACCGGTGGACTTCATGCCCGGGAACAGGTGGCCGGCGTTGTCGTGGATGATCGAGGAAAGGAACACGAAGTTATCGCCGCCGTTGTCCTGCAGGTGGTCCGGCAGGCGGATGATGCGCGGCAGCGAACGCGGCGCCGGCACGATGGCGAGGTTCAACTGGCGGCCGAACGCATCGCGCCCTTCCAGCGAGATGATGAAGTTGAGGCTCTTGTTGACGACGCGCGGAAACGGGTGCGCCAGGTCGATGCCGATCGGCGTCAATACCGGCTGCACCTGCTCGCGGAAATAGTTCGCGATCCACTCTCGCTGCGCCTCGCTCCAGTGCCGGCGGCGCACGAAATGGATATTTTCTTCTGCCAGCTTCGGCATCAGCACGTCGTTCAGGATGCTGTACTCGCGGGCGATCGCCTCGTGCACCTGCAGCTGGATCTTGTTGAGCAACTCCTGCGGCAACAGTCCGTCCGGCCCGGGCTTCGCCTCGCCGGTGCGGATCTGCTTCTTCAGGGTCGCCATGCGGATCTCGAAGAACTCGTCCATGTTCGAGCTGAAGATCATCAGGAACTTCAGCCTTTCGAGCAGCGGGTGGCGCTCGCTGGTCGCCTGCTCCAGCACGCGCAGGTTGAAGCGGAACAACGATGCCCAGCGGTTGCTGAAGTATTCAGGCTGTTCGAGGTCGCCGGCGGGAGACGTCAGTACTAGGGGCGTGGTGGCCTGGGTCATGGGGGCGGTCAAAGGTCGAATCCGGCAACGGGTAGGCAGGAAAGTACGCCACCGATACTAGCAGGCCTTCATGACAGGCCCGCTGCACGGCATACCCCTCCGGCACCGCAAACGGTCAGCGGCCGGCGAGCACCCGGGCGGCACGGACGGCGAAGTAGGTGAGGATGGCGTCGGCGCCCGCGCGGCGGATGCACAGCAGCGATTCCATCATCACGGCCTGCTCGTCCAGCCAGCCGTTCTGCGCAGCCGCCATGTGCATCGCGTACTCGCCGCTGACCTGATAGACGAACGTCGGCACGCGGTACTCGTCCTTCACCCGGCGCACGATGTCCAGGTACGGCATGCCTGGCTTCACCATCACCATGTCCGCGCCCTCGGCGAGGTCCAGCGCAACCTCGTGCAGGGCCTCGTCGCTGTTGGCCGGGTCCATCTGGTAGGAATGCTTGTTGCCCTTGCCGAGGTTGCCGGCCGAGCCCACCGCATCGCGGAACGGGCCGTAGTAGGCCGAGGCATATTTCGCCGAGTACGCGAGGATCCGCACGTTGGGGAAGCCCCCGCTCTCCAGCGCTTCGCGGATCGCGCCGATGCGGCCGTCCATCATGTCGCTGGGTGCGACCACGTCGGCGCCGGCGCGGGCATGGGACAGTGCCTGGCGCACCAGCGCCTCGACCGTGACGTCGTTCAGCACGTAGCCGGACGCATCGATGATGCCGTCCTGGCCGTGGGTGGTGAACGGGTCGAGCGCGACATCGGTGATCACGCCCAGATCCGGCAGCGCGGCCTTGAGCGCGCGCACCGCGCGCTGGGCCAGCGCCTCGTCATTCCACGCTTCCGCGGCATCGAGCGATTTGTTTTCGGTCGGTGTCACCGGGAACAGGGCGATGGCGGGAATGCCCAACGCATGCGCCTCGCGCGCGGCCGCCAGCAGCAGATCAATGCTCAGGCGCTCGACGCCGGGCATGCTGGCCACCGGCTCGCGGCGGTTCTCGCCTTCCAGCACGAACACCGGCCAGATCAGGTTGGCGGCGCCAAGGCTGGTCTCGCGCACCAGCCGGCGCGAAAAGTCATCGCGACGCAAGCGGCGGGGCCGGGTGAGCGGGAAGGGTCCGCGAGCGGGTGAGAAACCGGCCATGACAGGTACTCCGGGTCGAAAAACCGGCGGCAAGCATAGCCAATCCGGGCGGGCCCGGTGAGGGTAAACTCACGCGGATGAAGACCCGCCACCTGTTGCTGCTTGCCGCGATGATGCTGTTGCTGGCGCTGCTGGTCGCGGTGACCGGCGACCCCGTGCAGCAGCTCTTTCTCTGGCTGAAGGGGCACCAGCGGGTGATCGCCGGCCTGGCAGATGAACACCCGATTGCGGCGGGCGCAGCCTACGGCCTGGCCTTCGTGGCGGCGACCGCACTCTCCCTGCCGGTGGCCACCGTGCTGACCGTGTTTGCCGGTGCTGTTTTCGGCTTCACCGAGGCACTGCTGCTCACCCTGTTTGCCGGCGCCACCGGTGCGACGCTGGCAATGCTGCTGTCCCGGCACGTATTCCGCGACCTGGTCGAGGCGCGCTGGCCACGGCAGACCGCAGTGATTGATCGCGGCGTGGCGCGCGACGGCGGCTGGTACCTGCTGTCCCTGCGCCTGGCACCGATGCCGCCGTTCTTCGTGGTCAACGCGGCCATGGGCCTGACCCACATCCCGGCGCGCACCTTTTTCCTGGTCAGCCTGGTCGGGCTGGCGCCGCTGGATGCGGTCTTCGTGAACGCCGGGCACCAGCTCGGCCGGCTCTCGACGCCGGAGGATGCGCTCAGCGGGTCAATGCTGATGGCGATCGCCGCGATCGGCATCGCGCCCCTGCTGCTGCGCATGGTCCGGCGCCGCTGGACGAAACACCCGGCCACGCACTGAGGCCAGGCAGCGGGCCCGCGCCGGCAGACCTCCCACCGTTACGGTGACGACACGCCGGCTACCGGCAGCGCCAGCGTGCCCTGCACGGTCGCATCCGTCCCCCAGCCGCTGCCGGCCATGCGGAACTGGTTGCTGTAGCCCTGCACCAGCAGGCCGACGATCTCGCCCTTGTCGAGCCGGGCGCGCACGGCAGCCAGTTCGATCCGTTGCGGACCGGTGCCGCGCACCGGCGTCACCTGCTGGTTGAGCACCCGGTAGCTGCCGCTGCCAGGTTTCCACGCGGCGAGGCGCAGGAACAGGATCGGCTGCGAGCGGTCGCTGTCGGTGATGTCGATGTCCACCGACGGTACGCCGGCGACCCAGGTCGGGCCTTCGATCTTGACCAGCGGCACCCGTGCCGGCCGCAGCCAGCCGTTGCGCGGCTCGTCCCAGTTTTCCGGCACCCGTGCCGGACGGAACCAGTTGCCCACATGATCCACCGGGCGTGCCGCCCACTCGACCAGACCGCTCGCGCCACTGCCGACAGCCACCGGACCAAACGGCACGCTGATCGCCGGCGGCAACGCCTGCGCGGCATCCAGCGCGCGATCCCCGGTCAGGCACCAGTGCGGCACGCTGCTGTCGGGGATGTTGCGGTCGCGCAGTTTCAGGTCGAACCAGTTGATGATCGTGCGCTGCACGTCCAGGTTGCGGCCGCCGCAACGTACGGTCGGGTCGACATGCCAGATCGGAATCCGCGGCGACAACTGCGCGGTCGGCGCGAGATGGCCGTGTTCAACGGCGATCAGGCGCACATCGCGCCCTCCCTTGAGGAAGCATTCACGCGCAGCGAGCGCCTGGTTCACCGGGAACAGCACGTCGCGGTAACCCTGGATCAGCAATGCGTCCGCTTTCGGGTACTCGCCCGCGTCACAACGCGACACCAGGCTGTTGCGCCGCAGTCGCGCCCGCAGCGCTGGCTGCGGCTTGTCGAAGAGAATTTCCTTGAACACGCCGCTGGCGATGTCGCTGTCCATGTGCCAGGGGTTGATACCGTAGCCGGCCACGCCCAGGAACATCAGCCAGTCGCTTTTCGGCACGCCGTCGGGGATCAGTGCGCGTTCGAGATCGAACCAGGTGGTGATCGGTACCACCGCATCGATGCGCGGATCGGCCACCGTCGCCAGCATCTGCACGCCGCCGCCGTAGCTCTCGCCGATCATGCCGACCTTCGGATCGCCATCCACCCCGGCCAGCGCGAGGTTTTCCTGTGCCCAGTCAACCAGCCGCACGACGTCGGCGATCTCCTTGTCCTCGTCCATCAACCCGATCTTGCCGCCGGTCTTGCCGTGGCCGCGCTGGTCGATGCTGATGACCCAGTAGCCCTTGTCCCAGAGCTCCATGACCGTCTTGCCGGCCAGAATGACCCGATACACGTCGAAGGACGATTCCATGCGCGTCAGGGCGAAGCCGTGCGAGTGGATGACCAGCGGCGCCTTCTGGCCACGCCTGAGCGACGGCTGGAACACGGTGAAGCGGAACTTCACGCCGTCAGGCGCGACGAGTTCCGCCTGGTAGTGCGTTTTTTCCAGGGCGCCGTTGCTGTCGACCAGCGTCGGCGCGGTGCGGTGGCGGGTGGTGCAGGCGGTGGCCAGCGAAAGACACAGGATGAGCAAAACAAAACGGGTGAGGGACATGGTTTTTCTTCTGTCTGGCCAGATCTTGTACGAGCGTTCTGATTGTCGGAAAACCCACCGGTTGCCGTAAGCGCCGGGCAGCGCCCACCGGCGGGCACTTCGGTCAACGGCCGGCGGGGGCCATGGGAATGTCCACGTGCCCGCCCACCGCCGCATCGGTGCCGAAACCGCTGCCGCTGAACCGGTATTGCGCGTTGTAGCCCTGCGCCAGCAGGCCGAGCACTTCGCCCGCCTCCA
The DNA here is from genome assembly GCA_046566505.1 of Gammaproteobacteria bacterium. Lineage (GTDB taxonomy): Bacteria > Pseudomonadota > Gammaproteobacteria > Pseudomonadales > JADFDG01 > JADFDG01. Next base: position 9,457 of record JBKHWN010000156.1, read on the forward strand.
GCTTGCCGCGCACGGCCATCAGGTCGATCTCATGGGTGCCGGCGCCGCGCAGCGGCGTGACCTGCTCGCTCAGCACGCGGTAGCTGCCGCTGCCGGGCCGCCAGGCCGCCACCCGCAGGAAGACGACGGCATCCTCGCGGTCGGTGTCACTGACCGTGATCGTGGCCCGCGGTACGCCGACCACCCAGGTCGGCCGCGCCATCACCGCCAGCGGGATACGCGCCGGGCGCAGGCCGCCGTTTTGCGGTGTCTGCCAATCGTCCGGCAGGTGGGCGGGGACGAACCAGTTGCGCACGTGGTCCAGCGGGCGGGCGATCCACTCGACCATGCCGCTCATGCCGGTACCGATATGCGCCTTGCCCAGCGCGACCGGTACCGTCGGCGGCGGGCCGCCGAGTGCATCGATCGCCGGATCGCCGGTCAGGCAGTAGGTGGGCACGCCGGCCAGCAGGTCCTCGCGGTCGCGCAACTTGGCCTCCAGCCAGGCATACATCACGTCGGCGGTTTTCTGCTTCTGCCCGCCGCAATCGAGTTCCTTCTCGATGTGCCAGCCCACCAGCCAGCCCGGCGAGCGCTGGGTGCCCGGCAGCAGGTGGCCGTCGGCGACCGTGATCAGGCGCGCGTCGCGGCCGGCATCGACCAGGCAACGGTGGATGTCGAAGCCCTCGTTCGCCGGGAACAGCACATCGCGGTAGCCGTTCAGGAGCAGCGCGTCGGCCTGTGGCGCCTGGCCGCGTTCGCAGAACCAGCCGACATCGTTGTCATCAAACTCGTCGCGCACCCACTGGTCGATATGGCCCTGGCGCGCGCGCCGGTAGGCGCCGTTCAACCGGCGGTCGTATTTGGCGATGGTGTTGCCGGCCAGCACGAGGATGGTCAGCCAGCCGCTCTTGGGCACGTCGTTGGGCGCGAGCACGCGCTCCAGGTCGTACCAGCCGCCGATGGGAATCAGCGCGTCGATGCGCGGGTCGCGGGCCGATGCCACCAGTTGCAGCCCGGCACCGTAGCTTTCGCCGATCATGCCGACGCGCGGATCACCGTCGATGGCGGCGAGCGCGAGATTCTGCTGCGCCCAGTCGAGCACGCGCGCGAGGTCGCGGGCTTCCTTTTCCGGATCGGCGATGTGCATGACGCCGCCGGAGCTGCCGTGCCCGCGCTGGTCGATGCTGATCACCCAGTAGCCGCCTTTCCACGCCTGGCGCACCACGTCGCCGGAGATCTGCGCATGGCTGAGCAGGGTGTTCGGCCGCGACATGCGCCACAACCCGAACGGATGCAGTTGCACCAGCAGCGGCGCGCGTGCCCCGGGCGCCAGCGCCGGCTGGAACACGGTGAACCGCAGCTTCACGCCGTCTTCGCTGAGGATTTCTGCCTGGTAATGGGTGCGCGCCAGGGCGCCGGCCTCATCCAGCCGCTCCGGCGGGACCTGGTGCCAGGTGGTGCATGCGGACAACAGAAACGTCGCACACAGGGCGGCGCCATGGCGCAACAACATGGGGAAACACCCCTGCGGCCTGGTGCGGCCGGGTTTTTGTTTTTCGGGTGGCGGAACATACCGCACGGAATCGGCAGCAGCGCAGCGAGGCGCGCCATTGGCGCACATTTGGCGCCGGGCCCGTGCTTGCCTTGCCCGGCCTCAGTCGGCGGGCGTTCCCGGGGAGGTATCCCCGGCCGCCGGCCGCCGCCGGTAGTCGGTTACCGACATCCCGCTCCACTGGCGGAAGGCCCGGTGGAAGGTGGCGGGCTCGGAAAAGCCGAGCGTGGCGGCAATCGTGGGAATGTCCGCGTCGGGCTTGCGCAGCAACTCGCAGGCCAGCCGGTAACGCAGGCCGTCGTGCAGTTTCTGGAAACTCGTGTGCTCCTCGCTGAGACGCCGCTGCAGGGTGCGCGCACTGATGCCCATCATTTCCGCAATGTCGTCCAGGTCCAGCACGCGCTGGCCAACCTGCCCTTCCAGCAGCCGGAGCACCCGCGCACTGACCGTCTCGACCGTGGGCAGCGCGGCCAGCCGCGCCTGCGCCAGCTTTTCCATCTGCGCGTGGATGCGGGGCGATGACGCCGGATTCGGCAGATCGAGCAGGGCGCGGTCGAAGATCGTCACGT
>JBKHWN010000157.1:0-7498 GCA_046566505.1 Gammaproteobacteria bacterium
CCACATCACTGATTCTTCCTTTTTTCAATAACATCACTGACAGAAGAATCCTGCAGTCGAGCGATCGAAAGATGTGTCTCTGCCAGTTGGGCTCCGAGGTTTCTGCGATTCTCCGCCAATACGGCCAAGGCGCGATTCTGCAGGGCCAAGACCTGCTGCTGAAGACGATCCGTAACCTCAACCTTCAGCGATGTTATCCGAGCGGAACCGTTTACAAGTTTCCGGTCATACGCGGGGCCCATGCGTAGCGTGATGTCTTCGCGTAGCCGGAGCAGGGCATCGACGTGCAGCTGTGCATTGTCGGTGTCCAGTTTGAGTTGTACGAGGTCCTTCAGCGCCTGCTGTTGCTGTCTGGGGGCATGATGGGCGATATCCCACAACACGAGTCCGCGAACCCGGCGCAGTCGTTCGGCAATGGCGGGGTGTGCACCGGAACGCGTCTGAGCCTCCATCATCTGCACCCGTTCAAGCTGGCCAAGTTGTTCAAGCGATGCCGTTTGCACGAGGTCGTTTTCTCGTATGGCGCGCTCTACACGTGACTGCACCTCAATAGTCTGGGCTCGCAGGCCGGCCACTTCGCGTGTGGCGCGCGCGGTCGACTCGTCGACCTGCTGGCGCAATGGGGCAAGTGTTGCACGGTGGCGATTCAGCATTTCGCCATACATGGGAATCTGGTCGTTCCAGAGGTCAAGCAGTCGCTCAACCCGCTTCAATTCCAGATAGACCTTGTAGTCCTCGCTGAATTCCTTGGAAGCAAAGAGGTTGTAGAGATAGGGGGCTTCAGGAATACGTGCAGGCGTGTAGCCCCGCACAGGCGCCAGCGGGTCAACCTTTGCAACATCCTTCGCCGTCTCGGGGTTCAGGCTGTCGATCCAGTCGCTGTTGCGAATCCTGATGATGGTCCTTTCCACCTTCTTCAGTTCGTCACGCAAGGTGTCGGCCGCGTAGCGATAGCCAAACAGGGCCTGTGGCTGTGCTCCGAGTTCTTCATATGCCCTTGGGGCCAGCATCAACGCTTCCTGGACACTGGTGTCGGAGGTGTTGCGCTGCAGGAGTTCCAGCCACGGCGGCAGTGCGCGTTTGAAGTCATTGCGCTGGAAGTTGGCGTATCCAAGCCCGAGCATCGCCTGGTTGGTGAACGGGCCGTCCGTGCGTACGGTTACCAGGGACGCACGCGCCTGGTCAAAGGCTTCCTTCTGCAGCCACCGGAACCCCATGGCGATTGCGGCGCGATCCTTGAGGGCATTGGTTTCCTCGTCGCCCGGTGGCAAATCACGCACTTGCTGCAGGAGAACCATGCCGCGGTCATCTTCGCCGGCACGTATGAATGCGACGCCAGCGTTGTAAAGCGCATAGGCTCCCAGGATGTCGTCCGCCTTCATGTTGGCGAGCAATTCGGTCGCACGCTGGAATTCGCCGCGGGTGACGTAGATGTTGCCGAGCATGATCAGGCGAGACTTCTCCATGGCAGGCGTCAGGTCTGTCACATGGTTTTCCAGAATCCGCGCGGCCTCGTCGTAGCGCCCCTGGTTGTACTGGAGCTCGGCCGTATGAAACCAGGTTTCGTTTCGTGTTTTTGTCAGGATGTCCCTGTTGATCAGGCTCGAGAAAATACGCTCGGCATCCTCGAACAGGCCAAATGACGTGTAGAGATCACCCAGGAGCATCTCGGAATAATCGTCGTTCCCGGAGAGGACGCCACGGTCACGGGCAATCAGCAGGTTCGTGACCGCATTGAAGTTGCGACCGGTGTAGTAGTCGAAGATCACTTCCCCGAAATGCACGGCAGCAGGATCCAGTGGCTCGGTCTGCGCGTCCATTGAGAAATTCATCCGCAATTTCTTGGCGGCGGGTCTTGCCGCATCGGCGGCAATGAGCGCCGACGAAAACAGCAGCGATGCTGCTGCGGCGATCGCGACGAAAAACCGGGATAGAGGAGCTGGTCTAGACGGCGTCATGCGCTGGAGCTCTGCCGATTCGGTGGCTGGCGGGGATTGCTGGCAGCTTCGTGGATTATTCGCTCCACTCTTTGAATTCAAATTTGTGCTGGCGGCTTTCCACGTCGTCCACGACCTTCAATTCCACCATCTTGCGTCCGCCTGCCTTGACGAACTTGTAGGCAGTGACGCGCTGGTAGTCCTTGCCCTGCGGGTCGTATCCGGTAATGGTGGCGCGCAGGGTGTGTTCGCCACTGGCTATGTTCCCGGTGTAGAGGCGGTGTATGCCGCCCTTGGTCAGTGCCTGGAATTCCTGGTCCGTATAGAAGTGATAGGCGACGTTCTTGCCGTCTATCTGCAGGTTGATGTCGACCAGGCGAATCGGAGTGCCGACATCGATCGACAGGAAAACGCCAAGTTGGGTACTCGGATACAGCAACTGCTGCTCAAGGGCAGTCAGTTCCCGGTTGAGATCCAGTACGTTCTGCTTGAGAGCCTGAAGGTCGCGGTTGGCGGCCGAGGACGGCTCGGCGGCCTGGCTGAATGCGGCCGTCAGCATGGCCAGCAGGAGAACCAACAGGGTGCGGACAGGATGCGTCATTATTTTTCTTGTCCTGTGATGACGTTTTGATTCGGAGCGCGTCGTGCCGGCAGCGGGACAATCTGGCGGCAAGTCCACGACGGACCCACAATGCCAGCCTGGTACGCGTACACAGGCGGCCGAGTATAGCCAAAAATTATTAGAGGTATACAGGGTGCCTTTGTCGCAACCCGCTGTTTTTACAGCGGCAGGCCGCAAATTGTGAACTGGGTTAATGTGGGGTGATGCCGGGAATGCTGATAGTTGCCGATGAAAACATGCCGCTGCTGGATGCCTTTTTTGGCGATCTGGGCGATATCCGCCGGCTTTCCGGGCGATCGATTCGGCCCGGGGACGTTGCTGACGCCGATGTGCTCCTGGTTCGCTCGGTCACTCGTGTGGATGGCTCCCTGCTGGCCAGTGCTTCTCCGCGTTTCGTCGGTACGGCCACCATAGGGACGGATCACGTGGATGTTCCTGCGCTTGCCCGGCGCGGCGTGCCCTTCTCAGCAGCGCCCGGCTGCAACGCCAATGCGGTGACCGAGTATGTGGTGACAGTGCTCGCGCTGTTCGCAGAGGCCACCGGCAAACCGGGTCTCGAGGTGGGGCGGCTGGGCGTCGTGGGTTGCGGGGAAGTCGGCGGGCGGGTCGCACGCCTGGCGGCGAGGCTGGGGCTTGAGTGCGCCGTGACTGACCCCTTGCTGCCTGCACCCGCCCTTCCCGAAGGGGTGGGTTCCATGGGACTGGATGACCTTCTGGCATGGGCCGATATCGTGACCCTGCATGTCCCGTTGACCGTTAATGGACTGGCGCCAACTTGGCACCTCCTTGATGAGCGGCGCCTTAGAGCCGGTCGTTGGCGGTTGCTTGTCAATACAGCCCGAGGGCCGGTGGTCGACAACGAGGCGTTGTCGAGGGTGTTGTCGGACGAGCCTGGCCGTCGGGCCGTACTGGATGTCTGGGAGTCGGAGCCAGAGATTCCCGCCGAGTTGCTCTCACGGGTGTGGATCGGGACGCCGCATGTGGCGGGTTACAGCGCAGAGGGGAAGTGGCGGGGAACGGCGATGCTCAGGGCGGCGGCCGGCCGCGCGCTTGGAACGGGCCTTGGCAGGAGTCTGTCCGAGGTGCTCACTGAGCGGGGCGATGCCCCTGTCTCGCTGTCCTGGCAGGGGAGTTTGTCTGCCACGCTCGGCGCCTGTTGCCCGGTACTCCGTGATGACCTTGCGTTGAGGCGGGTGGTCGGGGCTGCGGAGGCGGGGGCTGCCCGGGCGTTTGATGACCTGAGAAAGAACTACCCTGAGCGCCGCGAGTTCCCCCACTACCGTATAACGCAAGCGCCGCGAGAGGCGGTCGGCCTGCTCGCGGCGCTGGGCTTTGCGGTCGAGGTGGAATAATCAGCAGGCGGCTGAAGAGCCTTCCATGCGCGGGAACGTCCAGCTGCAGGCCAACTCGCTGCAGGCGCGCTGGATCATCGCCTCGGTAATCGGCACTTCATTGCCTTTCTCGTCGATAATCGCGGCACCCCAGCCTACGGGCTGGCTGGTCTGGAATTTTGCCGGGTCGTTGCTGACGTGCTGGATGCCCATGGCGCTCTGCCCTCTGTGCTGCTCGCCGGACGTCACGCCACGACGAAACACCTGACCTGTGCGCGTACTTTAGGGTGCGGAGAGGGCAGTCACCATCCTTATGAGGCGGGGCAATTGTTAGAAAGGATTACCTCCGGGAATCACTCGCGTTTCAGGGTAGGGTTGATCGTCAATCCCTGGGCGGGCGTCGGTGGCCCCACCGGCCTGCGCGGCAGTGATGGCCCTGAAATCAGGGATGCCGCGCTGGCCGCCGGTGTCATTCCGCGTGCAGGAGACAGGTGTGGCCGCTTCCTGGATGCGCTGACCCGGCGTTCAGCCTCGAAGTTGGAGATGGTTGTCTGGGGTGGTCCGATGGGGGCAGACCTGGTGGCGACCACCGCTCTGGCCTGCATCGTGGCCGGCATGCCGGCGCATACGCCCAGTACCCCGGACGATACACAGGCCGCTGCCCGTGCCTTGGCCGCCGCGGGCGTAGACCTCCTGGTATTCGTGGGTGGCGACGGGACGGCACGTGACGTTTGCGCAGCGACAGGTACTCGCGTTCCCGTTCTGGGGGTGCCGGCGGGGGTAAAGATGTACTCGGGTGTCTTTGCCGTGTCGCCGGAGGCTGCAGCAGAGGTTGTCCACCGGTTGGTAGAGGGTCAGCCGGTCACCGTGCAGGATGCCGAGGTCCGGGATATAGATGAGGAAGCCTTTCGTCAGGATCGGGTGGCATCACGCTGGTTTGGCGATCTTCGGGTGCCCGGTACAGGGAACCTGGTCCAGCAGGTGAAGTGTGGCCGCCCGGCGAACGAAGTCCAGGAACAGCGGGACATTGCGGAGTGGGTGGCCAGCCGGATGGAGCCGGGCGTGGTGTACCTGGTGGGTACCGGGAGCACCCCCAAGGCCGTGATGGATGTCCTGGGGCTGGCCGGGTCGCTGCTCGGGGTGGATGCGGTGCTCGATGGTGAATGTATTGCCACCAATCTGGACGGCACGGGATTGGCCGCGCTGGTGCGACGGTACCCGGCGACCCGGATACTGTTGACGGTCACTGGCGGGCAGGGGTTCCTGCTGGGGCGCGGCAACCAGCAATTGTCGGCCGAGGTGTTGCGCGCGGCAGGGTCGGGAAATCTGGTGATCCTCGCGACGCGAGACAAGCTGGAGGCGCTCGCGGGGCGCCCTCTGTTGGTGGATACCGGTGACGTGGCTCTGGATCGTGAACTGGCCGGCCTGAAAGAGGTGGTTACCGGGTATGACCGGAGGGTGCTGTATCGCGTCGCTGCGGCGGTGGATGTCGGCGTAGAGCCCTGAAACGAAGATGCCGCCCGGGTGGGCGGCATCTTCGTTACGGTTGGTAATGGCAGGCGGACCTCGGAATCAGGCCGCGTTGCGCAGCGCCTCGATGCGCTTCTCCAGCGGCGGGTGCGAAGCAAACATCTTGCCCAGCCCACCGGCGATACCAAAGGCGCGCATGGTGTCAGGCATGTGCACCTCGACGCCGGCCTCGTGCTCCTGGCGCAGTCGCTCCAGCGCGCGGATCATCGGGCCAGTACCGGCAAGGTGTGCCCCGGCTGCGTCCGCACGGTATTCGCGCCAGCGGGAGAAGGCCATCACGATCATCGTGGCCAGTATCGCCAGGATGATCTCGGCGATAAAGCTGACGATATAGAACGCCGGGCCATGACCTTCCTCTGTCTTGAACACCACGCGATCGACGGTGTGGCCGATGATCCGGGCGAAGAACATCACGAAGGTGTTCACTACGCCCTGTATCAGCGTCATCGTCACCATGTCTCCGTTGGCGACGTGGCCGATCTCGTGGGCCAGCACTGCGCGCGCCTCATCTTCCTTGAAGCGGGAGAGCAAGCCCGTGCTCACGGCTACCAGCGCGTTGTTCCGGTTCCAGCCGGTGGCGAAGGCGTTGGATTCCGGCGCATCGAAGATGCCGACTTCAGGCATACCTATCCCTGCCTGATCGGCCAACTCCTTGACGGTGCGGTGCAGCCACTGCTCTGTCTGGTTGCGTGGCTGCTCGATCAGCTGCACGCCCATGAAGCGCTTGGCCATCCACTTGGACATGAACAGCGATACCAGCGCACCGGCGAAGCCGAAGACGGCGCAGAAAAGCAGGAGTTGTTGCAGATCGAGATCAACGCCGTTCGCCTGCATGAAACCGTTGAAGCCCAGCAGGCTCAGGGTCATGAAACCCACGGCCAGGACGGCGATGTTGGTCAGCAGGAACAGGAAGATGCGCAGCATGACGCGTTTGACTCCTCGTTGAGACAATGAACCCGGGCGCTACAATGCGGTTCCCGGTGCTTCTTTTCAAGGGTGGCTGTTGTGTGCCTTTTTTCCCCATGAACAGGTCGGAACCACTGCAGCAGGCCACCACCCTCGAAATCCTGCTGGCGCTTTGTGATGAGCGCATGAAGCTCGATCCCGGGGAGGCCCGACGGCTTTTCCACGGACGCGGCCGGAACCTCGTCGGCTTTGAACATGTCTGCGTCGATCGGTTCCCGCCCCTGGTGCTGTTGACGCTGTTCAGGCCGCTGGATCGGGGCGTCGAGGAAGCCCTGCTGGCCGGGCTTGCCGGGCATCTGGTTCCGCAGGGGATGACGTGCCTGGCGGTCCAGCGTCGGGGGGGTGCAGAGGCCTCGGTCGAGGTCGTCTACGGCACTCTTCCCGAGCATCCGTTCGCGCGGGAGCGGGAATTGCAGTACGGCATTGATCCCGGGCGAGGGCAGAACCTGGGGTTCTTCCTCGATATGCGCCTGGCGCGGGACTGGTTGCGGGAGAGGGTGGCGGGCAAGTCGGTACTCAACCTGTTTGCTTTTACCTGCGCGTTTTCGGTCGTGGCGCGCGCGGGGGGCGCCTCTCGGGTAGTGAACATAGATCTCAGCCGCCCATCCCTTGCCGCAGGGCGGGAAAACCATCGCTGCAACGGCCTGTCGCTCGATGATGTTTACTTCTTCGACCATGACATTTTCCGGTCCTGGAGCAAGTTGCACCGCTACGGCCGATACGATGTGGTGATCATGGACCCGCCGACGCAACAGCGCGGCAGTTTCATTGCCGAGCGCGACTATGCCAAGGTGGTGCGCCGATTCCCCAAATTGCTGAAAGACGGTGCCGACGTGCTGGCGTGTCTCAATGCGCCGCACCTGGGCGAGGATTTCCTGGATGAGGTGTTTGCCCGCGAATTGCCCGGTGCCGTGAAGGTCGGGCGCTTGCCCAATCCGCCGGAGTTCGCCGATGTCGACGAGCAGGCTGCGCTCAAGGTGGTGCACTTCCGCTATACGCGGCCACCGGAGATGCCGCCTCTGGCGTGAGCGGTGCCGCTGGAATGATGGCCCGTGCTACAGGTCCGGTTCGCAGGTCCCGATCAGGTTGTTGTCCGGGCGGAACGCGCCGGC
>JBKHWN010000158.1:0-8341 GCA_046566505.1 Gammaproteobacteria bacterium
CCGTCCGCACGAATGCCGACAACGGGCAGGCACCGTCGAAGGCCTTGGCCTTCTCCCAGGGCAGACCCTTTGCCTTGAGCGCGTCCTGCACGTCGCGCAGGGTGAGGTCCAGCGCCAGGCCAACACCGTGCACCGCTTCCGCTGCCTGTGCCTCGTCGGCATGCCGCAGCGTGCTGCCGACCAGCACCGCGATCTCCGTTTCGAAATGACAGGAGCCGAAACCGCGCGGCACGACGACCGGCTCGCTCATGGAAACCACCGCCGTCGCCGGCTTGATGAACAGGATGGGCTCGGCCGGCACGGCGTTGCCCAGTTCCTTGGCGTGCTCGGCATAGTTGCGACCGACGCAGACGACCTTGCCCATGGGCAGGTTGGACGCCATGCCGTCGGCGAAATGATGCTGGTAGGACATGAACCGCTCCGTGGCCGCGTGGCGGCCTTCAGGACATCAGAGCCAGCGACGCACGCGCCGGCAATAGTCGAGGTATTCCTCGCCGAACAGGCCGGTGAGCGCGCGCTCCTCCGGCAGGATCTGGAACCGGTTGATGTACCAGACAAACAGCGCAAGCAACGCGACGTTGAACACATTGCCCAGCCACACCGCCAGCGCCGCGAGCACCAGCAGGTCGCCCAGGTAGATCGGGTTGCGCGACAGCCGGAACGCACCGCCGGTGACCAGCGACGAAGCCCGCGCCGGCCGCAGCGGATTGACGGTGGTCTTCACCTTCACGAAGAACGCCACCGCCCACAACATCAGCAGGATGCCGGCAACCAGCAACAGGATCGCCAGCGGCGCCTGCCCGGGCACGCTCACCTGCCCGACGGGCAGGAACTGCGCCAGCAGCCACATCGGCACGCCGACCGCCGCCATCACCAGCGGCGGCGGCACCCGCGGATTGTCCTTCCGGCCCGGCACCGGTTTTTCCTGCACTGGCTGTTCCGACATGTGGCTCTCCTGCGCTCAGATGACTTTGCCGGGATTCATGATCCCGCTCGGGTCGAACACCTGCTTCAGGGCGCGCAGGTAAGCCTGTTCCGTTTCGTCGCGCGTGTACGACAGGAACGGCTTCTTGATGTTGCCCAGGCCGTGCTCGGCGGAAATCGAGCCGTTGTATTTCCGCACCGCGCCGTACACCCAGTCGCTGACCTTCTTGCACTTGCCCAGGAAATCCTCGCGCGTGACGTGCTCCGGCTTGAGGATGTTCAGGTGCATGTTGCCGTCGCCGATGTGGCCGAACCAGACGATCTCGAAATCCGGGTAGTGCGACTGCACGATGTCGTCGACCTCCTGCACGAAGGCCGGCACGTTGGCAACCGTGACCGAAATGTCGTTCTTGTACGGCGTGTATTTCGAGATGGATTCGCTGATGCGCTCACGCAACGCCCAGAGATCCTTCAGTTGCTGCACCGACTGGCTCATCACGCCGTCGGTGATCCAGCCTTTTTCCACGCCGGCCTCGAACAGTGCCATGGCGTCGCTTTCCACCGCCTCGCTGGTGTTCTCGAATTCGAGCAGCACGTAGAACGGCGCCTGCTGTCCGAACGGTCTCGGCACGCCGTGCGCGAGCACATGGCGCATCGCCTTCTCGCTGAAGAACTCGAACGCGGTGAGGTCCAGCTTTTCCTGGTAGCCGTGCAGCACGTTCATCACCGCGGCAAAGTCCGGCACGCCGAACACCAGCACCGTGAGATTCTGCGGCGCGCGCGTCAGTTGCACGGTCGCCTCGCAGACGATGCCCAGCGTGCCTTCGCTGCCGATGAACAGGTGGCGCAGGTCGTAGCCGGTGGCGTTCTTGGCCAGACCCTTGTTCAGCTCCAGCACGTCGCCCTTGCCGGTGACGACCTTGAGGCCGGAAATCCAGTTGCGGGTCATCCCGTAGCGAATGACCTTGATGCCGCCGGCGTTGGTACCGATGTTGCCGCCGACCTGGCTGGAGCCGGCCGAGGCGAAATCGACCGGGTAGTAGAGGCCTTGCTCCTCGGCATAGTCCTGCAACTGCTTCGTGACCACACCGGCCTGCACGCGCACGGCACGGTCCAGCGGGTTGAAGTCCAGCACGCGGTTCATGGCGTCCATGGCCACCACCACCTCTCCGTTGGCCGCCATGGCACCACCGGACAAGCCGGTTCGGCCACCGGAGGGCACCAGCGCGATGCGGTGTTCGTTGGCCAGCCGGACGATGGCCTGGACTTCGTCCACCGACGCCGGCAGCAGGATGCAGGCCGGCGCCGGGTCCTGGGCGCGGGTCCAGTCGCGGCCGTACTGCACGAGGCTGTCGGCATCGGTGAGCACGCGCTTGACCACGGGACGGAACAGGTCGGCGATCTGCGCCGGGGACAGGCTGCTCATGGGGGCTCCAGCATCGACCCGCAGGTCGCACGGACGGCGGGGGAAAGGCCGTGGAAAAAGGGGTCGCATGGTATCATGCGCGCCCTTTTTCCCGGCACGCCGCCGGCCCGTGACGGGTCCGGTGGCGCGCCCTGTTTCCCCCCGTGTTCCTGTCTTTTCCCCACCGGAGAGCCGCCCGATGTCGTCGAAAACCTCCCTCGAAAAGGACCGCATCAAGTTCCTGCTGCTCGAAGGAGTCCACCAGAACGCGCTCGACACGCTCAAGCGCAACGGCTACACGAACATCGACTACCACAAGAAGGCGCTGGTCGGCGATGAACTGAAGAAAGCCATTGCCGACGCACATTTCGTCGGCATCCGTTCGCGCACCCAGCTGACGGCGGACGTGTTCGCCGAGGCAAAAAAACTGATCGGCGTCGGCGCCTTCTGCATCGGCACCAACCAGATCGACCTCGACGCGGCGATGACCCGCGGCATCCCGGTGTTCAACGCGCCCTATTCCAACACCCGTTCGGTGGCGGAACTGGTGCTCGGCCAGACCATCCTGCTGATGCGCGGCATCCCCGAGAAGAACGCCAAGGCACACCGCGGCGAGTGGGTGAAGTCGGCCGACAACAGCTGGGAAGTGCGCGGCAAGACCCTCGGCATCGTTGGCTACGGCTCGATCGGCACCCAGTTGTCGGTGCTGGCCGAGGGCGTCGGCATGAACGTGATCTTCCATGACGTGGTCACCAAGCTGCCGCTGGGCAATGCGCGCCAGGTCAACTCGCTGGACGAACTGCTCGCGCAGGCCGACGTGGTGACGCTGCACGTGCCGGAACTGCCGAGCACGCAGATGATGATGGGCGCCGAACAGTTCTCGAAGATGAAGATCGGTTCGATCTTCATCAACGCCGCGCGCGGCACCTGCGTGGACATTGATGCCGCCTGCGCGGCGCTGGCCGAGAAGCGGCTGGTCGGCGGTGCCTTCGACGTGTTCCCGGTGGAGCCCAAGGCCAACGACGAGGAGTTCATGTCGCCGCTGCGTGCGTTCGACAACGTGATCCTCACCCCGCACATCGGCGGCTCCACCGCCGAGGCACAGGCCAACATCGGCCTGGAAGTCGCCGAGAAGTTCGTGCGCTACAGCGACAACGGCTCGACGCTGACCGCCGTCAACTTCCCCGAGGTGGCGCTGCCGGAGCACCCGGATGCCCACCGCATCCTGCACATCCACCGCAACGTGCCGGGCATCCTCAGCCAGATCAACACCGTGTTCTCGGACAACCGGATCAACATCACCGGCCAGTACCTGATGACCAACGCGAAGATCGGCTACGTCGTCATCGACGTCGATGCCGCCGGCAGCCGGCTGGCGCTGGAGAAACTTTCCGGCATCGAGGGAACCATTCGTTCGCGGGTACTGTTCTAATAGCCTGCGTGTGCCGCCCCGTGCGGCCCTGCGGACATACCCCTGAAGGACCACGGAGGAACTGCCCATGAAACGCCTGCTTGCTGTCGCCCTCGCCGGCGCTGCCGTCCTTGCCACCGCGCCGGTGCAGGCCGGTACCTCGGTGGCCGTTGCCGTGCAAAGCCTGAACCTCGAAGTCGGCAACGGTGATGCCAGCCCGCTGAACCTCGGCGTCTCGCTTAAGCATGACCTGTCGGAGAACGTCTACGTGGGTGGCCAGCTCGCCATCAGCCTCGACGATGACAAGGGTGCCGAGATCAGCCAGTTGTTCGGTGCCGATGTCGGCCTGCAACACCAGTTCTCCCATGATTTCGGCGTCTACGGCTTTGTCGGCCTGGGAACGGGCAAGGTCGATGTCGGTGCCGCCAGCGGTGACGGCATTTCCGTGCGCTACGGGGCCGGCGCCATGCTGACCGTCGGCGGCAACGGCCTGCTGGAGTTCGGCTGGGCCAGCCTGTTCGACGACGACATGGACTTCAGCGGCGTCGACGTGCCGGTGAAGATTGCCGGCCCGCACGTCGGCCTGGGCTTCCGGTTCTGATACGCGACAGGTCAGGTACGCGACCGGCGCGCCTCGTGAACAGGGTCACCCCGTGATGCGCCGCCCCGTAACGGGCCACGCCGGGCCGCGCTTGCTGGCGGCCCTGCTGCTCGCGCTCACCCTGGGCGGCTGCGCGGCGTCCAGCGTGTTCAGTCCCTACCCGACGCAGGCGGCGGCCTTCCGCCAGGCGGCCGGCGGCATTGATGCCGGCACCGTCCTCACCCGGCTCGACCAGAAGCGCAACAGCGCCGACCGCCTGCTCTACCTGATGGAGCGCGGCCGGCTGGCGCAGTTGCAGGGCGACTTCGCCGGCAGCAAGGCGGACTTCGAGCAGGCCATCGAGGTCTTCCGTGCCAACGAGGACAAGGCCGTGCTCTCGCTCGGCCGCACCGGTGCCACCGGCAGCGCCATGCTCACCAACGACAACGCCATCCCCTACCAGGGCTATGGCTACGAGCGGGTGATGCTGCACCAGTTCCAGGTGTTCAACTTCCTCGGCCTCGGCGACATCGAGGGCGCCGGCGTCGAACTGCGCCGCGCCGCGCAGATCCAGCGCGAACTCGAGCTGAAATACGCCGACGAGATCGCGAAGGCGCAGGGCGAAGCGGTGCAGAACAAGGTGTTCCTCGGTGAGTTCGACCAGCATTTCACCGGCATGGACGGCATCGCCGGCCACCTGAAGAACTCCTTCCAGAACGGCTACACGTTCTACACGTCCGCGGTGATCTGGGAAGCGCTCGGCGAGTGGAACAGCGCACTGGTCGACTACAAGAAGGCGCTGGAACTGTCACCGGACAACGCGCAGTTGCGCGAGGACGTGATCCGCGCCAACCAGCATTTCGACGGCAAGCCGGCGCCCGCGAAAGCAGGCAGTGCCGGTGCGCCGGACGGCACGGTCGTCGTGTTGTTCGAGCAGGGCTTCGTGCCCGGCAAGCGGCCGGTCGGCCTGGGCATCCCGACGATGGACGGCGGCATCTTCAGCATCCAGTTCCCGGTCTACGACGGCAGCGACTACACCCGCCCCATGCCACTGGCCGTACGCCTGCCGGACGGCGGCATCGAGCGTACCGGGTTGCTGGTCGATACCGGCGCACTGGCGGTCAAGGCGCTGCGCGAGCAGGTGCCGGCCATGCTGGTGCGCCAGGTGCTGCGTGCCCGGGCCAAGTACGAGATGCAGAAGCAGGCGACCAAGCAGGGCGGCCTCGGCGGGCAGTTCATCGCCAACATCTACAACCTGGTCTCCGAGCAGGCGGACCTGCGCAGCTGGCTGACCCTGCCGGGCAATGCCCAAGGTCTGCGTTTGACGCTGCCGGCCGGAACCCGCAACCTCGAATTCGCGTCGGTCACCGGCAGCCTGTCCCTGCCGGTCGATGTACGGGCCGGGAGAACGACCCTGGTCCGCGTTGTCGAAGTGAACGGCCGGATGCTGACCCAGACTTTCGCGCTATGAACGGCGCACCAGACCCACGCGCCAAAACCAGGAGGGTAACCCCCATGAAAACCCGTGCACTGCTCGCCCTCGTCGTCACCGGCGCCCTGATCGCCGGCTGCGGCCAGTTCAAGACCACCAAGACCGCAGACGGCGACAAGGTGAAGTACCAGGTCGTCACCAGCGGCAACACCGACGACCGTATCGAGGTGATCAACGTGGTGGCCGGCAAGGCCGGCGACCTGGTGAAGGCCAGCGTCGAGATGAAGAACAAGTCGCGCTTCGCCTACACCTTCGAATACCGCTTCAAGTGGTACGACGGCAGCGGCATGGAGATCAGCCCGGACAGCACTGCCTGGATCCCGCTGTCGATGATGGGCAACGAAACCAAGTCGCTGCAGGCGCTCGCACCGAACCCGACGGCCGAGACCTTCAAGCTGTTCCTCCAGGAAAAACCCTGAGTCCGACAACAAGGAGAAATGCCCATGAACCGCTTCCTCGTCGCCACGCTGGTTGGCGCCTCGCTTTTGTTCACCGGCTGCGCCAGCAAGGTGCAATACGGTGACGCCCAGGCGGTGGAAACCACCACCATCGACTTCGGCTCCACCGACCTGCAGATGATCGCCGCGAAGATGGTCGACGACATGCTGGCGTTTCCGCCGATCGTGCAGGTGACTCAGCAGCGCCGCCCGGTGATCTTCGTCGACAAGATCAAGAACAAGACCACCGAGCACATCGACACCGAGTCGATCACCGACACCATCCAGACCAAGCTGATCAAGTCCGGCAAGTTCCGCTTCGTCGACATGACGGCGGTGAAGGCCGTGCAGGAGCAACTCGATTTCCAGACCGAATCCGGCATGGTGAACCCGGCCGCGGCCGTGAAGCTCGGCCAGCAGATCGGCGCCGAGTACATGCTGTACGGCAACATGGCGAGCATCGTGAAGCAGTCCGGCAACACGCGTGACGTCTACTACAAGTTCACGCTGAAACTGCAGCACCTGCAGAGCGGCATCGTCGAGTGGCAGGACGAGAAGGAAATCCGCAAGACGAAATCGAAGAGCCTGCTCGGGCGCTGACCACGGGCGCAATCCGGCTGCGGGCGCTGCCCGTGGCCCTTGTTCACCGGCGCGGGCACCCTGCCCGCAACAGGGAGATGCCGACATGCTGCGGACACTGACCACCCTCTTCGCCCTGTTCCTCTCGGGTGCGGCCTTCGCCGCCACCACCGACGTCACGCGTGACACCGAGGGCTTCGGTGCCACGCAGCAGGAAGCCATCGCCAACGCGCTGGTCGAGGCGGTGCGCCAGGTGCGCGGCAGCGCAGCGGGCGTCGACCGCAGCGTGAAGGAAACGATGACCGTTGTTGCTTCGGGCACCGGGGCCATCGTCGAGAAAACGGTCGAGCCGGTGGCCGATGTCTATACGGTCTCGCGCGGCTACGTGCGTTCTTACCAGGTGCTCGACCAGCAGTTGACGGACAAGGGCGTGCTGGTGCGCATCCGCGCGGTGGTGCCTTCATTCGAGTCCGCGATCAGCGACGAAGGAAAGCAGCGCATCGCGGTGCTGCCGTTCCGCGTCAGCCACGGCTACCGACTCACCGACCACGGCAACCCGCTGGCGTTCTCACAGCGGCTGGCCGACCGGCTGGTGTCGGAGTTGTCGCAGGCACCGGACGTGGTCGTCATCAACCGCGACTTCTTCGCCGAGCTCGGCCTGGAAAAGGCGGTGCTCGGTGCCGATGCCTCGCCGGAGGAACTGACCAAGCTGGGCGCCTCCGTCGGCGCCGATTTCCTGCTGGTCGGTCGCATCGTCGAGGCGCGCACTGAAGCCGAACGCGGCGCCTACGGCAGCAAACCGAAAAAGACCGACGAGGTGCGCATCGGCTGGCGGCTCATCGAAGCGGCCACCGGCAAGGTGCTGCGCGCCGGCGACGTGGCTGTCGATCAACTGCGCAAGCAGGAAAACACCTTCAGCTGGCGCAAGCGCGACGACTTCGAGGCCGGCGAACTCTTTGCCGCGCTGGCCAGGCAGGTGACCGATGCCGCACTGGCGCGCACACAACCGGCAGCCGCCGCGCCGGCACCGGCGGAACAGGCTGCACCGGTCGAACTCACGCCGGGATCGAGCGACAAGCCGTTGCGCTGGTAGGTGCAGGCAACGACGCAGTAAAGGGGTCGCAGCGCGACCCCTTTTTCGTTTAGTCGTACCTGTTGCCGGTGATCTGGTGCGCCAGGCCGATGGCGTAGCTGTCGGTCATGCCGGCGATGAAATCGACGATGCGCATGTACGACAGGTACAGAGGCTCGCCGGCAGAAGGTCGGCTGTTGGCGATCAGGCCCAGCAGCTTGCGGTTGCGGAAGCCGACATCGCCGCGCGCATGCAGTTCGTGGATCGCGTCCGAATAGGCTTCCAGCAGCACGGCGATGGTCGAGAAGGCGCCGATCTCGATCTGCGTCTTGCGATGGTTGTTGAATATCTTCTCGCGCGCCAGCGTCTTGGCCTCGCGTATCCCCTCGCGCACGTCCGGGTGGCAGTAATCGATCAGTTCGCTGGAGAGTTCGCCGCGCA
>JBKHWN010000159.1:0-73315 GCA_046566505.1 Gammaproteobacteria bacterium
GGTCGGGGACGTCGAAGCCTTGTTGCCGTGGAAGCTGGAGCCGGGCAGCTTGATGGCGGCATCACTACGCTGAACCCCCGACTGCGCAGAATGCGGAGGTCAAGACGGGGTTGGTGGAGCGCATACCGTATTAAGCCTGCCGGCACTGATACGTTCGGGACCGGGGAGCAGGGTATGGATCAGCCCCGTTCGGGGCGACCGCGTATTCATCCCCAAGCGTGGGCCGCCGAAGACATGCATAACGTCCGGTGGCCTAACAGTAGGTGGGGTCGGTAATTTCCTGCGGCGCCCCTCAATGGCATGAGCCCTGTGGGGCGCCTATAGAGAAACTGAAAGCGCGTGGTGCCATTTTTGCCGACCACCAATAATTGGTGGTCGGATTGGAAAGAACGCCAAGAACCTTTTAGTACGTCGACTTAATCGAGTTCGATTGGCCTTGCGATAGAAAATAATCGGATACGGATGCGGATCCGGCACCGTGCCACTCAGCCAACGACTGGTGCACAAGCTTCCTTGGAAGGTATTCCTGTTCAAGGCGCCCCCTTTCCGCAGTGACCAGGACGCGATAGAGACTCTCCTCAGGCGGGAATAGATTGGCCGGCGCGTCAGGCCCCGCAATTGCGGGCTCTACCACAGCACGTTCTTTCAACGAATGAAATGTGACCTCGTCCATCAAGAGCGCCGTCAGCCCGGGCCGCCATGTCCTTGCTCTCGCAAGCATGGTCATTCCCCAACTGTCCAGGTCACCCCAGTAGGCGATGCGTTTCCCGTCAAAGGCTGCACCAGACAACCATTCGAGATTCAGGCCTGCGCCCAAAATGGCCACCGCACCTTCAAGTCGCGGCAACTGGTGTACGCATTGCTCATTTTCGACCACCAGGACATGGGAGGCGGGCAGTGCGGTCTTGGCAAGGTCTATGGCCCGTACCCGCTGACGAGCGAAGGGCAATAGCTCCTCATCTAGCGGAACGACAAGTAGCCAGTGCTCGCCTTCCTCAACGCAGCCGAGAAATTGAGTTAGCCCCTGTGGGCTGCATTGCCCTTCAAAGCGGACATCAAGAAATGCTTTGAGTAGCGGCTGGTTTCTCTCGAGAAACTTGGTATCCACCCCGGGATGGTCGGCGCCTACTGCTCGTAACGGTCGGCCCATGCCGCATCCTGGCTCCAGCCGAGTGGCCAACCAGGCCATGGCAACCACATCGTCTTCAGCCTGTGCTTCATGCAGGGAAAGGCGTCGAACGATTACCCGATGAAATTGCACGTCCACTGCAGCAAGGAGACGTTGCAGGCGCTGAACGCTCGCCATGGTGACGTTGTCTTCGGCTGCCAGCGCGAGTTCATCAAGGGTGCTGAGTTCCCAGAAGACGGGGATGTCCAAGGGTTCCGCGCCGGATTGATATCTGACAGGCTCCCAATGCACTTGGCCGATAGAGACGTTCCGCCATGCCGATAGGTGCGCGCGGAGTGCCGCAGGATCATTCCTGAAGGTGTCTGGCGAAGGTTTCCCAATGTTGATTCGAATCGGCCAGGTGTCTTCTCCGAGAAGAAGCACTTCGCGCTGGTCGGCAGATTGCCACTTTCGCCGAAAATCTTTGGAAATGTCTCCCGGGCTCTTCATGTGGGCGTGGCCTCCTGACGAGCCACAACGTGCTTGTCGAGTTCCTCCCAGGTGATCGAGGTCATGCCAGAGCAGGCGCCCCGGCGGTGCACCAGAATGGCCGAGCGTGTATGGCTTCGCAGCAGCCTGAGTTCCTTGTTGGGTGTGACAAACAGCGGGTGCAGGCCAAACTCGGAAAGAGCAGAAATAATGCGCCCGGCGACAGTGTGAGAGCTCCGGGAAAAAGCCTCGTCGAGGACAACAGTGCCAAACAGCGGCCGTGAACTCCCCGGTGGGCACAGCGCGTAACTCAGTGACGCCGTCAGGACGTGGCTGGCGATGATTTCCTTTTCACCGCCACTGCCGCCCTTCGAGTCGGTCCGAGTTTCGATGATTGCCCGCGAATCTCGGTCGATCACGGACACGGAGAACGACAACCTGTACCGGGGGTCAAGCATGGCCAGGCTTCCGGACGCCCGCTTGCGGTCGGCAGCATCGCGCAGAAGTGAAACTACCTGCTGTAGCGCTTTGTAGTGGCTCTCGCCATTGTCCTCCTTGAATCTGGCAGAGCGGAGATTCTTTAGGGCCAGTTGCAGGTCATCAAGGCTGGCGTGTCTGATCCGCTTGGGATCAAGACGCAGAAAGTGCCCCGCGGAAAAGTCGACTCGGCGGAGCGTGTTGTTCAGGTCATAAATTCTTTCTTCGATGATGCTGACTTCATTGTCGATATCGCTAAGGAGTTGTGTTACCCCTTGGTCGGACGACTGGTTCAGGTAGTCCTGGAAGCGCTGCTGCTTGGCAGGCAGGTCCTCCTGCTCAAGGATACGAAGACGGTCAAGGTACGCCGGCAGGTCGCCCAAATCCGTACCAGCCTCAGCCAGGGAGCCCCTGTCCTCACGCTTGGCGGCGCCCATATCGCTGACGATGCGACGCTCGCATGCGCTTAGGTCGGTACGCAGCTTCGAGATTTTGGTCTCGAGGTCGTTAATGCATGAGCGCTCGATATCGGGAAGGTCGGACAGGCTTACCCCATCAAGGTTTGGCTCGTGGCCAACCAAGCGCTGCCGTTGTTCGGCGTCCAGCCCGATCCCGACACGCTTGTGCGCTCGTTCCCGGTCGTCCTGTGCTTGCTGCAACGCATTGGCTTCGGTTCTCAGGGATACCTGAATCTCCCGAAGCGAAGCCTGAATTCCCTTCGCATTCCGGTCTGCGTCTTGCCACGCGGCGTGGGCCTTCCCGGAGTCGGAGGAGGGATCTGTCAGTCTGGCAAGGCGGTCTTCAAGTTCACGAACCCTGGTGTTGGCGGATTCAAGGTCAATGTCCTGAAACTGCAGGGTCGCCAGATGATCCAGCAGGCCGAGTTTTTGCGCTATCTCCTCAAGTTGGTTCCGGCTGGTACGGAGTGCGTCCTGGATTTCCCTCAGTTCTCTTTCAGTAGCGGCCAGAGCATCCTGCAACTGGACAAGGCGGTCCTTGTTGTCGAACCCGGTGCACCAATCCTGGCTGAGTGGTACCTGATCGAGCTTGTCAAAGAATCCGCGTTGGCCCGACATCAAGCCTTCAACGGTCATCGCGAACGGCAGGTTCTGGAGATCGTCGCTGGAGGCGACGCAGTGCCGATCATTTTCGGCAAGCAGGTGCTTTACCGTCTCCCGATAGGGGTGGTTTGCGAAGTCCAGCTTGCGGGTGTAGCCATCTTCCTTAAAGCGAGGCATCCCGACTGGCGTCACAACCTCCAGAAGCCTGACGTGCATTTGGTTGTCCCGCTTGTTAACCCATCGCAATGCCTCTTTAAGGCGATTTGATGGGACCAATACCCTGAGCCTATGACCGCCGATCGCACGCTCGATGGCGCCGCGCCAGGAGTTCTCAGCGGGCTTGACCTGAATTAGCTCGGCAACGAAGGGGACGTCTCCTTCGTTAAGGTTGAGGTGTTCGGCGAGCTTTACCCTGAAGTTGTGGTACTTGGGAGGGATGTTGGAGTTCGGCCTGGCGCTGGATTCTCTGATTTCGTCCTGATACTGATCCCGCTGCTCGCGAAGCAAGTGCGCACGTCCGGCGATGGTTTCTTGAGCGTCCTGATTCTGCTGGCGATCGCTAATCAGGCGATCCTTCAAAAATGGGAGCTGCTCTTGGTTAGTCTTGAATGCGGTCAGGGAAAGTGCTTCGTCGAGTCCCAGACGTCGAATCAGTCGCTGGTACTGTTCCGCGTGACGGGATGCGCTCTCAGATCGATGCCGCTCGCCAGCGATATGGTTTCGCAGAGATTCGACATCTGAGCCGCCCGCTTTCAGATAGATGGCACGCAGGTCATCTGTCTCCTGCATGGCCTTTTCCAGTTCTGCTGCAGTAGCGACCTCTTCAAGGGTGAGTTTCTCAACCTCCTTCGTCAGCGCATCGCAGCGCAGGGTCCATTGGCGATGGGCGTGCTCGGCAAACCAGGTTGGCAGCAATGACTTAATGGAGGCGGAATTCTCGATGCGTTCCTGCAGTGTGGAGCGCTGAGCTGCCAACATCCGCAGGGGCATCAGGGCGTTGACCTGGCGTCGTGCGAGCTCAAGCTCAGCATGTATGGCCTGGAGGTCATCAAACTCGCGAACAACCTGCGCTGCCCGCTCAAAGGCGGATTTGTCGTCCAGCACCAGCTCCCTGAAGATCTCATCAATACTATTGAGTTGCTTTAGGCCGGCAGCTCGATTAAGGAGCGTAAAAGCGTTATCACCTACTTCGAAGAAGTCGCGCAGGCGGGCCAGGTAGGCCTTCTTGCTGTCCCAGAGTTCCAGGCCGGCCGTGTCGTTTTTCAGTTGCTTCAGCCGCCGGGACCCGCCTTCGTGGTGGGCCTCAAGCCAGGTATCAAGTCCGCCCTCGGGTACCCGGGAGAAGATCCACAGGCGACCGAGGTCGCTGGCTCCCGAGCTGGTTCCGTCAATCCAGAACAGAGCGCCGATGGTAAGCGGTTCGTTGTTGTCGCTGAAGGTGGCGGCAATGCCGGTCAGCGTTTTTCCAGAGCGGGCGATATGGGCATTGCTGCCATCCGAGGTGCCCGCACCAGAAACGCCCCGGACATAGGAGACCAGGTCCCTGTCACTTTCGTGTCCCCCAGTGGATGCGAGGTTGTACTTTGGGTGCTCAGTCAGCAGCGTCATCAGTGCGTCGACAAGGGTGGTCTTCCCTGCGCCGGTCGGACCGATGATGGCAGTCCCGCGTTGATCGATGTCGACGCCATGGCGTCCTTCGAAGCCACCCCAGTTGTACAGATCCAGGCGTGTCAGCTTGTAGGTCTTGATGTCCGGCGGAGTCTCGTAGGCGAGATCAAGTGGCGCGGTCGTGCTCATGCGTCAGTTTCCTCGCCAGCGTCGGCAGTACTTCGCTGGGCCACATCGCGGAAGGTCTGCAGCAGACTCTTGAGGCTGTCCGGGTTCGCCAAGTGGGTGATGATCGGACGTACCTGCAACTTGTCGTTCTCTATGTCGGAAACGACTCCGTGCTCCTTGAGCGCCTCAAGCAAGTTTCTCAGGCGTTTCTGTTCCATGGCGTCGCTACCGAGGGACCCAAGGTACAACTGGATCTGCGGCAACAGGTCATCAATGGCCAGCGAGGCATCAGACGCACCGATGCCGGCCTGTTGTTCGTGGGCAACGTAGTGCTGGCGTAGGATGGCCAAAAGCAGAGACTGATCCAGCGTCAATCGACGTTTGCGAATCAGCGGGTGTGACCATTCTTCGTCCGATGAGGTTGCGACATCAGGCCTAACCGCAAGAAACGCCAGCCCCCTGATCTCATCCAGCCTTGCCTCGAGATCCATAGGCTCCAGTGCCGCGTTAACTTCAGCGAGCGATGTGGACGCAACCCGATAGAGATTGGGCTTCCGAGCGGACTCCAGCAGCCCGTGCTTCATCAGCTCCTTCAGGGTGTCCCGGATTTCTGTCCGAGTCGTTCGCCCGGCATCGGAATCGACAGGTGCCTGCGAGGGAAGATGGTCTTCTGTATCCATCAGTTCAGACATTACCTAGATATCCTCATCGAGTGCATCGATGGCAGCGGCGGACAGGTGAACCAGTGGCACCCTGAAACGCCAGCGAGAGCTGTCATCTGCCAGTACGTCGAGTAATTCCTGGTCCGTGCCGACAGGCAGACCTGCGGCCCTTGCCATGCCAAGCCAAGCTGCAATCGTTTCCAGGTCGTGGGTCGGGGGGAGTAGCTGGGCAATCTCGCCAAGAGACAGGGGCTTGCCGGCGGCCATCAGGGCATTCAGTGTCGATTGACGGAGTGCCTGACGGTCGAGGCCATTCAGTGCTTCCCAAAACTCAGCATCAACCGAAGCCAGGTCGGGCTGACGCATGTTCAGGTCGAGCTCTCTGTCTTCGCTGTCCTCTTTCGAATAGGCGCGTAGTCGTTCAATGACTGGCAGGTTATCTACGCGAATCGCCAGGGCGGGGAGAGGGGATGGCAGTTGGCGTGTGCTCTGGGAGCTCCAGTCAATATCCAGGGCAGCTTGCAGCACATCGGTGAGCATGGAGCCAACGCGGTGGTGTTCTGCCGCCAGCCCGGTTTTCAGGAAACCCTTAACGTCCCGCTCGCTTCTTGCGCGCGTTCGGATAACGCTCTCTGACTCTTTGACCAGCCGCATGACAAGCCACCGCAGGTCGGCTTGTTGTGTACTGGTAAGCGCGCGGGAGGATGCCGGGAATTTCAGGATATCCCGAATTCTCACTTTCATTTCATCAAGCGCAGCGGGTTGGTGAAGTTGTTGGTGAAATCCGTAGAAGACTCGGCCCTCCTGCGTTTGAAGAAGGTCGTCCTGGCTCTTCAAAAGGCTGTCCAGAATTTCTCCACGGTCTTGCTGCTCGCTAATGATCCGCTGCCGAAGAATACGGTCTGCTTCTCGCCACGAGTCCTCGACACGACGGAAGTCGGCGCGCAGCCCCATGGCCAATGCGTATGCTTCCCGGACTCGCTCAATGACCTCGCTTTCAGAAGGGACCGCCATGTGGCCGGCCTCGATGTCTGCCAGCTCGCGCTCAAGCGCTGCAATCTGTCGCTTGATCCGGGATGTGCGTGCGGCAGCACTCGGGTTGATGCTCGATTCGAGCCTTTCAATGAAGTCCTGCACCACCATCAGGCGGGATGCCGACGATGTCATGATCCGGGCGTCAAGGGACTGCACAAACCGGAATGCGGACTCGAGTGCATCGGTCGGATAGAGGCGATCGTTGCGCTCTACCAGTAACTGCTTCTTGATCCACGCCCGGATTTCCTGCCGGGCAGCCCGCGGATAGTCGGCCTCGTCAACGGCATACTCAGGGTCGCTGGCGTGTTGCTCCAGCAGGCCTGCCAGGGCCTGTGCCGCATCGTCAACGGCGACGCCGTCCTGGACATCCTCAAACAGAGTCTGCAGGCAGCTGATGACGAGCGGTGCTCTCCGGGAGGCTAGCAACTGCCAGGCGGGGTGTTGCTGCCTGGCGACGATGTAGGCTTGAGTCCGTTGGCGTGGCGATATGTCCATTTGCTACATCAGCCTAGTTTTGTGGCCTGGGGGGCGCTCCCTCCGAGAGGCCCTTGTGTGGCGCGCTGTTGGCGCACCACACATCGCTTGCCCAATGGTCGGTTCGACGAGTTCAGGTTGTCTACTATCGTCGCCCGACAGTAGGGCGGGGGTGCGACAAGGGCTGTCGCTTCTCGGGTGCACGCTGGCCAGCAATCGGGCGCCTTGGATAGTGCCCACCCCTCACAGGAACAGATATGCCAACCGGACACAGCCCTGACCCTTGGTGCCGCTACATCCCCCACCTGCACCGCGCCTTGGCTGACCCCTCCCAGGCCGGCTACCTGCCCTACGTCGCCGAGGAACTGACCCTCGAGCAAGCCTGTAGCGCCTGGGAGCCGCTCCACTACCTGTTCACCGCACTGCTGGGGTGGCGTTCCCCCGGCCATGGATTGGCTTGGTGGTATGCCGCCGGGAAGCCGGTGGATGATCCGCGGCTGGCGCTGGTGCGGGAACTGTGGGACGCCCATTACCAGCTCGACTACTACGCGGCATGGGCCTGGGCTCAGGGGCAGGTGTGCCTGACTCCGGACGACCTTGATCCGGCTGCTATGGCCTGCGCGTCCCTGTGGCAAAACGAGGCCTGGTGGCGGGCATTCAAGCGGCGCGGCCTGGACCTGCAGAACGATCCCTTCTACGGCGGCAGCAACCCGTTGCACCTCGGGCACAGCGAGACGTTTGGGCGTCAGGAAACGCCGGGCGCCCAATTGGACCTGGTGGTGGACAAGGCGAGCCGAAAGGCGGTTCTCATGGTGTGCGGGCTGCTGTCCTGGCGGGCAGATCTGGACGCAGCTTCCACAAGGTTGCCCAGCCTTGGGGATAGGTCTTGGCACGTCGAGGTTATCGACCGTCAGGTGGGCTGGCTGGGTGAGTACCGGCTGAGCCGCGACACGGGACTGTGGTTCCTCGGCAAGCACAGCTTGCACATGAGGGGAAACAGTTCAAACGCATCCAATCAGTAAAGTCTCTGGTCTAGATGTCGATTGAGTTTTTCGCGAAGCGCTTTCCAGTCCGGCAGAACTCGGTCCATTAGGCGGTTGAAGCCGATGCCGTGGTTCATCTCCCGCAGATGGCACAGCTCATGCGTAATGACGTAGTCGATACAGTCCTTGGGGGCATATATCAACTCTGGATTCAGGCTAATGATCCTGCCCTTTGAACAACTTCCCCAGCGTGTTCGCATCCGGCGGATGCTGAGGGTTTTCGCTGCGGGAAGTTTGAGCCGGCCGAGTCGCTCTACACATGCCAGATAGCGCTCGCGAATAACCTCGCGGGCACGTCCATCCAACCAGGTGTTGACCAGTCGCCCGGTCTCCGCCGGCGTCAGTTTGTGCGGCCCGCTAACTTCGATGTATCCAGGCACGACCTTGATGCGGCTATCCGGTGAGGTCACGAGCCGAAGTCGGTACTGGCGGCCCAGGTAGCGGATAGTTGCCCCAGGCAAAAACTGCTTAACGGGCTGCGGCGGAGGCAGCGTCGCCATGGCGCGTTGTTGGCGCAGGATCCACGCCCCGCGCTTTCCCACGACGGCGGCGATGCGCTCAAGCGATGCGTCGACGGGTGCATCGACAACAACTTTGCAATCCGGGTGAACATGAATGGCAAGCGTCTTTCGCTGCTTGCGCCTGACCCGGTAGGTGATGGTCGATGTACCGAACTGAATCGATGGCATGTCAGGCGTTGTCTCTGCGCTTGGCTACACGCAGAAGCTGGTCACCCAGCTCGTCGCGAATGGCATACGGCACGTCGAGGCCATACGTTTCCTTCAGGTCGTCGAAATAGTCGTCGAAGGCGTTGAGGATGGCCTTGCGAACCTCGTCATTGCCCTGCCAGTCACGGATCTTGTGCCCGTCGATGATGACCTGAACCTGAATCGCGATTTCTGCGGCCAAGTCGCTGGGTTCAATTCCGTGAATGTCGTAACTGGCCAACGGCTCCCGGATGACGCCGTAGTAAGCCTTGGCGTCGCTGTAGGGTTTCAGGGAAGCCGGCAGGTCGCTGCTGCTCTTGCCGCGCAATTCGTCCAACTGCTTGCGAACACGGGCAAGGTACTCCGCATCTGAAAGCCGGCGCGCGCGATGCTCGGCAATGGTCTCGTCGATCATCTCGGACAGCCGCTTGTAGAGCGCCGGGTCCTCATCCATGTTCTCGGTAATGGTCTTCTTGACCCGGTTGGCGATGGCGTCGGCCTTGGCGGCATCCCCCTCGATGGCCAGCAGTTCCTGTTCGAAGGCATCGATGGCGTAGATGTCGACCGGCGCAACGATCTGCCGCACCGTGTCGGCGCCGATGTACTTGTTCACGAGGTTGCGGATCTGGGCCTCATAGGCCGAGTAATCCACAGACTCGCCATAGCGCTGCTTGACCGCCGCGCGCAGGTTGAGGAATTCGCGCAGGTCATCCCGATAGCGCCGCTTGATGTCCTCCTTTGTTTCGTCCTGCCAGCGGGCATTGCCGATAGCGAGTTGCAGGGTGCGTGCGAAAGCCGAAAGCACCTCGTAGAACCGCTGCCGGATATCCGCCGGTTCCAGGTGGCGCTGCATGGCTTCTATGTCGCGCTTTTGGGCGACAGGCTTGAACACATCACAGACGTGGGTGTGCCTCTCGGGTAGTTTGGCCAGCTCTGCCGAAACGTCTGTCAGCGTGTCCTCGACATCGGCCCGGTCGAAGCCCTGATTCTCGAGTTCGGCGTAGGTGTCGATGGCATCGTTCAGCTCGCCGAAAATTCCCCGGTAATCGATGATCAGGCCGAAGTCCTTGCCATCGAATAGCCGATTCACGCGGGCAATGGCCTGCAGGATGTTGTGATCCTTCAGGCGCTTGTCGATGTACAGCACGGCATTTCGTGGCGCATCAAAGCCGGTAAGAAGCTTGTCGACGACGATCAGTATTTCGGGCTCATCAGAGTAGTTGAATCCGCTGGTGACGTTCTTGACGTAGTCCTTCTCGTTGCCGTGACGGTCCATCATGTCCTTCCAGAACTTTTGGACCGCCGGTATGCTGGACTCGTCGGTATTCGTGTGCCCCTCGCGCGTATCTGGCGCGGAAATCACCACCGCAACCGATACGCCGCCGAACTCCTCGAAATACGCCTTGTAGCGCAACGCCATTTCCTTGCTGGTGCAGGCGAGTTGTCCTTTAAGACCCGTGCCCTTGTACTTGGCGGTGTAGTGCTGGATGACGTCGTAGGCGATCTCGGCGATTCGCTGGTCTGCCTTGGTCAGTTCCTCTTCTCTGCGGAACTTCTTCTTGAGGTCCGCCTTCTGCTCTTTGGTAAGGTCCTTGGTGATGCGTTCGAACCAGCGGTCGATCTGTTCACGGTCGCCGTGCAGCTCGGAGTATCTGCCCTCGTAAAGCAGAGGTGTCACGGCACCGTCCTTGATGGCCTGGCTCATGGTGTAGGAGTGGATGAAGCCGCCAAACTTGCGGGCAGTCTCCTTTTCGATCTTGAGCAGTGGCGTGCCGGTGAACCCGATGTAGCAGGCGTTCGGAAAAACGTTGCGCATTCGGGCGCTCATCTCGCCGTACTGGGAGCGGTGGCTCTCGTCGATCAGAACAAAGATGTCCGGACTCGGGTCCTTGACGCCGCGCTTTCCACCAACCGTGCCGAACTTGTTGATGATGGTCGTGATGATCGGCGCCTTGCCGTTGACGATCAGATCGACAAGATCCTCGCCGGTCCTGGCCTGGGCGACCTGCTTCCCGCAGTTCTTGAACGTCTTGTAGATCTGGTCGTCTAGGTCAACGCGATCCGTGACCAGAATGACGCGCGGGTTGCGAATGGCGGGGGAGAGCGTCAGGGCTTTGGCCAACATCACCATGGTCAGCGACTTGCCGGAGCCGGTGGTGTGCCAGATGACGCCGCCCTGGCGGGCTTCGTCGCCCCGTGACTGTGTGACGCGATCCAGTGTCGACTGGATGGCGAAATACTGCTGGTAACGACAGACCTTCTTCACTTTCGCGTCGTAGACGATGTATCGGTAGACCAATTCCAGGAGGCGTTCCTTGCGCAGGAGGCTATGGATCAGCCGATCCTGTTCGGAGGGCAGGCGTGGCGCGATCAGTGTGGCCAGCTCCGCATCCTGTGCAGCAGGGCGCTCTTCCTTCCAAAAGGACCAGAACTTCTCCGGCGTATCCGTGGTCGCAAACAGCGCGCGGTTCTGCGACAGCGCCAGCAGCAACTGGCTGAAGGCATACAGTTCTGGAATCTCATCGTGACGCTGGTTTCGGAGGTGCTGGCTGACAGCCTCTTTGACGGCATCCTTCAGATCGGGTCGCTTGCACTCGATGACAACCAATGGGATTCCGTTAACGAACAGCACCAGGTCCGGGCGCCGGGTCAGTTTGCTGTGGTGGCGTTCCACTTCGAATTCGGAACAGACATGAAAGACGTTGTTTTCCGGATGTTCCCAGTCGATGTAGTGCAGCGAATAGCTGCGAGTGTAACCATCGATGGTTTGCTCCAGGCTCTTGCCCAGGGTGATCAGGTCGTAGATGTCTTCGCTGGTCTTGATCAGGCTGTCGAACGGCAGCTGTGTTAAGGCTTGCACGGCCTTCTGGATATTGCCGTCGGAGAAGGCGTGTTCCTGGCCGCGGAAATTGATGCGGTTGATGCGGCGAAGCTGGGTGGCCAGCACATCTTCCAGAATCATGCGGGAGGTCTTGCCCCCGCGAAGGGTCAGCGCGTCGTCCGGCGACAGGCGCTGGTAGCCGAGGGCGACCAGCAGGCCGAGCGCCGGGACTTGTGAAGCTTGATTTTCGCGGTAGTCGGAGGCAGTCATGGCTCAAGCCACTCTGAAAACGAGGAGGTCGGCCTACGACAAAGGTCGTCGGATGTTTGCAAAGGGCTACAGGAAGGAAGGTCGCAATAGGAGGGGGCACGTCCATTCATGGCGCCACCGTTTCCTTGGCGGGCAGCAACCTGGCCATGTTCATGGCAGCAACGAGGTCATGCTGCGAGTTCAGGTGACGGCGGACTGTCTGCAATGCCTGTTTCAAGCTGGCTATCTTGTCCTTGCTCTTCTGGCTGGCATCCCAGGACACATTCAGCGTGTCCATAAACGAAAAGAAGTACGCTTCCAGCGTTTCTGGAACCCAGAGAAAGTTGTGGGCAACAATTTTCTGCTCAAGCCCGTAGGATTCAAAAACGTATCCGGAGCGCGCATTCCAATACTTTGCCAGCCGGACTAAAGGACGAATCAGCCCATTGCAGCGCCGGTCCTTGGCGTCGAGATCCTTGCTGAATGCGTCTGGGGTAGTTTCCATCCACTTGAAGATGGCGCCTTTCGCTGGGATCTGCAGGCCTGTCCAGATCGTGGCGTCCTTTGCAGGGACCAGCTCGAAGCGAATGTGGTTAAGATCCAGCGCGATGGTGGGGTGATCTTGATAGCGGGTCGAATTGCTGTATCGCCTTTCGGCGAATCGTTTGAGACGGTCCAGGTAGGTCTGGGGCTCCTTGTTTGAATCAGCGAACACAACCATGTAATCGACATCGGACTGTTCGTCCATCCAGCGGGGCAGCATCGTCTGCCTTGCATACGAGCCAAAAATAAGTCGTTTCGACACGATTGCGTTGTCAAACTCTTCAAAAAGACGCTTGTCGAGAGTAGCTATCGACGTTTCGATGCCGGCCTTTTCTTGCTGCGACATCAGGGCGCCATTGGCGACTCTCTGCAGGTATGCGTTCACCGCTGACATCTCAAGGCTCCTTGTCTACCCGATGGGTTGCGCGATCTTCATCATCAATGTGCTTCCGGGCCTGCTCGTAAGCGAAGCCGGGGATACCGGAACTTGATGTGTTCAGCTCGGTACGGCGCCGATTCAATTCGGACAGCTGTGCCGTTGCGTCCTGCGCAGCCGAGGTCTGAGGAAGATCCACCGTCCGGAATATTCTGGCGTCGTTGCGCAGTGCGCCAAAACAGTCTCCAGCCGCCTTGTGTTCCTGGGCTTTCTCGGACGGGTTGAAGAATGTCAGCGCCGCGGCCGACAAACTGGAAAGAACGCCGGCGATGGCGGTCAGCCAAGTGCAATCCGAAAACGCGGACCCGCCAGCGATGGCACCGAAGAGCGCTGCGATACCACCAATCACGTAATGGGTCGTCTTCCAGCGGGATTCAGCGTTGTAGTGTCCTTTTGACGAGAAGGTCGAATCCTCCTCGATGCGAGATGCCTCGTCGCCGATGGCTTTTCGGATTGTTTCGTCCATACGAGCCCCTATGCCTTGAGTCGCTTCTTGCCGGTCAGAAGAACGGCCATCAGGGCCTTCTTCTGACTTTCGAGCGCAGTTTTCTTTGCGATGAGCAAACGCAACTCCGTATCGGCCGCACCCAGAACCCTTGCAATCGCCGCCTGTTCCTTGGGGTCCGGCACAAGGATGGATGCGTCCAAAAATTCGTCCACCTGAATTCTTCGGGCTTTTCGGCCGCCCTCCGCAGCGCCGGAGAATTGCGCGTAGAAGCTGGTTTGCCCAACGAAGCTCAGGAAGAATTCCGGGTTAATTCCGGGAGAGAAATCAAAGGCGGGAAGATCGAGCGTTGATTCGTATCCGTCCAGGCTGGGAGGAACGATGCCGAAAGCGCCATTTAGAAAATCAAGTTTTCCGTAAATAAATTGCCCGGCCTTACGACGGTAATACTTGGTGTTGTCGCTGCCGACCATGCGCTCTGAGCGCGGAACCACGCCGTTCCCGTAGAGCTTAACAGTAAGCTTTCTTGCAGAGCTTCCGTCCGATCCGGGATTTCGGCTTTCAGTCAGGAAGGATCGGATTTGGGTCTGTGCCCACGGAGTCTTGAATCCTGGCAGGCGCATTTTACCAGTGAGCAGTTTCTGCATCAGCGCTTGCTTGCGTTGTTGTTTGGCGGCGATCAGGGATTCGGTGGTCGAAATTGCAACCTCCCATGAAACTACGGCCTTTGAGATGCGTGCTTGCTCCGCAGGCGTAGGAACGCCAACCTCTTGATCGAGGATGTCGTCACGGCGGACGTGCAGGAGGCTACTCTTAAACCCGTGGGCGTTTTCCTCGATCCTTTGAGTTACATCCATCAGCGCAAGGTAAAGCCATGATTTCTCGACCCCCGGCTTGGGGTGAACCTTGAATATGTGCTGGTTCAATACGCCGCGCGGGCCATTCCAGATTTTTGGCCCGAATGAAACCCCCTTTACTCCTGCCCAAGCGAATAGGATTTGGCCTGGTTCAACCAGCCACCTTTTCTCTGGGTGGCCTTGGAAGTAGTTGAATTCCTTCGACCCGTTCAAATTCTGAATACGAATAATCGGAAGCCCGGACGATTTCCAGTCAGACGGTTTGAACCCGTTGCCACTTTCGAGGGTGCAAAGGTCGCGTACTAAGGCGACGCTCCATCCACTAGGAATCATTGCGACCACCTTTTTTCGTCTTGCCTGCCTTCTCTAGCTTCTTGCTCTTGGTAATGGCCTCGACGAAATGCTTTTCCACCGGGCTTATTTCTGCCAACTGTGCCTGGCGGAATTTCTCGAACTCGATATGCGCTTTCTTCAGCGCCGTATCGTTGCTGATCCTGCCGGCATGGGTCAGGATGTCGCGCTCAGAAAGCCGCAGGAAGTCGTCGAGCTTTGAGACCCAGTCGGACATGCGCATCGCCCTTCGGCTTAGCGCCTGTAGTTCGGCGAACTCCAGGTAGAACGTGACGATCCGGTTCAGGGTGTCGAGCTCTTCGGTATTCAAGTAGTTCTTCGCCACCTCCGTATCGGCCTTGCGCGGCTTGTCGCCCTGCCAGCTCGTCAGGCCCATGTTGGGCTGCGTGGCGTCGGCGCGGCGCGCAATGACTTCGGCGGCAGTGTGACCGTGGGCAGCCCAGTGCATCTTGTTTTGCACCGTTGCGAAGAATAGCTGCGAGGTGTCCGTTTTCGGGTCGTAGTCGATGCTGGTGGCGTAGATCTCCAGCACCTTTTTCCAGAAGACTTTCTCCGAGCTGCGGATGTCGCGAATCC
The DNA here is from genome assembly GCA_046566505.1 of Gammaproteobacteria bacterium. Classification (GTDB taxonomy): domain Bacteria; phylum Pseudomonadota; class Gammaproteobacteria; order Pseudomonadales; family JADFDG01; genus JADFDG01. The sequence continues at coordinate 15,111 of JBKHWN010000159.1, forward strand.
GCGCCAGCAACTCGTCGAAGTAATGGGTCTGCCCGGCCGCCTTGAGGCGGTCGTCGTCCATGGCGAAGCCCTTGATCAGGTATTCGCGCAGGCGCTGGGTCGCCCAGATACGGAACTGGGTGCCGCGCCGGGACTTCACGCGGTAGCCGACCGAGATAATGACGTCCAGGTTGTAGAACTCGATGACCCGCTCGACCTGGCGCCCCCCCTCCGGCTGAACCGTTGCAAAATCTGCAACAGTTGCCTCCCGGAGCAGTTCCCCCTCCTCGAACACATTGCGAATGTGGCGGGAAATCACGGACTTATCGCGGCCGAACAGGTCCGCCATCTGCTGCAGGCTCAGCCAGACGGTCTCGCCGGCCATGCGCACCTCGATGCGCGACTGGCCGTCCTCGGTCTGGTAGAGCAGGAACTCGGAGCCGGACGGTGCGCCGGGCACGCCGATGGGGTTCTCAGACATAGCCGAGCTCCTTGAGGTAGCCGGCCATTTCCTTCTGTACGTCCTTGAGTTGCGCCTCCAGGGTGGCAATCTCCTTCTGTACCTTGGCCATGTCGATCTCGACTTCTTCCTCGAAGGTATCGACGTAACGCGGAATATTCAGGTTGTAGTCGTTCTCCTTGATCTCGGCGAGCGTGGCCTTGTGTGCATACTTCTCGACGTTCTTGCGCGCTTGTACGGTCTTGACGATTTTGGCGATGTCGTCCGGCCGCAGACGGTTCTGGTTCTTGCCGTCCTGGAAATCCCGGCTGGCGTCCACGAATATGACGCTCTTGTCTTTCTTGTTGCGGCGGAAGACGAGGATGGCTGCCGGGATGCCGGTGCCGTAGAAGAGGTTGGTTGGCAGGCCGATGACGGCGTCCAGCAGGTTCTCGTCGATCAACTGCTGGCGAATGCGGCCTTCGGCGCCGCCCCGGAACAAGACGCCGTGCGGTACCACGACACCAACGCGTCCGCTGGTGGCGGTTGTTGTTTCGATCATGTGGCTTATGAAGGCGTAGTCCGCCTTGGACTTCGGCGGTAGGCCACGATGAAAGCGCTGGAAGCTGTCTGTCTGGGCTTCTTCAATGCCCCACTTGTCCAACGAGAAGGGCGGGTTGGCGACGACCACCTCGAACTTCATCAGACGGTGTTCTTCGGTCAGCTTCGGGCTGCGCAACGTGTCTCCCCATTCGATGCGGGCGCTGTCCACCCCGTGCAGGAAGAGGTTCATCTTCGCGAGCGCCCAGGTTTCGCTGTTGTTTTCCTGGCCGAATAGCGAGTAGTCCTTGATGCCCTTCCGGGTCAGTTGGTTTGCGCAGCGCAGCAGCAGCGAGCCCGAGCCGCAGGTCGGGTCGCAGATGCGTTCGCCAGGTTGCGGGTTAACCAATTCGGCCAACAGTTCGGAGACTTCTGCCGGGGTGTAGAATTCCCCGGCCTTCTTACCGGCACCTGCGGCAAAGCGAGCGATCAGGTATTCGTAGGCGTTGCCGATCACGTCCAGATTGCCAATGCGGGACGGGCGCAGATTCAGCCGGGCATCGTTGAAGTCCTCAAGCAGCATCTTCAGGCGTGCATTGCGGTCCTTGGTCTGGCCGAGGTTGGCTTCCGAGTTGAAGTCGATGTTGCGGAAAACGCCAGCCAACTTCTTCTTGTTGGCATCCTCTATGGCTTCCAGGGCGATGTTGATCAGCTCGCCAATGTTGGGCTTGTTGCGCTGCTCGTAGAGGTCGCGAAAGCTGGCCCCTTTGGGAAGCACGAAGCGGTCGCGCTCGAGGCGCCGGCGGATCGCGGCATCGTCACCCTTGTGCTTGGCGCTGAGTTCTTCGTAGTGCTCATCCCAGACGTCGCTGATGTATTTCACGAAGAGCGTAACGAGGATGTACGCCTTGTACTGCGAGGCGTCTATCACGCCCCGAAAGGTGTCGCATGCCTTCCAGACGATGTTGTTGATTTCGTCCTGGTTGATCGGCGGGGTCTTTGCGCTCTTGCTCATGGTTGCTTTCCTTCGGCGAGTCGGGCGAGCGCGGCATTCAGCCAGCGCCCCTTGAGGGTGGTGAGTTGTTCGGTCAGTTCCTTTTCCCGTCGCCAGGCAGCCGCCACCGTGGCGATACGCTGCTGGATCTCCATGGGGGGGAGTGGAACTGCAAGTTGCGACAGCGAGTGTCGCGGGACGTATTGGACGACGGCTCCGGTAGCAGAGCCCTTCAGATAGGCTTGGGCCGTTTCTTCATTGATGACCCAGGCGAGGTATTCGGGGGCCAGGAGGGATCGGTCCTTGATGCGTAGGATCGCAAGGTGCGGGCTGGCGACCGTTTGCCGGGGGGCGTCCCCCAGCGCTACGGCAAAGAAGCGGCTTCCCTTGCCAGAGAACAGCACATCTCCGGCCTGAAGCCAGGCCTCGTCTCTCACGTCCGCCAGGTCGGTAGGTGTCAGGGTGGCGATATTCAGCCCTCGCTCCGGGTCCAGGTCGCGCATCTGAATGATGCGCACGGCGCCCCCGGGGCGGTAGACAACCCGCTCCCGCAATGGGATGCCGTTATGGATGGAGGCCAAAGCCTCCAGGGGTCTGGTCGGCAATTTTTGAGGCTCCTTCGCCTTTGATGACAACGCAGCCTAAGGGGTGCTAGAGTCTGGTGCAAGATATTTTGCATCAATGGCGATGATGGCGGGGGCGGGGATGAAGAAGGATTTGTTTCTCAAGGAGCTGGCCCAGTCGGGCTACAACATCGGGTATGCCGCCAAGAAGCACCTAGCGACCTTCGACATCGTCGAAAAAGCGCCGGGCTGGATCACCCTGGCGACCTTGGCCATCGGCATCTTTGCACTGGTCCTGCCGTCCCTTGAGCATCACCTGATTGCCGCATTGGTCATCGTGGTCGGCGTTGCCTCGATGTACTTCGGTTTTTATCAGGATTCCCGTGGCGGTTACGAAAGGACGGGCAGTCGGCTGACGACGCTGTTCACCGAACTCCGCATGCTCTACGCCGAGGCGCAAAGCCTTGATGACAATGCGGACCTTGAAGGATTGAAGACCCGGTATAGGGCAATCCTCGAGGAATCGCAGCGTATCGGCATCAGCAAGCAGATTTTTCTCAGCGACTGGTACGCGCACTACAAATTCTTCTGGCAGGCGCAAACAGGCTGGCTGGACGAGCAACTGCATTTCGAATTCTGGCGAGACAAAGTCCCACTGTCGGCAACCGTTGTTGCCTGCGTGATGGTTATTGTTGGCCTCTTTGCAGCAGTTTCTGCCCTGGTCATTCACTTCGGTGCATGCCCATGAGCGATTCCGAGCTGTTCGAGCAGTTCCGAAAGAATCTCTCGGTGAGCAATCGCGGAGACATCTCCACCAAATACTGCAACATCACCACCCGGCTAAACGCGGACTTCTGGGATCTGGAGTCCGACACTCGGCACAGCCTTCAGATCGGTTCTTACGGCCGCGCCACCGCCATTGACGGCGTCAGCGATCTCGACATGGTGTTCGAGTTGCCCCCGGCAAACCTGGCGCGCTACAAGAGTCTGCAGGGGAACGGGCCGTCCGCGATGCTGCAGGAGGTGAAGGCTTCCCTTGAGAAGCGCTATCCAAAAACCGATGTTTCGGCGGACGGGCAAATTGTCGGTGTCAACTTCACAGGCTATCGAGTCGAGGTTCTGCCGGCGTTCCTTGATGAGAACGGGGACTATATTCACGGCGATACCAATGACGGAGGGTCGTGGAAGACGACAAAGCCGCGACCAGAGATTCAGGCAATCAACGACCTGAACAAGAAGACGAATGGGAACCTCAAGGATTTGTGCATGATGCTGCGCGCCTGGAAGAACCGGGCAGGAGTAGGCATTGGCGGGCTGCTCATCGATACATTGACCTACAATTTCTGCAGTCAGCATGCTGGTATCGAGAATTTGACGTACCGCGACTACCCGACTCTTATGGTTTCGCTGTTCACCCATCTGGGTGGCTTGCCGGATCAGGATTACTGGCTGGCTCCGGGAAGCAATCAGCGGGTACGGTGCAAGGCAAAGTTTCAAGCTAAGGCAAGGAAGGCGGCTGCCCGTTGTCAGGAGGCTGTCGACGCGACATCGGAAAATGCGCGGTCACGTCTTTGGAAAAAGGTTTTTGGACGCCCATTCCCGCAGCCGGAGGTTCAGCGGTTGGTGGAGTCGGCTTCAATCCCGAAAACGGAAGCGTTTATTGAAGATAAGTTCCCTGTCGATATTCGATATAGCCTGGAGCTGGATTGTGAGGTGACTGAAAAGGGAAATCTCCGCGAGATGCTCCGTGGGCTTATCAGCAGTAAGCGAAGGGTCCCAACTGGCAGAGGACTTCGCTTCTATGTCTCGGCGTGCGATGTACCCGGCGAATACGCGATATTTTGGAAGGTACGCAATAGAGGAGAAGAGGCCGAACGGAGTGGCAGGCTTCGGGGTGAAATTTCGTTCGACGAGGGCGGTCGTAAGGAGAAGCGAGAGACCGCAGACTTCCCGGGCGATCATTACGTCGAAGCATATGCAGTCAAAAATGGTGTCTGCGTTGCGCGGTGCAGAATTGCAGTGCCGATTTAATCTCGTAGGAACCAAAAAAAGAGGGTCAGCCAGCCGCCGGCGGAGCTGACCCTCACGCCCAAGGGGTCTGGTGACCCCGCTCAGGCCTGGTTTTGCGCCGGGGCAGGGGTGGAGCGTTGCTCCAGTCGCTGGCGCAGGCCCCCGGAGGGGACGGCGGTCACGCCGGCCGGCGCAGGGGTGTCCGTGTCGGTCGGCGGGTAGAACTCCTCCAGGATCTCCGGCCCTTCCTCCTCGCTGAACTCGAAGGCCGCGTTACCGAAGCCCGCCTGAGCAGCGGCATCCAGTGCCGGCTGGTCCAATCCCGCTTCCAGGCGCCTGGCCGCCAAGGCTTTTGCCTCCGTGATGGCTTCCTCCAGCGACATACCCTCCCGCACCCCCAGATCCACGTAGTAGATCGCCCCCCGATGGCTCTGGGTAGTGCTCTTGCCCCGCAGCCGTAGTTCCAGCGGCAGGCAAGCGAGCAGGTTCCCTGACACCGCCTTGTAGTAGCTCAACCGTGCCGCCAGCGTGCGAATCGAGTTGAACCCCGTGGTACGGAAGATGAACGTCCCGACCTCGTCGTCGTCTCCGATCCGGACGTTGAGGCGGCCATACGGCTTGCACATCCCGCCCTTGGCCAACTCGCAGACATCAGGAGACGGGCACGGAAGTGTCTGGACGCCAGCGGACGTTACGCGTCGGCACGTTTCCCCGTTGCCCACGCAGACCGGTCGCCCCGTCTGCCGGTCGAACATCGAATATTCCGCCCGCAGGTTCAGGTCGGGGTCGTTGAACAGCATGCGCACCGGGATGCTGCGCAGCTTCCCGTTCGGCGCGTTCTTGCGCAGCTCCTCGTCGTAGGGGTGCGGCACCCAGGCGCCGGCCACCTGGACCTGGGTGGTGATGGTGAACTGGTCGTCCTTCTCGGGCAGTCGCTTGCCATTCTTCTCGACGACACGCCCGATGCTGATTCGCCCGAGCACGGGCGGGGTGATCGCAAGGCCTTTGATCATGGTCGTTCTCCCAAATGGGGTATGCGCAGGCCGGCATAGCCGGCACCGCGCGTCGAGGGTTCAGGGGTTGATGACGAACCGGCGGCTGCCGGCTTTGTTGCGTTTCCAGCTCACGGCGCCGGTGGCGAACCGGGCGTAACTGGCTTCGCCCATCCGTTCCTGGATGCGCTGCTTGAGTTGGGCTTCCAGCTCCTTGCGGGCTTCGATCTCGGCGCGAACCGAAACCAGGTCAGCAAACGACTCGGTGAACGTCGGGTCCTCGCTGAGGTCCAGCATCTGGCCGCGATCAAACGGGTAGAGGGCCTGCAGCGCCTTGCCCGCGGAATCCGAGCCATCCGCCGGCGGTGGGGTATCGGTGATGACGTACTGCCAGAAGCGCCGTTCCAGCTCGATCAGCCGGTCGATGACTTCCTCGTCCCGCTCGATCCGGTGGATCTCGATCTTCTGGCCGTGCAGCAGCACGCACACATCCGCCGCCTGCCGGCCGGTGACCGCCAACTGATGCTGGACCTGCACCTGCACGTATTCCGGCGGCCCGTCCCGCCACAGGCGCGAGCCGAACTCACCGGCCGTCTTGCACTCGAGGATCTGCACGTCCTTGCTGCCGACAATCGAGTAATCGATGTTGGCGAGCATCCAGCCCTTGTCCTCGTCCGGGTGCTGGAGGATGGCGTTGGTTTTCCGGACCTTCAGGCCGGTGTGCTTGGTGTAGTGCGCCGCGACGATGGGCTCGAGGATGTTGCCCCAGTAGGTGGGGTGGCTCTCGTCGTTCGGGTCGATCTTCGGCAGGAGCTCGTCGCGCCCCGTCTTGATCATCCAGAGCTCGAGCGGCGACTGGTACGGGTTCAGGCCAACCGCAGTGGCCGCATCGCTGCTGCCGATACCTTGCTTTCGCATGATCAGCCACTCGTCACGGCTCATGCCTTTCGTGGACGCCAGGCGCAGGGCGCGCTGGGGTGTAGGCAGTGCTTGGTTCATGGGTTTCTCCAGACAACAAAAAACCCGGCGGGGCGTGAGCCCGGCCGGGTTGAGGGGGTAGGTGGTCAGGTGTTCGTTACGGTGCGCAAGAAACGACGAAGCCGGGCATGCGCCCGGCTTCCAGAGTTGACCCTAGCCCTGATGGGCTCGGGCCTGCCTGAACCCGATGGGGCCTATTAGCAGAGGCACCGGCACGGCGGCATGCCGCAGGTTCCGCAGACACTACGGTGAACGTCACCGCAGTATTCGCAGGTGTACGGGGAGCGTGGCTCCATGGTGAAGAGCTTGCCGCGGAGCGGGGTCTTGCCTTTGGCGAGGCGGATGAACATGGCGTTTTCTTCCCTGGTGGATGTGGATGCGACTAATGACCTCTATAAAGGTCACAATGTGCTTTATAGGGCGTTTAGCGTACCCTCGCAAGACCTAACACTTTTCCAGACCCCAGTCCGGGGTCTGGGGGAGTGCCGTGGACATAACAGAGGCCTTTGGGCGTGCCGTCAAAGCGCGTCGTGCCGAGGTGGGGATCACCCAGGAAGACCTGGCTGACAAGGCCGAGGTAGCCCGGTCTTTCGTATCAGCCATGGAGCGGGGCGAGAAGGCCCCGACCATTCGGACGGTCTGGCGACTGGCATCAGCACTTCACTGCAAGCCCTCCGACCTCTGGCTCACCACTGAGCGCTTGGTCGACGAAGGCGCCCAGAAAAAGCGACGCTGACCGAGGGCCTGCCCGGCGCAGTCAGGCCTCCTCCTTGAAGAAGTCCGTCAGCAATGTGCGGATTATCGTTCTCGCCTTGTCGACCTCGGGCAATTGCCCGTCATTCAGAATCACGTGGTCCCCCAACAGGGCACCGAGTTCCGAGATGACCTCGTACTCGAATACCCCGGGGAAGCCCTGCGACGCATCTCGCCAGCGTGCCTCGACCTGCCGCCAGACTTCCGGCAGGTAGCTGCAGCACTGCCAGAGCAGTTCCAGGCAGCCCTGGTTCCACGCATCCAGCACGCGCTGGGCGCGATCGGGCTGTCGGCTGGACACCATGACCCCCTCGAACAGGAACGCGCCCCAGACGGCTGCCAGGTCGGCGGGAATGGGTGTGTCGGCACTGGCCGGTACGGGAGCCCGGTTCATGCCGCCACCTCCAGTGCTTTGCGCACCGACTGACGCCCCTCCGAGAACACCGTGGCGTTCGGATGGACGTAAGCCAGCAGCTGGAACCACCACGGTTCTTCCGTGAGCTGGCGATGCTGGTCGGCATGCCCGTTGTTGCCGCTGACGTGCACCTCCAAGCAGCGCTCGCAGGCGAGCATCTCGCACACCAGGTTCCGTTCCCACCGGTTGGTGTGGATGGTCAGGATGTGCAGGTGCGAGAGATCAAGCGCGTAGCGGACACCGGATTCCAGCAAGGCCCGGTACTCGCCCCAGGACGACAGCGCCCAGTAGTCCCCGTGGGTCGGGTAGTGACCCTCGATTCCCACGGGAACGCCGAACAGGTCTTCCAGTTCGCGCGTGTAGCGGAAGATCTCCTGCAGGCTGGCCTCGTGCCGGCGTCCCGCGTGCGCCGTGTAGGCGGTCGCTTCCAGGGCCTGCGACACGCGCGCCAGTTCGCGGAAGTAGTCCTGCTCCTGTGGCCAGTCGCAGATGTCGGCCCATCGATGCATCCCGCGCACGCGCACGTTGGCGTGCAGGCGCCAGTGGATGTGCGGGAAGGCCTCGCGTACCTGTTGCGCCGTCTCGACCGTGAACAGGCCATGGTTCTGGGGGCAGATCTGCACGTGCTCCGTCGAGAGTCGGCCCCAAAGGGGTTCCTCCGGCGGGGTCACGAGCATCTCGGCGATGGCGATCAGGTGCGGGGTGCGACCGTAGGCCCCGAGCGATACGTGGATGGGTGGCCGACTACAGGGAGTGCTCATAGCTGGTGCTCTCCGTGTAGTAGGCCGTGTGCTCAAGGTGGATTGCGTCGTCGGGGACGTTGATGGTCACCGTGCCGCAGGCGCCGTCATCGTTCTCCCAGCCGCCATACAGCGCATCGACCCAGCGCATGGCGAAGTCGCGCACCGCTTCGTCCAGCGCCAATTCGGTCTCGCGCATGGAGCAGGCGCGCTGGCCGTAGCCGAGGTACTGCACATCGACCACGTGTTGCTTGACCTTGATCGCGCTGAGCCCGTCCAGAACCTCGGGCGGCTGAACTGCCAGATCGCAGGTGTCGCCGGAATCACCGGCGCCGGCGTAATCGACCTTGGCCGTGATGACGCCCTGTTCCGTCAGGGCCTGGATCAGAAGAGCGCGGTTCTTCTCTTGCGCCTGCGTGGCAAGCGCCTGGTAATCGGACATGGGAATCTCTTGCGCCAGTGAGGGCGAATCAGGTATCGGGGCCACAACGCAAAAGCCCGGCGCGAGGCCGGGCTTCTGTGCCGTGGGGTGGTGGTGTGCTCAGGAGACCAGCGCGAGCGCCTGGTCGAGCGCCTTCTGCTTCAGCGCGGCGCCGTTGCCGAACCAGGCCGAGTCCAGCCGGTAGTCGGTGTTGCGCGCCCGGCGCTCGTGGTCGACGAACTCCGTCACGGCGTTGAGCAGGCCGTAGGCCGTGTTCTTCGATGACGCCAGCTCCGAGCCGCGGCCCTGCCCGTTGTAGAGCTCCAGCGTGCGCTTCATCAGCCGCTCGCTGGTCTGCACCGGACCAGGCTTGTTCTCGTCGGCAAACAGCTTCCAGAAAAAGTGTTCGGCCTCGGTCGACTGGACCTTCCGCTGGCTGAGTGCCTTCAACTGGTACATGAACCGGTCCCAACTCGAGACGCAGATCCCCAGCTGCCGTTTCACCGCCTGCGGATCGAACGTGGTGGAGTGGGGGACCTTCACCGCGCTGGGGCTGCCGTCCAGGGCGACGGTCAGGGTGTTGTTGCAGACCACCCGGATCATCGTGAATTGCGCCGTGGTGGCCAGCGTGCCATCGCAGGCCGTGGCCAGCAGCACATAGCCGTTGCTGACGTCATTGCCCTTGAACACGGTGGACTGCCCGGTGCGGGCCAGCGCCCACACCTTGCGGCCACCCTTGAGCACACCGGCGGTCTCCAGCTCGAAGCCGGAGATCTCGGTGAGGTCGCGATAGAACTCCAGCACCTCGCGCGGCTGTACGACGCGGAAGCGCTGGCTGACGACTGAGAGCGGGGCCTCGGTGTCCGAGCGATAGAGAACCTTGTGGTCCTCGAAGGTCTTGATACTGCGCAGGTGCTGGGCGCCGCCGGTCATGAAGCTGACCGGGGCTTCCTTGATGGTCCAGTCCATCCCGGCCTGTTTGGCCCAGGTCTCGATGGACTGGCGCGGCGCGAGCGGGTTGCCCAGCCCGTGCCACGGGGTCTGGCCGACGTAGGCCATGGTTTCAACAAGATGAGCCATGAGGGCTTCCTCCTGAAAAGGGCATAGCAGCCCGCACCCTTCGGGGTGGGGCCAGTGTGGGTGTGAAGTGCGACAGGGGTTGTCGTCCTTGCGACGACGGGGAGGGCGTCAGAGCAGGCCGCGTTCAGCGAAGCTCACGTAGCTGTTCCGGGACACGACGAAGTGGTCGAGGACCCGGACGTCGATGAGGGCGAGGGCATCGGTCAGCCGGCGGGTGATCTGCCGGTCAGCCATTGATGGCTCGCACTCGCCGCTGGGGTGGTTGTGGGCAAAGATCACGGCGCCGGCATTGAACTCCAGCGCCTTCTGGACGACGACGCGGGGATAGACCGAGGCGCCGTCCACCGTGCCAGTGAACAGGGTCTCGAAGCGGAGCAGGTGGTGTTGGGTCGACAGGAAGAGGGCGGCGAAGTGCTCGTTCTTCTCCTGAGCCAGAGCGAGCTGGACGAAGCGGGCGGCATTGGCCGGATTGGACATGACCTCCTTGCCGGCGAGGTCGTCGAGCAGGATGTCGGCTGCGACCCGGACCAGTTCCTCCGGCCGGAAGTAACCGCGCACCCGGTACAGGCCCTGCTCGTTCTTGATGAACTGTGGCTTGGACATGCTGGACTCCAGAAACGCGAAGGCCCGCACGCGGCGGGCCTGGATGCTTAGGTCAGGGGTCAACCGCGCCGGCGGTTGAAGGTGTGGCCGCACTCTTGGCACTGGTAGTTGTCGAGGATGTTCTCGTCGACGAAATCGCCAAGTGCGGCACCGGCGGCACCGCCGGTGACACCGCCCACCAGACCGCCGAGGACGGCACCGGCAATCGAGCCGATGGCAATGCCCGCGGGACCGCCGACGACGCCGAGGGCGGCGCCCGCCTGGGCACCGCGACTGGCCGCCATGGCACCGCTGGCCGCACCGGCCATGGTGCCGAGGCCAGAGCCGACGCGCCGGCCGTTATGGATCGTGCTGATGAGCCCGGATTCGCATCGCGGGCATTGAATGGACATGGGAAGTCTCCTGGGAATGGGCTGCGGGATGGCAGAACAAAAACGCCCCGGGGTCGCTGGCGCGAAACCCGGGGCGTTGTCAGGAGGGTGATATGTATCTGAGAAAAATTGGGCTCCACTTCGACGCGCTACACATTTCCCAGGCGCTACAGGCCAAAGTAGTAGCCCGCCCGACGCGTGAGTTCATCTTCGTCCCTGCCTTGCAGGTAATTCTCTGCGGTGGGGCCGAGAGCAACTCTCCAACGGCGTATCCCGATATGTAGGAATGCTCCTCAGCGGTTGAGGGATCTGGCATTGATCCGCAGCCCTTCGCTCATCAGTTCGGCCGCCGTCAGGGTTCCGTTGGCGTACAGGTCGAGCAATTGGCGGACCTCGGTTGGCACAACAAGACCCTCCATCGCGGCAGATGCGATGGCTGCCTTGGCGTCCAGGCGGCGGAACTGTTCGTTGCGCGCTGGATCATTAGTCGGGAGGGTGAGGGCTTGGTACATACCTCGTTGAATTCTATAAAGATGACAGGGTTGGGCAAAGTCCTATCGATAGCGCATTGCGCTGGATGCCGCGAGACATGGATGGTTCTCTGTCGGACCGATGTCGCCGGCACTTTCTACCCAGACTCTCCATTCCGCGTGGTTGCACCTGACTGCTTCGCAGTCATCAGTGTGTACAGTAGCTCAAGCGCCTGCCGCTTTTCGGCAGCGTAGTCGTGCATGTTGTAGTGCTTGTGCTGTACCCCATGCAGCCCATGCGACTGCAGGTGGGCGCGGATCTCGCCGTTGATTCCCGCCGCGGCCAGGCGGGTTTCTACGGTGCGCCTCAGATCGCCAGGCGTGAACGGCTCCCGCGCCTCCCCCGCGCCCACCATTTCCGCGACGACCGACTGGAGGGCATGACGGAACGTCGTGTGCGTGACAGGCTTTTCACCCATGGTCAGGGTTAGCAGGTAAGGCCCCGTGGCCGGCGCGCCCATCTGTTCAAGCGCTTCCTTTGCTTCCGGCAGCAGCGGGACCAGGTGTCGCCGTGCCTCCGTGCGTCGCCCCTTGCTGTCGCTGATCACAGCAGCATCCCCGTCGAGATCGCGAACGGTCAAACGGACTAGTTGCTGAATGCGCTGGCCTCCAGTCAGTAAATGGAAGCGGAGCAGGGCGCCCTCAGGTCCCTGCATGACCTGGATGCGACGCCAGTACGCCTGCAGTTCCGCAAGATCCAGAACGCGTGAGCGCGCCTTGCTGGCACCTTCAATCGTCGGCACATCCCGCAGGGGGTTGTGCCGGATACCAAACTTTCTCAGGCCGACTGCGGCGCCTGACGATCGGGCTCGGATGGCAGCCGAGAATGCTGCCCGCAGGTAGGAGCGGACCTTGGCCGCTTCGCGCAGCTTGCCGGCTTCGGTAATCAGATCCAGCACGGGGGCGATGCTGTCGTCATCAACCCGATCTGCCGGCAGCTTCCAGATTTTCGGGAAAGCATCCCGGATGTGGCGATGGATCGAAGTTTCCACCGCCCGCGCGCTCGGTTTCTGCAGGTGCTTGAGGTGGGCCACATAGGCCTCGAGGAGGGCGCCCAGCGTCTGCTCCTGGGCTCGCCGGGCGACTTCCGCCTCCTGCTCCTTTTTGCGCTGGCTCTCCCGGACGGCTTCTGCCTGCTGTTCCTTGCGCATCTGGATGGCCGCACGCAGGTCGGTTTCGCCGGCCTGGTAGCGGCTGCGCAGTTCGTTGGCCTTCTGGCGGGCGCCGGCCAGTGTCAATTGCAGTTCGCCGTCGTTGGTTTCGGACCACTCGCCGATGGGAAGCTGGACACGCTTGCCGTCGGAACCGGTGTAGCGGAAATAAAAGATGACCCGGCCGCTCTGGTTGCGACGGGCATAGAGCTGGCCGGCGCCTCGGGGGTCACCGTCAGAAAGCCACTTGAGCGGCTTGGCAGTTTCCAACTGCTTTACTCGGATAAGATTGCCCACGAGCGCCCCTCAAGTCCCCCGCAACGGAGACGGAGTCTACCATTTCCGTCTCCGTTCCGTCTCCGTTAGGCGCTGGTTTCAGGCGTGACGCGACGGAAGACTGCGGACAGTAAAATGAATAACCTATTGATAATGCTAGGACGCTATTTCCGTGGCGGACGGTGGCGGAAAGATTGCAAGGGACTTAAAATCCCTCGACCGCAAGGTCATGCCGGTTCGATTCCGGCTCCGGGCACCATCTCGCGCTCATCTTTTCATCTCTTTTGCGACCCCTCGTCGCGGAATCGGTCTTTTCCGTTGTCATACAGCGGCGCCGGGTCTTCGGGCGCGTGGCCTGCGTGTCGCCCGGACCACATACGATTCTTTATACAGGACTTGTGCAAAGGGATGTAATTGCATAAGATTGATTCTCATGCTTGCCCTGCTGATCGCCTTGTGTCGGGCGGGGCAAGGCATGGCGCAGAGCACCCCGAAGGAGACGACCCATGGTTCCGATCAGTGAAATCAGCAGCCCGTGCCGTGACGACGAGTCGCTCGCACAATTCCCGGCGAGCCCCGCTGTCGAGATGTTCCGTGCCAATGTGCAGGCGGTGCTGGGTGGGCGCGTGGTGGCGCGCAGTGAGCGAGGCGTCCGGTTGCTGCAGCGCGGCCGACTGCCGATGTTCTTCCTGCCGCCGTCGTCGCTGATCATGCGTCACGTCCGGGCATCCGACACCCTGCGACTCGACGACATAGGCCTCGCCGTGCACCTGAGCCTGTTCAGCGGCGCCCATGTCGCCCGGGACGGTGCCTGGTATTACCCGGGACCGGATCCGGACCTGGCAATCATCGCCGGCATGGTCTGTCTGGATCCGTCGCGCTTTGACGCAGTCCTGCTCGACGGGCACCGGGTAAGCGGCGGCGAGCAGCCCGGAACCTGGGTAACGCCGAACCTGCGCGGATACGTCATGCACAGCAAGGGCGTGGCCTGATAACGGCGGATACCGCGCCGGACAACCCTGGTTCCCCGGAACATCAGGAAGGAAAGACCCTCTTGGAGAAGACGGCAGCGGCACTGGGCAACACCGGCGTGCTGCCGTTGCTGTTGGCGGCAGTCGGCATCTGGCTGTTCGATGCTTCCGCCGTCGAGTGGATGCTCCATTTTTTCCGTGTCTGGAGCGCCGTGCTCCTCACGTTCCTGGGCGCGCTGTGGTGGGGCATCTTGCTCGCGAACCCGGGGAACACCGCAGAACGGCGACAGGGCGGCATGTTGGTGATGGGCGCGATGCCGGCGGTGGCCGCCGCGATCTCCTTGTTGATGCCACCGCCGGGCGGACTGCTGGTCGCCGCTGGCGGGTTTGTCCTGTTCCGCTGGCTGGAAAAAATCCCCTCACATCGAGATCTTTACCCTTCCTGGTTCGATCCATTGCGCGCCCGGCTGTCCTGGATGGTGGTGGTGTGCCACGTCTCGATGATCACCTGGGTCGTCAACGGCCAGCACGCGTGAATCAGGCAGCAAGTCCTTCCGCTGCCTGACGGCTTGTACAGGACGTGTTCAGCTGCCTCGATAGTCCGGGCCTTCCTTCATCAGTCCGTAGAAGTAGGTGGACAACCGCTGGTTTTCCTCAAGCGAGATGTCTCGGACGAGCTTGCGGATCGTCGAGTGCGCCATGGACGACATCGCCGAATTTCCCACTTCCGCGCTCTTGCGGGCGATGAAGCCGAGCTTGATCAGGCCCAGCGGCTTCTTGAGCATGTAGTCCAGAGAAATGTCGACGAACTCGCACATCACCTCGACCTGTTCATCAGCGTTGTCGCGGCTGCCCGACATCGTCGCCTCGTGCAGCGCTTCGAAACGGGTGGTGAAGTGGGAGGAAAGCGGGAAACTGACGTGCGGCTTGCCGTCCAGGTACAGGCGACGTTCCTGCACGTAGTCTTCCAGCGCACTGAGCTCCTCGTTGGACAGCTTGGCGACCACCGAACGAATGAGGCCGTGCGAGGTTTTCTCGATCAGGCTGCCCAGCCCGTCGATCAGTTTCTTGCGGAATCCGGTGTGTTCGATCTGGCGCGTCGGGCCATGAAACAACGCCTCCAGCATGACGCCGACAAATTCAAACGCGATCTCGGTGAAAACGGCGTTCTGCGGCTCACGGCTGCGGCTGCGGATGGCGGCAAGGAACTTGTCGGTATTGGTTTCTAGTTTTTCCGAGCTTGGCACGGCGACATAAACAGCTGCCATCGGGGGCTCCCTGATTGCGTGAGGACTGGCGCTCCTGAGACTAAGGCGCGCGCGGAATGTTAAGGGGAAACCGGCCGGTCACGCACCTTGAATCGGCGACAGGATTGACCACGTTCAGGCGCGCGGCCTGTGGCACGGACAGCAACACGCCGCACGAACCGGAAGGTCCGGCAAGCGGCACGGCGATGAAGGAAATATCAATTGGCCGGAAAGCCGGATCGGGTCACGCATTGCGCGTGTCCGGCGGGGGCGAATGGTCGGAGTGATAGGATTCGAACCTACGACCCCTACGTCCCGAACGTAGTGCTCTACCAGGCTGAGCTACACTCCGACGCCCCGTCCGAGGCCGCGTATTCTACACATCGCGGTTCCCGGCGCAATGAAAATGAGGGGGCGTTCAGAGGCCGGAAAGCCCTTCGAGGTCGGCCGCCAACCCTTCCCGGATCAAGCGCAGGGTCGCCGCGCGCGTACGGCGCTTGGTAGCGGCAAACGCGCGCGGATCCAGTGCCGCGAGCCGTTCGGCCTGCACGCAGGCGAAGTCGATCACCGACAGTTCATCGACCACCTCGTCGAGATAGCCGGCATCGACCGCGACCGACGGCGTGAATATTTCCGCGTTGAGCACGGCACGGCTGTAGTAGCGCGGGCTGAGTCGGTCGCGGGCGAGTTCGGCACCGAACTGCGGCATGATCATGCCGATCTGGACTTCGTTCATGCCGATCTTGAAGTCGCCATCGGCTCCGGTCCGCCAGTCGGCGGTGAACAGCAGGATGGCGCCCATGGCCAGCGCGTGGCCGCTGCAGGCCATGACCACCGGTTTCGGGAACTCATGGATCCGCAGGGCGAGGCAAGCGCCGGCGCCGACCAGGCCCCGGACGGCCTCCGGCCCGGCCTTCATCACGGACAGGTCGAAGCCGGCGGAAAAACGCCCTTCGCGCCCGGTGATCACCAATGCCCGGACAGACTCGTCTGCCTCGACCTCGTCCAGCAGGTTGTGCAAGCGTTCGATCATGGCGTGCGAAAACGCGTTGGCCTTGCCGTCATCAAGGGTCAGCAGGGCCAGTTGTTTGTCGCGTTGCAGGTGGGCAAGGGTGGTCATGGGGTTGTCTGCCGGCCGGGAAAGGGCCGGCAGATCATAGCGCCGCGCAGGAGCCGCGTCCCCGGAAGGAATGATCAGGCCACGGGTGCTGCGGCCCTGCTCCTGAGGCGCACAAGGTAATCCCCGATCCGGCGTGAAAGC
The DNA here is from genome assembly GCA_046566505.1 of Gammaproteobacteria bacterium. Taxonomy (GTDB): domain Bacteria; phylum Pseudomonadota; class Gammaproteobacteria; order Pseudomonadales; family JADFDG01; genus JADFDG01. The sequence continues at coordinate 31,425 of JBKHWN010000159.1, forward strand.
GTGCGCCCGGTCTCGGTGTCGGAATCCTCCACACGGGCATCCACCGGCGCTGCCATCGCCGTTCTTGCGAGGGCGCCTCTACCAGTCAAAGCGGTCTCCAGTCCCTTGGCCAGAATCCCGGCCCGCGCCGGTTTCGGCAGGTAGCGGTAAACCTGTGCCTGATTGATCAGGCGAATCAGCCGGGACGTATCACGCATGCCGGTCAGGACGATGCTGAGCACATGCGGCTGCTGGATTTTCAGCGTGCGCAGCAGGTGGGTCATGTCATCGCCATTGACCATCACCTCGGTAACAACCACCGCGACCGGGCGGGTGCCTAGAATCTGCACGGCGGTGGTGAGGTTCGCGGCCGCGTGAATGACGGTTCCGGGTGGTGCGGCACTGCGCACGGTGGCGATGGTGTCCGGGTCGTCGTCAATGACCAGGATTTCGCGAGCGTGGGACGCATGCACTTCCGGCATTTCCGGCAGTGTACCCAGGCTCTCGGCGATGGCGACCGCATCACGCAACGTCCGCTGAATGCTCTCGACGGTCCACGGCTTGGCGAGGTAACGCCAGATGCCGCCATCATTGAGTGCAGCAACCGCAGCGTCGCTGTCGGAATAGCCCGTGAGCAGGATGCGAACCGTATCCGGGGCGATCTCGCGTACCTGGCGCAACAGTTCTGCACCCATCATCTGCGGCATGCGCTGGTCGCTCACGACAACCTTGACCGGCTCCTGGCGCACCAGCGCCAGGGCTTCGGCAGGATCCGTTGTGGTCAACACCCTGTAGTGCGGCCTGAACAGCACCTGCAACGAGCGGAGGATCCGCTCGTCGTCATCGACGAACAGCACGGCAGGCAGTTCCCGGACGGTGCTCATATGAAATCCTCCTGAAAGTGTTGGGTGGATGCAGGGGCAATGGTTGATACGAATGTGACCGGCAGTGAGACCAGGAACTCCGTTCCGATGCCGACCGTGGAACTGACGTTTATAGAGCCGCCATGCTCCTGGATGATGCGATAGCAGATGGCGAGCCCGAGTCCGGTTCCCTGGCCAACCGGCTTGGTGGTGAAAAACGGATCGAAGATGCGCTTGAGGTTTTCCGGCGGGATGCCCTTGCCGCTGTCACGTATGAGGACGGTGATGGCTTCGCCAACATGACGCGTCCTTATCTCGATGCGCCCGGCACCCTCTATCGCCTGCGCCGCGTTGGTTACCAGGTTCAGGAGCACCTGGTTGATCTGCGAGGGCATGCAGGAGATGGCCGGGAGGTCGCCGGTATCGCGCACGACATCGATGCGCTCCTTGAGCATGTTCCGGGCGATGAGCAGGGCGCCGTTGACGCAGTCATTGATGTTGATTTTTTCGCTGCTCTCCCGGTCCAGCCTGGAGAAGTCCTTCAGGCTGCACACCAGTTCGCCGATCTGGTTGCATCCGTACAAGGTGTCATCGAGCAGTTGCCCGAGGTCGGCGATGATCAGGGATTCGGCATGCCTGTTGGTGTCGGACAGGGCCGCCTCCACAAGCCCGGCCAGCATTTCCGGATCCGTATTGTCGTCTGCCAGCATGGCCAGCAGGCGCTGGTTGTCCTCGGTGGCCGATCGGACGCTGCCGACCAGCCCGCAGATCATTTCAACGTTGTTGCGGACATAGCCCAGCGGTGTGTTCAGCTCATGGGCCACACCGGCAACCATCTGGCCCAGCGATGCCATCTTTTCGGACTGCACCAGGTGCGCTTGTTGCTGCTGGAGCTGCTGGTACGCCTGCGCGATCTCTTCGTTGCGCCGGGAAATCCGCTGCTCCATCACCTTGAGCAGGTCGATCACCACGCCGACACCGGCATAGAGGCCGTTGTCGGTGATGACGAAGTCTTCCTGTATGGGCAGCCGGATGTTTTCAGTGATGACCTGGGAGGCAACTTCTACCGGCGATGTGCGTTCAACGGTTACTGCGCGGGTATTCATTACCACACTGACCGGTCGGCGCCCGTAAAGCTCTCGCCCGTAACGCGACATGAAGATGTGCTGCAGCTGGTGGCGGCTGAGCACGCCTACTGGCCGCCCCCTGTCAACAACCGGCAGGGAAAGAAAGGACGCACACTCCTGACTCAGGAACAGGTTGGCCGCTTCATCAACTGTGATGTCCGGCGCCAGGGCCGGACATGAACGGACCAGATCGGAAAGGGTTGCCATGCGACGATGTACTCCGTCATCCGGAGTTCGCCGTCAGCGCCCTGCAGTCACGATGCAACTTCCGTTTGCCGACGAACTTTCGACGGCAAGGCTCAGCTTCTTGTATGACAGGGGTATTAACGAGACATGAAAATTTCTGACGTTAAAGCGCGACGGGCTTTGCTTCAGAGGTACTTGCGCAGTATGGCGTCACCACGCACTTCGGCGCGGATGACGTGCAGGAAGGTGTAGGCCCCCAGCAGTTTCCTGGCCAGGAAGATGAACTCCTTGGGCGGGACGTCGAAGTGGGTCGTCAGTGCGGCGCGCGAGGCCTTGGCCATGACGCGGTCGGGCAGGTCGCTCTTGCCCCAGAGGTATTCCTTGCGCTCGTTGAGCACATAGGCGGGCATGGGGTGGACATCCGGATCGGCCAGGACTTCCACGGCCATGAAGCAGAGTTCGACAAACTGGTCGAGCACGTTGTCCGGCACGTTCTTGTTCAGGAAGTTCAGGTCGTTGAGCGCGCGCAGCAGGCGGTGGCGGTCGCGGTAATAGGAGGCGCGGATCATTTCCTTGCCGGGGCCGAGCACCTTCTCGTCGAAGTCGCGGAAGGCGCCGAAGTCGAGCAGGACGATCCGGTCGTGGTCACCCGGGTTCGCGGCAATCTGGATCAGGTAGTTGCCGAAATTCGGGTCGGTCTGCATCTTGCTCCAGACGAAGACCTCCTGGCAGCAGATATCCATGATCGCGTGGCCAATCCGGTTGCGCCGATCCTGCGGCAACGCCAGCACTTTCGGGTCGCTGACGCCGACGCCGTGTTCGAAAGACGTGCACAGCACGCTGCCCGTCGAGTACTCGGGGAACACGTCCGGTACGCGGAAGCGCGGATCATCGTGCAGGATCTCGCCGAAATGACGGGTGGTATCCAGTTCGAGGTGGTAGTTCACCTCGCGGCTGAGCATGGCGTGGACTTCGTCCAGCCAGCCATTGAACTCCTCGGTGATCGGCACCAGGCGGGTGAGCTTCAGCAACTGCACCAGCGCCTGCAGGTCGCTGTCGATGGCGGCGGCGACACCCGGATACTGGATCTTGAGCGCGAGCTCGCGGCCATCCGACTTGCGCCGCGCCTTGTGTACCTGGCCCAGGGAAGCGGCGCCGAGCGGCTCGGTCTCGATCTCGAGTTCGTCCATGCGCTCGCCGAGTTCCCGGCGCAGGTGGCGCGACATCGCCGGCCAGGCGAGCGCCGTGGTGTCCGACTCCAGCGTGTGCAGTGCCGCAGTGACTTCGGCCGGCAGGAAATGCTCGCCGAGCAGCGCCATCATCTGGCCGACCTTCACCACGCTGCCCTTGAGCTTGCCCAGTTCCTTGACCAGGTACTGCGCCTGCTCGGACAGGATTTCCCGCTGCCGTTGCTCGCGGTCTTCCGCCGCCGTGAACAGGTTGCCGGCAGAATGCAGCGCAAACTTCGCCCCGGCCATGAAGCCGGCGCGGGCGAGGGTGAAGCGGCGCTCCAGCGCGCCGGTCTTGATGCGGCTGACCTTGTCGGACATCGGGACTCCACGGGGGACGGCGAAGGCGCGCGGATTGTACGCGAAGCATGCTGTGCCGCGACCCGATTGTCCCGCGGGAAAGGGTGACATCGGCAGGGTCTTCCCCCGATCATCGGCGCCGGCCTTTTACCGGATACGCCGGGATCCCGGATTCCGGCCACGCAGTCAGGAGCAGGGGATGTACGAGTTCGATCGCCACGCGCAGTTGTCACCAGGTGCCGATGGCATTTGCACCGGCGACATGAGTGACCTGTGGAATGTCGGCCCGGTCCCCAACGGCGGGTACCTGATGGCGCTGGCGGCGATGAGCATGGCGACCCACTGCAGCCATCCCGATCCGTTGACGATCACCGGCCATTACTTGCGCCCGGCGCGTGCCGGGCACGCCGAGTGGCACGGGTCGTCGGTGAAGCGGGGAGGGTCCTTCGACAACGCCCAGGTCTCGCTGGTGCAGGACGGCACCGAGCGCTGCCGGTTCCTCGGCGCCTACGGCACGCTGGACAACATCAAGGGGCCCAGCTGGCAGGAGGCGGCACCACCGGACATGCCACCGCCGGAAGCGTGCGAACGACTGACGGCACCGGTCACCGTCAACGGTCGCTACGAGGCGCGATTCGACGCCGGGTGCCTGGGCTGGCTGCAGGGGGAAACCGGGCGGCCGGCAGAATTCCGGGCCTGGATCCGGCATGTCGACGAGCGACCTTGTGACCTGTTGAGCCTGCTGTTGTTTGCCGACGCCTTGCCGCCGCCGGTGTTTGCGCGGCTCGGACCGCTGGGCTGGGTGCCGACGGTCGAACTGACGGTTCACCTGCGCAGCAAACCGGCACCGGGTTTCGTGCAATGCCGTTTCCGCACCCGCTATGTGACCAACGGGTTGCTGGAAGCTGACGGGGAACTCTGGGATGCAGAGGGCAAGCTGGTGGCCTTGTCGCGCCAGCTTGCCCTGTTGCGTCAGTGACGGTCAGCGCGCGACGGCTTCCCGGCGAGCACTGCTGCCGTTGGCTGCCGTGGCCGCGCGCTGGCGCATCTGGACAACCTTGTCGGCAAGAATCGTGCTGCCTTCGAGCAGCAGCGCCTGGTCGACTGGATTCTTCACATTTTCGTCGATTGACGAGGCCAGTTCCTCGTTGATCTTCTCGAGTTCTTCGTATGTCTTGAGCGGGGGTTCGCCCTTGGCCTTGCGGCGCTTGTTCTCGATGTCGAGTGAGCGCTGGCGCATCTGGTCACGCTCCTTGCGACGAACCGTTTCGTTCAGCGACAGCCGCTTTTCCGCACGCGATTCGTTGACGAGCACAAGTTGCTCGCGCAGGTACTGGAAATCCGGGTTGCCCGCTGCCCGCTGCTCGCTGCGGCGGCGCAGTTCCGGAAGCAGTTCGGCAATGTGACGGCCCTCAACGGAGCGCTGGAAGCGGGCCGGGCGGATGGTGTCCCAGGGCATGGCATCGTCAAGCGCACTTTCGCCGACCTGCGTCTTGTCCACCAGTCCCGGAAAAACGATGTCCGGCACCACGCCCTGCAACTGCGTGCTGTCACCGGATATCCGGTAGAACTTCGCCTGCGTCACCTTGATCTGGCCATGGTTCAGCGGACGCACGGTTTGCACCGTGCCCTTGCCGAACGTCTGCTCGCCGATCACCAGGCCGCGACCGTAATCCTGGATGGCGCCGGCGAAAATCTCGGATGCGGACGCTGACAACCGGTTGGTCATGACCGCCAGCGGTCCGTCATAGTGGACCGCCGGATCGTAATCGCCGTTCACCTCGGTGCGGTTGTTTGCCCAGCGTACCTGCACGACCGGGCCGGTGCGGATGAACAGGCCGACCAGCGACTGGGCCTCGTCCAGCGAGCCGCCACCGTTGTCGCGCAGGTCGAGCACCAGGCCGTCGATACGCTCCTTGCGCAACTCGGTGATGAGGTTGGCCACGTCGCGCGTGGTGCTGCGATAGTCGGGATCACCGCGGCTGCGCCCGTCAAAATCAATGTAGAAGGTGGGCAGCTGTATCACGCCGATACGCAGCTTCTGCCCGTTAACCGTGGTTTCGAGCACCTGCTTGCGTGCCGCCTGCTCCTCGAGTTTCACGGCATCGCGTACCAGCGACACCACGCGCGTGCTGGAATTGTCCGCAGCGCTGGCGGGGATGATCTCAAGGCGCACCTGGGTGCCCTTCGGGCCGCGAATCAACTCCACGACTTCGTCCAGCCGCCAGCCGACGACGTCGACCAACTCCGCATTCCCTTGCGCGACGCTGACGATCCGGTCCGCCGGCTTCAGTTGCTGCGACCGCTCTGCCGGGCTGCCCGGCACCAGCTTCACGATCTTGGTGTACTCGTCCTCGGTCTGCAGCACCGCACCGATGCCCTGCAGTTCCAGGCTCATGTTGATGGCGAAGTTTTCACTGGTCTGCGGCGAGAGGTATTCCGTGTGCGGGTCGTAGAGCCCGCCCAAGGCGTTCATGTACGCGGAGAAGGCATCTTCCGAACGGATCTGCAGCGCACGGTTCAGCTGGTTGCGATAACGCTTTTCGAGCAGCGTCTGGATTTCGGCATCCTCCTTGCCGGACAGGCGCAAGTCGAGCATCGCTGCCTTCAGCCGGCGCCTCCAGATATCGTTCATCTCGGCACGGGTCGCCGGCCACCTGGCATCCTTGCGGTCGAGTTCGATGTATTCGTCCTTGCCGAAATCGAAGCGTGCGATGCCCTTGTCGTTTTCCGAGATCAGGTACTGCAGGCGTTCGACCAGGCGCTGCAGGTGACGGTTGTAAACCGCGAAGGCCGGCTCGAGATCCCCGGACTTGAGCGCCGGCTCGAAGCGGGGGCGCAGGCGCTCCAGCTCGGCAATGTCCGACGCCAGGAAATAGATGCGCTGCTCATCGAGCGACTTCAGGTAGTTGTCGAAAAGGCGGGAGGCCAACGCGCCGTTGACGGGCTGCTGGCGGTAATGGGACTGCTGCAGCTGGCGAACAACGTTCACCGCCGCCCGGACCTGCTCGCGTTCCGGGCTGACCGGGCGCACCTTGGCGGCCAGTGCGGCCGCGGTGTTCTCGACCAGGCTCGCGGCCATCAGCGGCGAAGGACCCGCGACCAGCAAGAGCGCGAGCAACAGAGGTGCGACGAGGGAAAACGGCTTCGAAACCGTCCTGGAACAGCGGGCAACAGCGGAAAGCATGGGGGGAACCAGGTGGCGCACGATGGCAGAAACTTCAGGCATGGTAGGTACGTCACCGGAGTGAAGCAACTCAATCAGGTTGCCGTGGTGGTACGACCCTGCACGCTTCCCGCCGGTTCCCACGCGGCAGACCCGGCGTCGCAGGGCGGGTGGACAGCGCCGGCCCTCGGTGACCGGGGCGGCGCGCGCCCCGCATAATGCCGCGCCCGCTCCGGGATGCCAGGCTTGGGAGAGTCCGTTGTGCTGCACCGCGTCTGGTTTTCGCTGTTCCTCGCCGGCTTCGCGGTTGCGCTCTGGCAACTGCTCGCCCACGGTAACGGTGAGGTGTTCGGCGACCTGGTCACCGCCATGTTCGCCATGGCAAGGCTTTCCGTGGAGATCGCCATCGGCCTGGTTGGCGCGCTGGCGCTCTGGCTGGGCCTGTTCCGTGTTGCCGAGCAGGCCGGCCTGGTCGATCGACTGTCGCGGCTGCTGGCTCCTGTTTTTGCCCTGTTGATGCCCGGGGTGCCGCAGGGCCATGCGGCCGTCGGCGCCGTGACGATGAATCTCTCGGCAAACATGCTCGGGCTGGACAACGCGGCAACCCCGCTCGGCCTGAAGGCCATGCGCGAACTCCAGTCACTGAACCCTTCGCCGGACCGCGCCTCCGATGCGCAGATCCTGTTCCTGGTGCTGAACACCTCCAGCGTGACGCTGTTGCCGGTATCGATCTTTGTCTACCGGGCGCAACAGGGCGCCGCCGACCCGGCACTGGTCTTCCTGCCCATCCTGCTCGCCACCTGCGCCTCGACGCTCGCCGGCCTCATTGCCGTCGCCGCCCTGCAGCGCCTGCCGCTGTGGCGATTGCTGCGCCTGTGGCCGGTGATGGCCGGCATCGGCGCCATCGGCGCGCTCATTGCCACCCTGCTGATCCTGCCGCGCGAAGGCGTGGCCGGGGCGTCCGCCACCGCCGGCAACGTGCTGCTGTTCTCCATCGTGATGCTGTTCCTCGGTACCGGCCTGTGGCGCGGCAAGGACATCTACGCAACCTTTGTCGACGGTGCGGAGGAGGGTTTCAGGACGGCGGTCGCGCTGATTCCCTACCTGGTGGCCATGCTGGTGGCCATCGGCGTGCTGCGCGCCAGCGGGGCGCTGGATCTGCTGCTCGACGGGCTGCGCCTGCTGGTGGCAGGTGCCGGTTTCGATACCCGCTGGGTGGAGGCCATGCCAACGGCGCTGGTCAAGCCGTTCAGCGGCAGCGGAGCGCGGGCGATGATGCTGGAAACCATGCAGACGCACGGTGTCGACTCGTTTGCCGCGCGACTGGCGACGGTTATCCAGGGCAGCACGGAAACGACGTTCTATGTACTGGCGGTCTACTTCGGCAGCGTGGGGATCCGCCACGTGCGCTATGCGCTCTGGTGCGGCCTGCTGGCCGACGCCGCCGGCGTCGCGGCGGCGATCATGGTCTGCTACGCGTTCTTTGGCTGAGGCGGGCAGGGGCAGGACGCGGGTCCTGCCCCTGCCCGGCCGGCTTACATATCGTTCAGCTGCATCGCCTGACGCACCATCCGCATCTTCTCCTGGCGCTCCTGTGACACGAGGTTGCTGAACGCTTCCTTCACCGCCGGCAACTCGCTCTGGGCGGCGATCATCTGGTACAGGTCGGTGATGCAGTCATCGAGCTGGATGGCAAGGTCTATCACTTCGTCGACGGACATCTGCTCCACAGGCTTGGCCGGCGGGATGCACTTGACGAACTCGAAGTCGAGTTCCTGGCTGAACCAGGCGTTGCGAATCGCATCCGGCGCCTCCTTGCTGTAGCGCTGGGCGGCGTCGGCCAGATGCTGTTCGTGCCGGGACAGGTAGTCCAGCAGCATGCGCACCTTCTCCTTGCTGTTGCCTTCGGAAAGCCGCTGGTAGTAACGGGCCAGGCCGTCATGCATCTGGCTGGCGAGTTCGAGCAGGTCACGGGATGTCTTGAAACGCATGGAACAATCCTCTTCGTGATGACGTGTGGCAAATCCGTGTTCAACGCACGAACAGAGCATCGACCTGACCCCCGAAGGGTGTCAACGTGTCAGGGGCACGGGGAGCCTGTGGTATCGTCCGCGCTTTCCGGAAGCCGCACGTCGAGAATCCCGCCATGCCACTTCGGCCGCTGACCCTGCGCGAAGCCACCCGCCACTGCCGTCCCGCCGACCTTCCGTTCCGCAGCACCAATGATCTGGCCCCACTGACCGATTTCCTCGGCCAGGAGCGGGCGCAGGCCGCAATCCGTTTTGCGGTATCCATGGGGCAGCGTGGCTACAACGTCTATGCCGTCGGTACCGACGGTCTTGGCAAGCGCACGCTGGTGCTCCGCGCACTCGAGGAAATGGCCCGGGCGCTGCCTGCCCCGGACGACTGGTGCTACGTCAACAACTTCGACAATGCCCGTGAGCCGCGCGTACTTCGCCTGCCCGCAGGTACCGGCACCCGGCTCAAACTGGACATGGAGAAGTTGCTGACCGAGCTGGGCGAGGCGATTCCCCAGGCGTTCGACAACGAGAAGTACTTCCAGCGCGTCGAGGCGCTCAAGACCGAACTGGTGCACGAGCAGCAGGGCATCCTGTCGGCCGTGGCCAAGGAGGCCGAGGAACGCAGCCTCAAGATGGTGCTCAACACCCCCGGTGGCTACAGCTTCGTGCCGGTTGCGGACGAGGAGATCATCGATCCGGAACGTTTCAAGAAACTGGCCGAGGCCAAGCAGGTCAAGTACAAGCAGGACATGGACGCCATGGACAGCCACCTGCGCTCGGCGTTGCGCCAGGTGGCGCAGCGCGAACAGGTCCACCGGCGCAAGGGCCGCCAGCTGAACGAGGAAACCGCCGAACTGGTGGTGACGCATCTCATCGACGAGATGATCGAGAAATACAACCATCTCGAAGCAGTGACAGCCCACCTGAAACGGGTTCGCCAGGACCTGATCGAGAACTTCAGCGTCTTCCTGCCCAACGGTGACGATTCCGCCGACGCCTCGGCGAGCATCCTCGGCAGCAACACGCCACCGCGTTACCAGATCAACGTGATGGCATCCTGTGATCCGGAGAAGGGCGCGCCGGTGGTGGTCGATGACCTGCCGGCCCACAACAACCTGGTCGGCCGCATCGAGCAGGTCACCTACATGGGCACGGTGGCAACGGACTTCACGCTGATCCGGCCGGGTTCGCTGCACAAGGCCAACGGCGGCTTCCTGGTCATCGAGGTGGAGAAACTGCTGGAGCAGCCCTTCGTCTGGGAAAGCCTCAAGCGCACGCTGCGTGCCGGCAACATCCAGGTCGATGTGCTGGAAAAGATCCTGACCCTCTCCGGCACGATTTCGCTGGAACCCGAACCGATTCCCGCGAACGTCAAGGTGGTTTTGCTCGGCGGGCATCGCATCCTGTACCTGCTGCGCGAATACGATCCGGACTTCGAGGAACTGTTCCGCGTCATCGCCGATTTCGAGGACGACCTGCCGCGCACGCCGGAAAACGAACTGCTCTACGCGCGCTTCATCGCCGACATGGTCCGCCAGCAGGACCTGCTGCCGCTGGACAAGTCGGCCGTCGCCCGCACGATCGAGCTCTCCGCACGCTGGACCGAGGACCAGAACAAGTTGTCGCTGCATGCCGCCTCGTTGCAGGAAATCCTCCGCGAGGCAACGTTCTGCGCCCGTGAGGCCGGGCGGAAGCGGGCAACGGCCGGCGACATCCGGCAGGCCCGTGAACGCCAGCAGCACCGCGCCGGACGCATCCGGGACCAGTACCTGGAGACGCTGCACAAGAACCTGCTGATGATCGATGTGAAGGGCAACGAGGTCGGCCAGATCAACGGCCTGACCGTCCTGATGCTGCCGGGCTTCGAGTTCGGCATGCCGTCGCGCATCACCGCCACCACGCGTTACGGCGACGGCGAGGTGATCGACATCGAGCGCAGCGTGCAGCTCGGCGGCAAGATCCACTCCAAGGGCGTGATGATCATGTCGGCATTCATCAGCACGCTGTTTGCCCAGGAGCGGCCGATCCCGTTGTCGGCACAGATCGTCTTCGAGCAGTCCTATTACGGTGTCGAGGGCGACAGCGCGTCGCTGGCGGAACTCTGCGCCTTGCTGTCCTCGCTGTCGGGCATCCCGATCAGCCAGTCGTTCGCGATGACCGGCTCGGTGAACCAGTTCGGCGCGGTGCAGGCCATCGGCGGCGTGAACGAGAAGGTCGAGGGTTTCTTCGACGCCTGCAGCATCCTCGATACGCACAAGGGCAAGGCGGTGATCGTGCCGAAATCCAACGTGCAGAACCTGATGCTGCGCGACGACGTACTGGCGGCGGTCAAGGCCGGCGAGTTCCGTATCTACGGCGCCGAGCATGTCGACGAGGCGGTCGAACTGCTGACCGGTGTGCCGGCGGGCAAGCCGCTGAAGCAGGGCGGCTTCACGGCCGGTTCGGTTTACGCACGGGTACTGGAGCGCATCGAGCGCCTGCGCGAACTGCACCGCGAGGAAGCGCGCCTGCGCGGACAACCGCAGAAGGCAAAGCCGGGGCGGGAAACCGGCGTGCCGGACGAGGATGGCGAGGAAGAGGCACCGGGCAGGAAACCCGGCCGGGGTGCCTTCAGGCCTGCCAGCGCTCGCCGTCGCGGCTGATCGTCCCGTCTTCGAGCAACTTGATCAGGTGCGCCTCCAGTGAGAGGCGCGCGATCGCGTGCATGAACGGCGGCACATCGTCGTAGACGCGTGGCAACAACTCATTGATGGTCGCCGTGCCGCGCTCGCGCAGTGCGCGCAGCGTCTTGGCCTCGCGCGCCAGGCGGTGGCGCGTGGTGGCGGCGATGACCTGTGCCGGGTCGTCCATCAGCACGCCGTGGCCCGGCGCGATCACGGCCAGCGGCAAGCGCTCCAGCCGCGCCAGCGAGGCGAGGTAGTCACGCATCGAGCCTTCGGGCGGCACGATCACCACGGTCGAGCCCTGCATCAGGTGATCGCCGGTGAACAGCATCCGTTCCTCTTCCAGCAGGAAGCACAGGTGGTTGGACACATGCCCCGGCGTGGCGACCACGCGCAGGCGGAGGCCGTCGAGCTCCAGCACGCTGTCGTCGTCGGGAATGAAGTCTGGCTTGAAGGAGGTGTCGTTGTAGCCGTCCTCGGGCGCCGGGTTGCCGATGATGCGCGCACCGGTGCGCTCGGCCAGCACGCGGGCGCCGGGCGAGTGGTCGTCGTGGGTGTGGGTGCAGACGATGTGGCGGATCCTCCCGCCAAGCGTTTCCGCGGCGCTCATCAGGGCCCGGATGTGGGCCTCGTCGGTCGGTCCCGGGTCGAGCACGGTGACCGCATCGCCGGCCAACAGCAGGTAGCTGTTGGTCCCCGGGCCGGTAAAGACCGACGGGTTCGGCGCGAGCAGGCGCACCACGCGGTCGGACAGCCGCACCGGCTTGCCGGCAACCAGTTCCGACATCTCAGGCTTCCTCGTAGCCGGCGTCGCCCGGCAGCAGCATGCGCAGGCCGTTGGCGGTGTTCTGCATCTTCGGCAGGTTCGCCGGCACGGCGCGGGGCCGGTGCGTGAGGTTGAGCAAGGCGTCGGTGCTGTCGAAGGCGGACAGTGCTTCCAGGTTGCGGATGGTCGGGAAGATCAGCCGGATATCACCGCACCGGTGAGCCTCCAGGGCATCGACCGGCCGCAACCAGTCGGCGGCCACCGCTTCATGGCCATCGATCTGCACCGACTGCCCCTCGGGCATCCGGGCCACGAAAAACCGCGTGTCATAACGACGTGGTACGCCGAGCGGGGTGATCCAGTGGCTGAAGTAGCCGAGTTCGTCGGTCGCCAGCGACGGCAGATGTTCACGGGACAGGTCAGCCAGGCTGTGCTCGCGTGCGTTCAGCGCCAACTGCCACTGCCGCAGCAGGTCACCGTCGCCGTTTGCCAGGCCCGGCAGCACGCCCACCTCTTCCAGGCATTCGCGCAGCGCCGCGACAAACCAGGGCAGCGCATCGCCGGTCCCGAGCAGGGCCTCGGCCGAGGCCGCATCGCGCCGGGAACGGGCGAGCAGGGCGGGATGGCTGTCGACGGCATCGACCAGCCCGCCGGGAAACACATGCAACCCGGGAAAGTCCCCGCTGCTGTTTCGTTTGACCAGCAGCACCTCGGGGCCGGTGGACCCGTCGCGAACCAGCAGCAGCGTGGCAGCGGCGCGCATCAGGCGGTTTCGGCGAAACGGCGCAGGTGGAAGTCCTCGTTGCCGAACATCACGTCGATGGCGGTCAGGCGCTTGAACGCATGGCCGACCACGAACTCGTCGGTCATGCCCATGCCGCCGTGCAACTGCACCGACTGCTGGCCAATGTAGCGCCCGGCCTTGCCGCAATAGGCCTTCAGGGCGCTGACGGCCCGGCGGGCGACGACCGGGTCGTCCTCGGCGAGGCGGATCACCGCCATCAGCAGCAACGAACGTGCCTGCTCGTGCTGGATGAACATGTCGGCCATGCGGTGTTGCAGCACCTGGAAGGAGGCGATGGGCACGCCGAACTGCTTGCGCGTCCGGGTGTACTCGACCGTGCCCTTGTACAGCGTCTCCATGATGCCGATCGCCTCGGCGCAGAGCGCGACCGTCGCTTCGTCGATCACCGTCTCCAGCACGGCAAGGCCGCCGCCGGCCTCGCCGAGCAGGGCGTCATCGGCGACATGAACATCGTTCAGCGCGAGTTCGGCGGCACGGAAGCCGTCGAACGTCCGGAACGGTCGCCGGGAAAGGCCTTCTGCATGGCCGTCAACCACGAACAGGCTGATGCCGCCCGCATCGCGCGTACCACCGCCGGTACGGGCAACAACCACGAAGGTGTCGGCGACGTCACCGTTCAGGACGAGGGCCTTCTCGCCGGCCAGCCGCCAGCCGCTGCCATCGCGTACGGCACGGGCCTCGACCGCGTTCAACGCAGCCCGGCTGCCCGGCTCGGTATGGGCCATGGCGAACTGGCGGGAGCCGTCGATCAGTCCCGGCAGCAAGGCTGCGCGCTGCGCCGGGCGGCCGGCACGCCGGATGATGTTCCCCGCCAGCATCACGTTGGCGAGGTAGGGCTCGACCACCAACCCGTGCCCGAACGACTCGGTCAGCAGCGTGACGTCCAGCAGCGAGCCGCCGAGCCCGCCGTCTTCCTCGGCAAAGGGCAGCGCCAGCCAGCCGAGTTCCGCCATCTGCGCCCAGTTCGCCGGGTCGAAACCGCCGTACTCCTTCAACTGGCGGCGACGGCGCTCGAAAACGTAGGTGTCCTGGACCCACTTGCGCACGCTGTCGCGCAGCAGGTTCTGCTCTTCGGTGTAGCTGAAATCCATGAGGGGTTCCCGGTTGAACCTGGTGTAGGAGCACGACTGCCGGGACGGGCTGCCCAGGCGGCGCACTGCGCAAGCCGTTTTGTAGCGCGTTGCGGCAACGCCGGGCAATGACGCTTTCGATCAGCCGGCAGGCGTCGGCGGCAAGGTTGGCGTTTGCGACGCGATATTCAGCGGACAAGCCGCCGGCGATGTCAGCGGATGACCGCCTCGTAAACCTGCGGTGCGCCGGTCTCGACCCGCCACTTCAGCGCCGCACTGGCGGGGCGACGGGAGACAGGAAAAACCCGGACAAAATCCCGGGCCTCTCCGGGCGGAATCGACACCAGGAGGGTGTCCGCCAGGTCGTGCTGCAGGCGACAGTCGTCGCCACTGCAATCCTCCACCAGCAGGCGCAGCGGAACGGCGGTGATCGCCTGGGTGCTGCTGCGGTTGACGAGGCGGCCCGTCAGGCGGTAACTGCCAGCCACCTCTTCCAGTGCCGATGTCTCCAGGACAACCAATGACGGGTCGCCCTGCTTGCTGCCACCTGCGCCCACCCACAGCACATAGCCGGCCACCGCGGCCGCGACGAGAACCGTCGCCAGCAGGGCCGGAACGAAGTAGCGGCGCTTCTCCCGGTAGACGACGACCAGTGTCCCGCCAACGATCAGGGCGGCGAGGGTGGCAACGAGAAAGGGGGTCATCAGGCGCTCCGGACAGGCAGGGGCAGCACTTTAGGGAGCCAGGGGAAGTGCTGTCCAGCATTCATCCGGACAGCCCCCGGGGGTATCCCGGCGGCCTTTGCCATAACAAGAATTAACCTTAAATAATCTACTTATCTTAATGATATATATAACAATCTAAGATCGGGATGGTCGCAACCACAAGGCATCCTCACTTTTTGCTATCCTCCCGCACCCGGCAGAACCGGCCGGTCACTGATCGCCGGCCACAGGCCGCCGGAAAACTTCCACCCCGGGGTGCCGGCCTGCAGGCACCCCGTCGTCCTTCTCCCCGGAGCCCACCATGAACCTTGCGACCGTAAAGACCTGCGTCGCCGACGGCGTGATGACCGTCACCCTGAACCGCCCGGAAAAACTGAACGCCTTCACCGTGACGATGTTCCAGGACCTGATGCAGGTCGCCGACCGGATCGACCAGGACGACGAGGTCAGGGTGGCCATCTTCACCGGCGAGGGCCGCGCGTTCTGCGCCGGTGCCGACCTCGCCTCTGGCGAGAACACCTTCAACTACGACGCGGGCGGCGGCGAGATCGACTGGAACCGGGTGCGCGACATCGGGGGCATCCTCAACCTGCGCCTGTTCCGCTCGCGCAAGCCGTTGATCGCCGCCATCAACGGGCCGGCAGTAGGCGTGGGTGCCACCATGACACTGCCGATGGACATCCGGCTGGCTGCCGACAACGCGAAGATGGGTTTTGTCTTCGTCCGCCGCGGCATCGTGCCGGACGGCGCTGCCAGCTGGCTACTTCCGAAAGTGGTCGGACTGCCGCAGGCTCTGGAGTGGACGCTCAGCGGCCGGGTCTTCGACGCCAATGAGGCGCTCAACGGTGGACTGGTGCGGTCGCTGCACAAGCCCGAAGACCTGATGCCGACGGCCATGTCGCTGGCCCGGGAAATCGCCGACAACACCTCCGCCATCTCGGTGGCGCTGGCCCGCCAGCTGCTGTGGAACACGTCAGGCAAGGATCACCCGGTCTACGCCAACATGTATGAATCGCGAGGGCTGTACCACGCGGGACGCTCGCCGGACGCCATGGAAGGCGTGATGTCGTTCCTGCAGAAGCGCGCACCGAAATACCCCGGCAAGGTCAGCACCGACATGCCGCCAGGTTTCCCCTGGTGGGACGAGCCGGAGTACCGCTGAATCCCTGCGCACCAACGGGCTCGGTGCCGTGCAGCGGACCTGTCGGCATCGCACGCCTTCGGCTAGCATGGCCGGGCTTTCCCTGTTGCCATGGAACCCGGTCATGCTGCTGCGCCCCCTGATCTTTTCCGCATCCCTGTTGTTGCTCGCTGCCACGAACGCGGTCGCCGCCGAACCGGAGATGTCCCTGAATGAGGACATGACGGAAATCGGCGCCCTGATGTCCAACCTGCTCAACGAGAAGGTGCTGGCAGACCCGAAAGCAACCATCACGCGGCTGGACAAGCTGGGCGAGCGCTTCGTCAGCATGGCGCCGCATGCCGAGGGCAGGGGACCTGCGTTCCGGATCACCTGGCAGACCATGCTTGAACAGATCGACCGGACGCGGGAAGCCGTCGACCGCGGCACGGCCAGCAAGGACTCCCTGCGCAACCTGGTGCACGGCATCGCCACCGCCTGCGCCGGCTGCCACACGCAAGACGACCGGGCCCAGGCCCTGAGTTTCGGCAAGCTGTCGGTGGCTACGGACGATCCGCTGCAGCAGGCCCGTTTCCACTACATCACCCGTGACTACGCGGCAGCACTCAAGCTGTACGACGCCTTCCTCGACAGCCGTCCACGCCTGGCCTATGACGGAGGCGTGCTGGACGCGCTGGAAGGCGAGTTGACGATCTTTGCCCAGATCTACCGCGACCCGGAGCGGGGCGTCCGCCATTTCCGCAAGCGCCTGGAGCAGGGCGGCGGTTCCATGTCCAAGCAGGTGCGCAAGGACATCGAGGCCTGGATCAGGGGCTTCGACGAGGTCCGCAGGGCAAAACTCAAGGCGTTCGAGCCATCCTGGGAACAACTCGAGAGTTATGCCGGGCGCTATGTGCTGCCGCACGAGGGCGTGCCCATTGTCAGCGAGGAGAAGGAAAAGGTTGCCTACCTCTGGATGCGCGGGCTGCTGCACGAGTACGTGCAGACGCACCCGGCAGACCCGAACATGCCGCAACTGCTGTACTGGCTGGCAATCGTCGATCGGATGCTCGACTACAACCTGTACTACTCGCTGGCAGACCTCTACCTCAAGGAGTGCATCACCCGCTACCCGGCGACCGATACGGCAGAGCGCTGCTACACCGAGTACCGACGCTATGTGGAGTTCGCCTACAGCGGATCCGGCGGGGAAAACGTGCCCGCAGATGTCGTCGATGAGTTGGCGCGGCTGTACAAGCTGATCGAGTCGGCAAGGGCGCCAGCGAGTGGCGAGGAAATACCGGACAACGCAGCGCCCACCCCATAAAAAGCGGCGGAAAACCGGGGCAGAAAGACCGGCAGCAATAGCCGGAAGTGGCAACTAGAGGCGATCGAGAAACCGCTCGATCGCCTGCCCGCCGTTGGCAAGACCCTCCTCGAGCCTGCTGATCACCGGCAGGCGGCCGGCCCAGTCTTCCGGTTCGATGCGGACGCTGCACAGGATGTCCTTTTCCAGCATCGCGGCCACCTCGCGCGCAAAGACCGCATCCTGCACTTCCTGGTTGGCCTCAAGGTTCCAGCGCAGGTTCCAGCGATCGAAATTGCAGGAACCGATCGAACACCAGTCGTCGACGAGCAGCGTCTTGCTGTGAATGAAGCGCGGCTGGTACTCGTGGATATGTATGCCGTGGCGCAGCAGGCCTGCGTAGTAATGATGGCTCGCCATGCGCAGCAGCGGGTGGTCCGTATGCGAGCCCGGCAGTATCAGGCGCACCTCGACGCCGCGCCGGGCCGCGCGGGCCAGTTCGCGACGCATGCGCATGGACGGCAGGAAGTAGGGCGTCGACAGCCAGACCCGCCGACGGGCAACCCGTATCGCGTCGAGCGCGTGATGCTGCACGTCCTGGACGTTGAGGCCGTGGGCGATGGCGACGCGCCCGGCCTGGGTGCCACCGGCAACAGCCTCCCGCGCGCTGGCCACCCTGAACGCAGGGTTCCCGCCGCCCGTCCACACCTGTGCGAACAGGCGCGCCCAGTCGCCGACGACGGGGCCGCGGATATCCAGCATTGTTTCCCGCCAGTAGCTGTCCGGGCTGGCTTCCGGGGAGAACTCATCGGTGATGCCGGTGCCGCCGACAAAGGCCCGCTTACCGTCGATGACCAGCAATTTGCGGTGATCACGCGCCAGGTTGCGCACCCGGTCACCGAGCACCTGCAGCGGGTTGTAGACGTGCAGTTTTACGCCAGCCCGGGACAGGGTTTCCCGGTCCGGCGAGGACAATGCCAGGGACCCGAACGCGTCGATGATGACGCGCACATCCACGCCCCGGGACGCCGCAGCGCCCAGCGCGGAAACAAACCGGTCCGCCACGCGGCCGCTTTCGAAGAGATAGAGTTCCAGGAGTATCTGGCGTCTGGCCGATGCAATGGCGCCCAGCATTTCCGGGAAGAACTGGTCACCGTTAGCCAGCAGCCGGAAATGGTTTTTTCTGCGCCAGTGAAGTTCAGGCAGGTTGGGGCGGCGGCGCGCCATTGTCCGCTGTCCGCTCCGGGATCAGCCGGCCCGGATCTGCACGGTCTGCGAATCCTGGACGTTGGCCATTTCGCACAAGACCTGTCTTTTGACGACCTCGATTTCCTTGCCGTTCACGGCAAGGACGCCGCTCTGTTGCAGGCGGGTGAAGATGCGGCTGACCGTCTCGACCGCCAGCCCCAGGTAATTACCGATGTCATTGCGGGACATCGGCAGGCGGAAGCAACTGGGTGACAGCCCCCGGCGCGAATAACGCGCCGAGAGATTCAGGATGAACGAGGCAACGCGCTCGTCCGCCGGTTTCTTGGTCAGCAGCAGCATCAGTTGCTGGTCGGACTGGATTTCCCGGCTCATCAACTGGAAGAAGTGCCGCTGCAACGACGGTATCCGGGTCGAGAGCGACTCCAGTTTGTCGAAGGGGATCTCGCAGACCGCCGCGGACTCCAGCGCCTTTGCGGCATTGCTGTGCACGTTGGTGCTCAGGCCGTCCATGCCGAGGATCTCGCCCGGCAGGTAGAACCCCGTGACCTGTTCTTCGCCTTCCTCGGTCAGGGTATAGGTCTTGAATGCCCCGCTGCGCACGGCATAGACCGACATGAAGGAATCGCCCGGCCCGAAGATGTGCTCGCCTTTGCGCAGGGGCCGCGAGCGCTTGATGATGTTGTCGAGTTCCTCGACCTCATCGGTACGAACAGCCAGCGGCAGGCAGACCGGATTGAGCGTGCAATCCGTGCAGGTGACGTGGGGCATGCCCTGGGTGTGGTCGTTGCATCCCGAAAACGGCATCTCAGCCCCCTTTCTGCGCCTTGCAGTGGAGGGCAAGTCTACACGGGGGGAAAGATCAGACCAAGGCCGGGCGGGGGAATCAAATAACCCGGGAAAAAGTGGGGATCTTGCCGCCCTTGCGCAGATAGATGTCGAACACCATGCAGATACTGCGGAGCAGCAGGCGCCCGCGCGGCAGGACGGTGATCTTCTGGGGGGATATTTCCACCAACCCGTCCTCCTGCATCGACTGCAGGCGCTCCAGTTCGGCAGCGAAATAGCGCTCGAACCGTATCCCGTGCGCCCCTTCGACATCGGAGAAGAGCACGCGTCCGCGGCAGGCGATATCCATGATCACGTCACGGCGAACCTTGTCGTCCGCCGACAGGGTCAAGCCACGGTCGACTGACAGCCGCCCGCTGTTGATGGCCGCCGAGTATTCGGTAACCGCCTTGGCGTTCTGCGCGAAGGAATCCCCGATCTGGGAAATGGATGACAGTCCGATGCCGACAAGGTCCGCACCGCGCTGCGTCGAGTACCCCTGGAAGTTGCGCTGCAGGTCGCCGCGGCTGAGGGCAAGGGCCAGTTCGTCATCCGGCCGGGCGAAGTGATCCATGCCGATGTAGACATAACCTGCATCGAGCAGGTGACGGATGGTCTCCTCGAGGATGCGCAACTTTTCCTGCGGCGGCGGCAGCGCCGCCTCGTCGATCTGCCGCTGCGTCTTGAAACGTGCCGGCAGGTGGGCGTAGCTGTAGACGCTGATGCGATCGGGCAGCAGATCCACGACCTTGTCCAGGGTCGCCCTGAACGTATCAACGGTCTGGTGCGGCAGACCATAGATCAGGTCGTAACTGATGGACTTGAAACCCAGGCCGCGCGCCACGTCGGTGACGTTGCGGACCTGCTCGCTGCTCTGGATGCGGTTGACCGCACGCTGCACCGTCGGGTCGAAATCCTGCACGCCGAGGCTTAGCCGGTTGAAGCCGAGCTTGCGCAGCAGCCCGACCATGCCGGTATCAACCGTACGCGGGTCTATCTCGATGGAATATTCGCCACGGTCGTCCCCCAGCAGGCGGAAATGCCGGGCGATATGGTGCATCAGCTCGGTCAGTTCGGCAGGCGTGAAGAAGGTCGGCGTGCCGCCACCCCAGTGCAGTTGCGTCACCGGCCGCGTCTCTGCAAACAATGCCGACTGCAGGCGGATTTCCTCTTTCATCACGTCGAGGTAATCACGCGAACGCGAACGATCCCCGGTGATGATCTTGTTGCAGGCGCAGTAGTAGCAGACGGTGTTGCAGAACGGCAGGTGGAAATAGAGCGAAAGCGGGCGGCGCTGGGTGTTGCTCTGCTCGCAGGCCGCCCGGTATTCAGCCTCGCCGAACTCCTCGTGGAAATGGTTTGCCGTCGGGTAGGAGGTATAGCGGGGCCCCGCCGTGTCGTAGCGACGAATCAGGTCTTCATCCCACTGGATGGAATGACGATTGCCGGACACGACTTTCAGATCCACTGACACTGCCCCCTCCGAGTTGAGGCAGCAGTCTATCGGCGTGCAGGGAAAACCTAGTTGACGTGTGTCAAGACGTTAAGGACAACGCCGAGCACGTCACCCGGTGAGCGGCAGGTGCCGGCAAGAATCTCCGGCAGGGCAATCCAGGTCGAAACCAGCGTCCAGACGGCGTAGGCCAGCATGAGCAGTCCCGACCAGTAGCGCAGGCGGCTGGCGTGGCTGGCCAGCCAGCGGCCGGCCAGCCCCAGCCCCAGCACGGCCGGCAGCGTGCCCGCGCCGAAGGCCAGCATCGTCAGCCCGCCGGCAACGGCGGAGCCGGACGTGGTCGCGTAAAGCAGCGCACCGTACACCAGTCCGCAGGGCATCACGCCCCAGAGCATGCCCAGAGCCCAGGCACGCGGCAGGGTGTTCGCCGGCAACAGCCTGCGCAGAACCGGTGCGATCAGCCGCCAGGCGCCACTGCCGCCGGATTCCAGCACCTTGATCCAGAGGACCAGATCCAGCAGGTACAGCGCGACCAGCAGCAGCACCAGGCCCGCCAGCGTTCGCCCGATGGCCATCGCCAGCCCGACATCGGCCGGCGCGGCAAGCGCCGCCAACCCGCCGGCAATCACCCCGAACAGCGAGTAGGTGGTGAGGCGGCCGCCGCTGTAGGCGAGGGTACTCGGCAGGGGACGGGCACCGCCGCTGGCGTGCGCGAAGGCGCCGGCAATGCCGCCGCACATGCCGGCGCAATGGCCGGCACCGGCCAGCCCGGTCAGGGCGGCGGCAAGCAGGAAGACGGGATCCATGGTCACGGCTTGTCGTCGGCGTCGTTCTGGTCGAGACGGGCCCGTTCCTCGCGGTCATCGATGATCACGCGGTGCGCCGGGCTGTCCAGGTCCTCAAACTGGCCCTTGCGCAGCGACCAGATGAACATCCCGACGGCGCCAACCAGCAGGAGCAGGGACATCGGGATGAGGAAGTAGACGGAGTCCATGGGGGGGGTCACGCGGCCGGGTGGCGCGCATTCTCTTCGTGGTTCGTAGTCGCGTAAAGCGAATCATCGCCGGCCCGGCGTTCCAGCAGCAGGGCATTGCCGACCACCAGCAGGGAACTGGCGGACATGCCCACCGACGCCAGCCAGGGCGGCACCAGCCCGACCACGGCCAGCGGGATCATGGCGATGTTGTAGCCCAGCGCCCAGGCGAGGTTCTGGTGGACTGTGCGCCGGCTGGCGACTGCCGTCGTGAACGCCTGCGGAACCAGGCGCAGGTCGGAACGCAGCAACACGGCATCGGCCGCCGTGCGCGCAAGATCGGTGCCCTCACCGATGGCAAACGATACGTCCGCCGCAGCGAGCACCGGTGCGTCGTTCACGCCGTCACCCACCATCAGGACCGGCCCGATACGCTCACGCAGGGAGGTGACGTAGGCGACCTTGTCTTCGGCCGTCGCACCGGCGCGCACCGAATGGATGCCCAATGCGGTGCCCAGGCGCATCGCCTCGTCCGAGGCATCCCCCGACAGCAGGTGCACGTCCAGGCCTCGTTGTTGCAGTGCCTCGATCACGGTACGCGCCTCGGGGCGCACGGCATCGGCTATCCGGAAACCGGCAAGCAGGGCCGTCTGCGAGGCGAGCCAGACCCAGGTGCCGTCGTCTGTCGCCGGCGGTTGTTGTGCGACGACTGCCGTGAAGTCCGGTGCCGTGACAAAGGCGAAGGAGCCGATCCGCAACCGTTCACCATCGACGGTTCCCTCGATGCCGCGACCCGGCATGGCTCGCACGTCGTCGGCACGCGGCAACGTGTCGCCGAGGGCGAAGGCGCGCGCCAGGGGATGCTCGGAATCCCGTTCCAGCATGGCGGCGAGCCGCCTGGCCGCCCCTTCATCGGCCAGTGCGCACAACTCGGTCCGGGCGATCGCCGGCCTGCCCTGCGTCAGCGTGCCGGTCTTGTCGAACACCACGGCCTTCACTTCGGGCAACGCGGACAACACATGCGCACGTGCCACCAGCAACCCGCGCGCAGTCAGCATGTTGGTGGCGACCGTGTAGGCAACGGGCGTTGCCAGCGACAGCGCGCAGGGACAACTCACCACCAGCACGGCCAGCGCAATCCAGAACGCGTTTGCCGGGTCGAGGAAATGCCAGACGAGCCAGGTTGCCGCCGTCAGCAGCAACAGGCCGACCACGAAGTGTGTGGCGATGCGGTCGGCCAGTTCCTGCAGGCGCGGCTTGCCGACCTGTGCGCGGGTGACAAGGTCGACGATACGCGACAGGCGTCCCTGTGCCGGCGATGCCGTGACCTCGATTTCCAGGATGCCGTCGACGTTCACGCAACCGCCGGTGACCGGATCGCCGTTACCGCGTCGTTCCGGCAGCGATTCTCCGGTCAGCATCG
The DNA here is from genome assembly GCA_046566505.1 of Gammaproteobacteria bacterium. GTDB lineage: Bacteria > Pseudomonadota > Gammaproteobacteria > Pseudomonadales > JADFDG01 > JADFDG01. Next base: position 54,634 of record JBKHWN010000159.1, read on the forward strand.
CCTCATTGATGTGGCCTTCGCCGATCCGGATCACGCCGTCCGCCGGGATGGTTTCACCCGGGCGTACCCGCACACGGTCCCCAGGCTGCAGGCGTGAAGCGGGAACTACTTCATCGTTGCCGTCCAGGACGCGGGTGGCGGTGAGCGGCAATGCGGCAGACAGGTTGTCGATCACCCGCGTTGCCTTGCGGCGCGCCTCCAGTTCAAGGTGCCGGCCAACCGACAGGAAGAAAACGAACATCACCACCGAGTCAAACCAGACTTCGGGGCCGCTCACCATCACCGCCCACAGGCTCGCGAAGTAGGCGAGCACCAGTGCGACCGAGACCGGCACGTCCATGCCCGGCACGCCGCCGCGCAGGCTGAACCACGCATTGCGCAGGAACGGCCAGCCCGAATAGAAAAGTACCGGCGTGGTGACGATGAAACTGATGACGCGCAGATAGTCGCGCTGCACGAGGCTCATGCTGCCGGCAGACTCACCGTAAAAGCCGACGGCAACGTGCATCACCTGCATCATGCCGAAGGCGGCGACCACCAGGCGCAGCAGTGAACTCCTGCGCTCGGCGTCCAGCCGGGAACCATCGGTGGTCCCGCGGAACGGCAGCACGCGGTAACCCAGCTTGCGGATACGCAGCAGGAAATCGCGGACTTCCCGGGTTCCCGCCTGCCAGCGGATGCGTACGCGCCCGGTGGTGATGTTCACGCTGGCCTGCGACACGCCGGGCATCGCGTTCAGCGATTTCTCGATCAGCCAGCCGCAGGCGGCGCAACGCAGGTCATCGACCACGAGCGTGCATTCGCGCTGGTTTTCGTCGTCTGCGACCACGAAGCCGCTGTCGGCCAGCGCGGCATCACCGAAATGCCGGAACAGGTCGTCGGGCACCGGTGTTTCATCACCGTGCGGCGCGTACTGGTCGCGATGCTGGTAGTAGTTTTCGAGTCCCAGCTCGACGATGGTGTTGCAGGCCGCCTGGCAGCCGGGGCAGCAGGTGCGCTCCGCACGACCGGCAACCTGCACCGGCCAGTCACGCCTGCCGAGGGTCTCGCCGCAGTGGAAGCAGCGTCCTGCCGTCATTGTCAGCCGCTGGGCAGAAGATCTACGGGTGCGCCCTGGAAAATGACGTCACCGGCACGCAGGCGCCAACGCGCCTCCTTCGGCATCGTGTCACCCGGTTCCAGCATGAGGTGGCGCTTGCCCATGGGCAGTCTTGGCAGCGCCGCATACCACTCCCGCTCGCCGACGCGTTCCAGGATGACCGTCATGTCTTCCGCGGCGATCGTGCTGTGCACGAGTGACAGGCTGAGCCGGGCGGGCAGGGAAGTGCTGCCCGGCATCTCGATGCGTATCGCCGGCGTTGCCGGTTCGAGGATCAACCTGGCCGTCAGGCCCAGTTCGCGGGCGTGATGTTCAGCATGAAGATCCTGGTTGATGCCGCGGCCGGCCTTGTACCAGTCGTCACGGACCAGGTCGTCCTGGTTTTTGACGGCAATGGTCACCAGCGTCAGGCTGGCGATCACCGAGGCCAGGGGCAGGGCGATGATGAACCACACCCAGGGTTGTCGGTACCAGGGCACCGTGTCGCGTTCGTGATCCTGAATCATGATGTCAGCGCACCGGCGTGATGAATCGGCTTTCGATCCTTACAGTGACATCCGCATCGTCGGCGGCGGTCACCACGAAATGGATATTGCTGTTCCTCACCTGGCCTGCGGACGGATCCAGCAGCAGGCTGACCGGAACCGCCTCGGCCCCCGCGGCCTCGACCTTGACCTGGGCGGGACCCTGGTAGCGGATTCCTTCGGGTACATCGACGGACAGGGCAAACGTGCGTGCCTCCGGCGACTTGTTGTAGAGCTTGAGCGTGTAGACGTTCTCGATGAGTCCGTCATCCGTCTCGTTGTACAGCGAGTTGCGGTCACGCAACACGTCGACATCGAGCGGCACGCGCAGAAACAGTCCGGTGAGGAACATGGTGAGCAGGGCGCCGACCACGATGCCGTAGCCAATCAGGCGCGGGCGCATGATCTTCGTCGACCTGCCTGCCAGTGCATGCTCTGTGGTGTAGCGCACCAGCCCGCGCGGCTTGCCGATGCTGTCCATCACTTCGTCGCAGGCATCAATGCAGGCGGCGCAGGTGATGCACTCGTACTGCAGGCCATCACGGATGTCGATGCCGGTCGGGCACACCTGCACGCAGAGCTCGCAGTCCACGCAGTCCCCGAGTTCCTTGTGCTCGTCGGAAGTATCACGCCGCTTCTTGCCACGGCCGCGCGGCTCGCCACGCGATTCGTCGTAGCTGACGATCAGCGTGTCCTCGTCGAACATCGCGCTCTGGAAACGCGCATAGGGACACATGTAGAGGCAGACCTGCTCCCGCAGCCAGCCGGCATTGGTGTACGTCGCCGCCGTGAAGAAGAACAGCCACCAGGCTTCCCACACGCCGATGTCCAGGGTGAACAGGCGGACACTGAGGTCCCGGATCGGCGAGAAGTAGCCGACGAAGGTCAACGCCGTCAGCAGGGCGAGGGCAAACCACAACAGGTGCTTGCTGCCGCGCCGCACCACCTTCTCCAGGCTCCAGGGTGCTTTGTCCAGCTTCAGCCGGGCATTGCGGTCTCCCTCCGTCAACCGCTCGATCCGCACGAAAAAACGCGTCCAGACCGTTTGCGGGCAGACGTAGCCGCAGAAAACGCGCCCGAGCAGGTTGGTGAAGAACAGCAGGCCGAATGCCGCAATCATCAGCAGCAGGGCCAGGAAGAAGAAGTCTTCCGGAAGAAAGGTCAGGCCGAAAAAATCGAAACGACGATTGGGCAGGTCGAACCTGACCACGGGATCGCCTTTCCATGTCAGCCAGGGCGTGACCAGATAGACACCCATGGTGGCGATGACAGTGAAGTCACGCAGTTTCTGGAATCGCCCTTCGATCCAGCGCGGCTGGATCTTTTCACGGCTCTTGTAGAAGGAGGCGGGCTTTTCGCCGCCGGCACCGGGCGTGACGTTCCTGACGGGAATCTGTTTCGACATGGTCACCTCGCTGGAGTCAAAACCGGCATGCCGGACTCAAGGCGACAAAGTGCCCGTGCAGTCAGGGACCACACGGGCACTCCGGGACAGCCGCTTGGGGCTGCGCTCTGCGGAGGCGATGCTACGCGATTACTGCTTGTGCGACAGTCCGTAAACGTACGCAGTCAGTACATGGATCTGCTCGGGCGAAAGCCGTCCTTCCTGTGCGGGCATCACGCCAAAACGGCCATGCGTGATGGTCTCGCGGATCTTCGCAATGTTGCCGCCGTAGAGCCAGACGTTGTCCGTCAGGTTCGGCGCACCGAACAGGTGGTTGCCTTTGGCGTCGGCACCGTGACACATCGCGCAATTGGTCTGGAATTTCGGTCCGCCTGCGGCGACCAGTTCCGGGCGCTCGCCGGCAATCTCCGGACGCGACAGGCTGGCGACGTAGTGCGCAACCTCGTTCACACCTTCATCGCCCAGCGTGCCGAGCCATGCCGGCATCGCGGCAACGCGACCGTTGGCGATGCTTGCCTTGATCGCTTCCGGCGTGCTGCCGTACAGCCAGTCACCGTCGGTGAGGTTCGGGAAGCCCACCGAGCCGGTGGCGTTCGAGCCGTGGCAGACCGCGCAGTTGGTCAGGAACAGGCGCTGGCCGACCTTGACCGCTTCCGGATCGTGGGCGAGTTCCTCGACCGAACGCGCGGCAAAGGCATCGAACAGCGGCTTGATGCGTGCCTCGGTGGCCTGCACTTCAGCTTCCCACTGGTTTTGCGAAGTCCAGCCCAGCAGGCCCTGCCACTTGCCGAAACCCGGGTACAGGACCAGGTAGACCACCGCGAAAACGATGGTTGCCCAGAACAGGCCGAGCCACCAGCGTGGCATCGGGTTGTTGTACTCCTCGATCCCGTCGAAGGAGTGCCCCATGCTCTCGCCGGTCGGCGGTTCGCCCTTGATGGGCTTCGCCGTCCACCAGATCAGCCAGGCGCAACCGCCGAGGTTGATCGTGACGATCGCAATGATCCAGAAACTCCAGAAATCGCTCATGAACGGCGCTCTCCCTTAATCCTGTCGACGATTTTCCTGTTGCTTCTTCCCGCCGTCCTTTTCGTCATGGAACGGCAGTGAAGCGGCGTCGTCATAGGTCTTCTTGCGACGCGGCAGGTATACCCAAATGGCCATGCCGATGAACGTGAACATGAACAACAGCGTGTAGATGCCGTGCAGCGTTCCCTTGTCCATCGTCATGGCTCCTGTTTTTGCGGTGGTCAGTTGGCGGAGGCGGTTGCCGCGCCACCGCGGCCGAGTACCGTGCCCAACTGTTGCAGGTAGGCCACGACGGCGTCCTGCTCGGTCTTGCCGGCCACCAGCGCCTTGGCGCCTTCGATGTCCGCGTCCGTGTAGGGCACGCCGACCTTGCGCAGGGCGGCCATCTTGCGACCGGTCAACTCACCGTCCAGCGCCGTCGTGGCCAGCCACGGGAAGCCGGGCATGTTTGACTCGGGCACCACGTCGCGCGGGTTGTTCAGGTGCACGCGGTGCCAGTCATCGGAGTAACGGCCACCGACGCGGGCCAGATCCGGACCGGTACGCTTGGAACCCCACAGGAACGGGTGCTCGTAGACGTGTTCGCCGGCAACCGAGTAGTGGCCATAGCGCTCGGTTTCCGCGCGGAACGGACGGATCATCTGCGTGTGGCAAACATTGCAGCCTTCGCGGATGTAGATGTCGCGTCCTTCCAGCTCGAGCGCACCGACCGGCTTGAGGCCTTCGACCGGCGTGGTCGTTTCCTTCTGGAACATCAGCGGGACGATTTCAGCCAGGCCACCGAAACTGCACGCGACCAGCGTGAGCACGATGAGCAGACCCACATTCTTTTCAACGACGGAATGTTGCTGTGCCATTTTTCAGTACTCCTCGTGCAGTCTCAGGCGTACTGGGCCTGTGCAGCGTTGGATTTTTCGCCGGACATCTGGATGGTCTTCCAGGTGTTCCATGCCATCAGCAGCATGCCGGTGAGGTAGATGATGCCGCCGACCATGCGCATCACGTAGTACGGCCAGTTGGCAGCGAGCGCCTCGACGAACGAGTAGGTCAGGGTGCCGTCCGGGTTGACCGCACGCCACATCAGGCCCTGCTGGATACCGGCCACCCACATGGCGGCGATATAAAGGATGGTGCCGATGGTCGCGAGCCAGAAGTGCGCGTTGATCAGGCGGATGCTGTACATCTGCGTCAGGCCGAAGACCCGCGGCAGCAGCACATAGAGTGCGCCGAAGGAAATCATCGCCACCCAGCCCAGCGCACCGGAATGCACGTGGCCAACCGTCCAGTCGGTGTTGTGCGACAGCGCGTTCACCGTCTTGATCGACATCATCGGGCCTTCGAAGGTCGACATGCCGTAGAAGGAAAGGGCAACGATCATGAAGCGCAGGATCGGATCGGTGCGCAGCTTATGCCAGGCACCCGACAGGGTCATGATGCCGTTGATCATGCCGCCCCAGCTCGGTGCCAGCAGTACCAGCGAGAACACCATGCCCACGCTCTGCGTCCAGTCCGGCAGCGCCGAGTAGTGCAGGTGGTGCGAACCGGCCCACATGTAGACGGAGATCAGCGCCCAGAAGTGCACGATCGACAGGCGGTAGGAGTAAACCGGGCGGCCGGCCTGGATCGGCACGAAGTAGTACATCATCCCGAGGAAGCCGGCGGTCAGGAAGAAACCCACGGCGTTGTGGCCGTACCACCACTGGACCATGGCATCGACGGCACCGGCGTACACGGAGTACGACTTGGTGAGCGTTACCGGGATGGCCAGGCTGTTGACGATGTGCAGCAGCGCGACCGCGATGATGAAGGCACCGTAGAACCAGTTGGCAACGTAGATGTGCTCGGTCTTGCGCTTGGCGATGGTCGCGAAGAAGACGATGGCGTAGGACACCCAGACGACCGCGATCAGCAGGTCGATCGGCCACTCCAGTTCCGCGTACTCCTTGGACGAGGTCATGCCCAGCGGCAGCGTGATCGCCGCCAGCACGATGACCAGTTGCCAGCCCCAGAAGGTGAATGACGCCAGCCATGGCAGCGCCAGCCGGGTGTGGCAGGTCCGCTGGACGACGTAGTAAGAGGTGGCAAACAGCGCGCAACCACCGAACGCGAAGATGACCGCGTTGGTGTGCAGCGGACGCAGGCGCCCGAAATGGGTCCAGGGCAGATCGAAGTTCAGGGCCGGGAAGGCCAACTGGGCCGCGATCCATACACCGACAAACATGCCGACGACACCCCAGACGACCGCCATGACGGCAAAGCGCCGTACAGCTGTGTAGTCGTACTCGGATTCTGCAACGGGGGCTGCGTGACTCATGGACTGGATCTTCCTGAAATATCAAGTCGGGAAGGCGATATCGAATTCGTCAAGAAAGGACGAATCCACATGGGGCGGCGTATCTTAATGGCGCGTATTCAGTGCGGCAACTGCAAATGTCGGGTCGCCAATCCGGGGTTTCGATGGTAAAAACCAAACCTCATTTATTTCGCATAATGTATATTATGTTAAATAATACGGTCGTATGCGCAAACGGCTTGATTACCGTGTCTCGGCCCACCCGCCGGCCTGGATCAGGCACGACTTATCGCCGGGACGTGCCCGACACCACCTGCTGCTCCAGCCAGGACGACAACTGCTGCCGCCCACCCTCAAGAAGGTCGTCGCTGACCGCTTGCCCCAACGCCTCGGCGACCCGGGACAACACGCGTTCACCCGACAATACGGTTGCACCCGTTGCGCCGGGGCCATTGCCGTTGTCACGCAGGCTCGCGAACAACAAGGCCGCAGCCTCGTTCAGCACCTGGAACCGGACTACATCCTCACCTGTCCGCCAGACCAGCAGCCAGGTAACAGCCGGAGCGACCTGTGCATTGGTAGCGGAAACCCGGTGCACCGGCCATTCATATCGGGCAAGGACACTGAGCGGGTTCACCACCGGCACGCCACGAAGCAGATCGCCCTGCCGGTCACATCCAATCGACGGGATCTCCTCGTCGGCGACATCCAGCACCAACTCCAGCCACTCGTAATGCGCCAGATCCCGCAGGTATGGCGGATCGCAGGGACGCCGCTCGTACCCTGACTCCAGAAAGGCAACGAACTCCCCGGCTATTTCCAGGAAATAGGGTGTTTTGGCGCAATGCCCGGCGTAAAAGGCCCTGACCAGACCCTGCCAGTCTGCCGGGTCATAAAGGCTGCGCAGCACCGGAAAGAAGCCCGACAACAGCCCCTCCATGTTGGCGAAAAACAACTCGCGGTAGACGGACAGGCGCGCCGGATCAATACCCTGCGGGGGTTCAACACCCTCCGGGTCACGAAGATGCGCAGCCAGCGCCTGCTGCCGGATCGAGGCCAATGAAGGCTGGCTCATGCGATAACTCCCTGGGGCGGACGGCGCTCAAGTGCCGCCACGCCCTGAATCTCACGGATATCACTGACTTCCCGGAGCAGATCCGCAAATGCCGGCAGGTTGAAGTCGCGCTCAAGCAAGGTCGGACGGACACCGTGGCGCTCATAGGTTTTCGCCAGCAGGGCCCACACCGGCTCGATCACATCCGCACCATGCGTATCGACCTTGAGGTCCGGTGCTTCGTCGTAGTGCCCGGCAATATGCAGGTAGCGAATCCGGTTCGATGGCAAGGCGCTGATAAACGCCCCTGCATCGTAAGCATGGTTGATGCTGTTGACGTAGACGTTGTTCACGTCGAGCAACAGGTCGCAATCCGCCTCCTCCAGCACGGCACTCAGGAACTGCAATTCCGTGAGTTCGCCACCGAGTGGCGCGTAGTACGACACATTCTCCATGGCAATGCGCATGCCCAGCAGATCCTGCACCTGGCGTATGCGCGCCGCAACGTGGTGAACGGCCTCACTGGTGAACGGCAAGGGCATCAGGTCATAGAGATGGCCATCGTCACTGCAGTAACTGAGGTGCTCGCTGTAGGTGGTGATGCCGTGGGTCGCCATGAACTGCCCCACGGCTGCCACAAGTTCCAGATCCAGCGGATCACGGCTGCCGATGGACAAGGAAAGCCCGTGCAGCAGGAACGGATAGCGCTCGGTAAGCGCCCGGAACCGGCGGCCAAGGCGGCCGCCGACCCCGATCCAGTTTTCGGGCGCCACTTCAAGAAAATCCGGCGCGGTCAGTGGCGGGCGGACCTCAAGCAGGTCCTCCATCAATGCCCGCCGCAAGCCAAGACCCGCCCCTGATATTCTCGACATGACTGCCCCTCCAGACGCTAAGCGATGGTGTTATTTCTTGCCGCCACACGCACCCTCGGCAGCTTTGGCACCACCGCATTGGCCTTCCGCAGCCTTCCCTTGGGCAGCCTTGGCACCACCGCATTTGCCTTCACCGCATTTGCCCTCGCCTGCCTTGGCAGCCGCCTGGTCGGCACCGCACTTGCCTTCACCACATTTTCCTTCGGCACGCTTGCCTGCCTTGGCGCCACCACATTTGCCTTCGCCGCACTTGCCTTCGGCCATTGCCGCACCAGCCAGTTGGTAGCCGGCAATCTCCTGAGACTGGAACGGGTTGCCGGCAGCCTGGGCGGTCATCGGCAGGGCAAGAGCCAGGACAGACGCACTGGCGAAGGTGCTGAGTGTGGAAACCTTTTTCATGATGTCGCTCCGTATGAAGGCCGCCACCCTGGCGACCGTGCTCATTCGACAGGGCGGAATCTGATTTCTTACACCGGATGATTCGGCTGCGTTTTGTAAGACCTGCCCGGGCGGCGCGTCGAACAATGACACCAACCCTGGAGATATCCCGATGACCACATCAGCAGTCAGGACAACTGTTCGCCTTTACGATGGCCTGCTGACCCGTCTTTCGCATTTCGACGGGCTCGCGCCGCTGGCACTGAGGCTGTTTCTCGTACCCGTTTTCTGGATGGCCGGGATGCAGAAACTGGAGCATTTCGACAGCACTGTGGACTGGTTCGGCAATCCTGACTACGGTCTCGGGCTGCCCCAGCCCTGGCTTATGGCTTTCCTCGCCACGGCCACGGAACTCGCCGGTGCTGTCTTGCTGACCCTGGGCCTCGCCACCCGCTGGATCGCAATTCCGTTGATGGTCACCATGGTTGTGGCGGCGGCAACCGTGCACTGGGACTTTGGCTGGCAGGCCATTGCCGACGCCGGCGCGCCCTTCGCCAATGAGCGCGTGATCGAGGCCGCAGAGAAACTGGATCGGGCTCGCGCCATCCTGCAGGAAAACGGTAATTACGAATGGCTCACCAGCAGTGGCTCCTTCGTCATCCTGAACAACGGTATTGAATTCGCCACGACCTATTTCATCATGCTGCTTGCACTTTTCTTCACCGGCGGCGGTCGTTACACGAGCATGGATTGGGTGATACACCGATATGCACACCGCAACTCATACCGGTAATACACGACACCACGCTACCTGTAGCAATCCCGATACAACTACCGCTGCCATACACGGTTGGCTGCCATCAGGTCGTCCGGGCTGCGCCCTCCCTGCCGTCGCAACAGCGGCTTGCCGAAAATCGGCATCGGACTGCGGCCGGCGCTGTCCCACCAGCCGTCGCCCGCCGCGGCGTCCCAGTCCAGGCCGCCGAGCTTGGCGATTGCAACGAACAAGGAGTCCACCGACGGGTCGACAGGCCCAGGTTGAAACTTGGGGGGTACCGGCGCGGTGAATCGGTCCGCGTCCGTCTGCTTGCCGGTGAGGAACTGCCACGCCTGGTACACCGGCTGCCGCATGACTTCCGCGCGCACCTCGGTGCGCACCTCACGGCGCAAACCCGCCGCCTCCCGCTGCAACCGCTTCAGGTGCCGGGAGTGAGCGTTGTGCAACCAGCGCATGTCGCGCAGACCCTTGGCTTGCAGATCCTCGACGGCACCGGCCGTGGCGTCTGCGCCCAGCGCCTGGTAGTCAGCGAACTCTGCCGGGCTCATACCACCCTGCTCCGGGTTGGCGAACAGCGGCAACATGCTGCGCGCCTGCTGGGCCAGTGCGATCTGTTCCTGTGACGCCAACATCCGGTCGAACACACCGCGCACGGTATCGTCCAGTTGGCCGGCCTCGGGGTGCCGCGCGATGAAGGCTTTGACCGACTGGTAGACGCGCAACATCCAGGTGCTGAACCGCTGGAAGTACGGCTGCAGCGCAAGACTCGGCGCCCGGCCCTCGGCCAGGTAACGCTCGTACATCTCGGCCGTGCGCTCGTGGTGGCCCCGGCGCTCTTCAAAGTCCATCCGGTGCCAGTCGGTCAACTGCTGGAAAACGTCGCCTTCGATGCCGTGCTTGGTCAGCAGGGCCGACACGTCGGCCAGCAGTTGCTTCTCCCCGGCCGTCAGGGTGCCGTAACCACCCGGCCCGACGCGGGCCGTGATTTCCGACGCCAGCGCGATGTCGTTCTCGAAGAAGAAGTGCGCCGCCTCGTGCAGGACCGTGGACAGGTCCGCCCCTTCAAGCAAGGTGATGGTCAGGCTTTCCGGGGAGAACGAACCGCGGGCGCCTTGGAAGAACACCGCTGCCTGGCGCCCGCCGGTACTGGTGAATGCCTCACCGAACATGCCACCGGTGGCGCCGGTGCTGCGCGTCCAGTGAATGCCCACCTGGTCCCGCTTCTGCCACAGCGACAGTCGCGCGCGGGCATCAGCCAGGAGTGGCGTCAACTGGGAGATGGGTAGCGGACGACTGGCGTCCTTCGGGTTGAGCAGGCGGGTCCAGCCGGGCGTCGTGTTGCCCTCGCCGTCCCGGGCGTAGTCCGCCCAGCCGCGTCGCTGGAACTCCTTGAAGGTATCGCTTTGGGGATCCGGCCCGTTGATGACCAGTTCGCCATCGGCCGCCAGCGTGATGACCAGCGCCGGGCTGTCGGTCAACTCCGCTTCGAGTTGCTCCTTGCCGAACACCTCAATGCGCAGGTGCCCGTCCGGGTGGAGCGAATCCGGTTCAACTACTTCGGCGTCGACTCGGTATCCACTGAACGCCCCAAGAGGAGTGCTGTCGCTTTCTCGCGACTCTTCCGCCTCTCCTCCGAGCTCATGGGCGGCGCTTTCGGAAGCTTTGCGTATGCTTCCAAGTAGCCGGGAACCGGTGTAACGCGCTGCCTCTTGGAAAGAGGATAGGAACCCACGTAGGTCTCGTCGAGTCGTAACCTGTCTTCCAAGGTCATCTGTGCGAACACTGAACGTGTCATCGATCGTACCCCGCAGTAAATCCGCGTCCTCCTTGGAATACTCCCCCGCAGCCACGTCGGCGTCAATTTGCGCCATCAGCGCATCGTAGGTTTCTCGCGGGTTTTCCGACGAAGCGTCCTGATTCAGGGTTCGCTCGCCGGTGGGTAGCGTCGCCGCACACGGCTGCCGGCTCCAAGCTGGCCCACGGCAACGTGCGCACACGGCAACGGCAATCCCGCTATTCGATGGTCCCCCTGCCGGCATCCTCCGCACGCCTGGCATATTCGCGCGCAATGTGCCGAAGATCCTGCATGTGCTGGCCACAGTTCCGGCAACCCCTGCACATCATCAGGTGCATGTTGACGCCCATGCGCTCCCTCACGGTCAGGGGACGATCGAGTGATTCAGACAACAGTTTTGTCGCTTGTTCGCAATTCAGCATGACACGCCACCTCCGGCAAACCATCTGTTTTCCAGGCACTCACGCAACCGCAGGCGCGCCCGGTGCAGCATCACGTGAAGATTGCTGGTCGATATGTCCAGCGCCGTGCAGATTTCCCCGGATTCCAGCTCGACGAATTCACGCATCATGAATACCCGCGCCTGCTTGGGCGGCAGGTTGTCCAGACAAGCCTCGAACACACGCCAGAAATGATCGTCATGAACAGCAGCCTCCGGTGCCCCCCACGTCACCGGACGCTCCTCGGGCTTCCAGAAACCCTTCTGGTCGAAGACATCGGGTAGTGCATCGCCCTCGTCGTCCATCCTGAGCAGGCTGCTCGCCGTCACCAGGCGGTTGCGCTGGCGGATCAGGTCGATGATGCGATTCTTGAGGATGGCAAAAACCCACGTCTTCAATGCCGACCGGCCGCCGAAGGAACCGGCATTGCGCAGTGCCAGTACCAGCGCGTCCTGCACGGCATCTTCCGCAAGGTCAGGGTCCCCGATCTGGATCGTGGCGAACTTGACCATCTGCAGCCGAAGTTCTTCCAGGAACGCCGGGTCCCGCAGCAACGCCGGGGCACCCTGTGTGTCATTCCGTGTTTGATCCTGTGTGTCAGTCACCGGGATCGTTCTCCTTGAGTTCCAGCGGACGTCAACGGACGCTAGCCGGCTTCCGACAGAAACGTCGACATGTTTGCAACGATCGCCGGATGCGGGCGGGCCAGAAGGACAGTGGCGGGGTTCATGCGGCTGATGAAGTCCGTGACGATTCGGGTTGTTCAGTTTGGACGCGCCCCGCCCGGCTTTACTTACACCAGGTCCACGTCGAATCCACAGCACGGGGGCCACCTGCCTGAGACTCCGGCGGCACTCCACCAGGCAATCCGGGCACTGTTGTACCGGTTAACGCACGTTTGGTGCTAGCTTTCCCTGCCCGACCCGCATTTCGGCAGGAATTCCCGCATGAACAGGCAAGCTCGATTCACCGCCCGGCTGCAAGCCGCAGTCCTGTCACTGGCCATGATCCTGCTGACGAGCGTTCCAGCCCACGCAGAGGACGGATGGATGCGCGTCGCATCCGCCCGTGCCGACAACGACGTTTCCCTCTGGACCCGCCACCTGTCGGGACAGCAGATGAAGCAGTTCCGCGGTGAAACCCACGCCCGGGCGTCGCTTGAGCAGGCGCTGTCGCTGTTTCTGGACATGGACGCCACACCCGGCTGGCTGTACCGGTGCCAGGAGGCAAAAATCCTCGAGAAGGTCAGCGCCAACGAATACATCGTGCACCTCAAGTTCAACGCCTTCTGGCCTCTGCAGGACCGGGATGCAGTGCTCAGGATCATGGGTACCCGCCATCCGGGAACCGGCGCCGTGCTCCTGACCGGAACGGCACTGCCGGATTACCTGCCCGCCAGGCCCGACGTCGTGCGGGTGCCGGCCATCGCCGCGTCGTTCATCCTGGAACCGGTGAAGGAACACAAGTTGCGCCTGGAGATGACCGGTCATTTCGACCCGGGCGGCGTGGTTCCGGTCTGGATGGCGAACATGGTGGTGACCATCCTGCCCAAGCATTCGCTGAGCATGATGAGCAGCATCCTGGGGGAGTCCTATTACACCGGCACCCGCGCGGAAACGGGACGGAAGGCCCTGGCGGAAATCCCCGCCACGCCAACGCCCTGACGCCGGACTACCGGCCGGCGTCCGCGACAAACACCGGCTGCAACTGCAGCAGCACCCGCCCGGCATAGTCCAGCAGCCCGCGCCCCGCGCCGGGCACCGACGGGCAGTCCGCATCGAACAGTCCGTCCAGGGCCAGCGACGAAAACCCGTGCACCACGCTCCATGCCAGCGCCGAGGCTTCGCGGACACGCGCCTCGTCAGGCGGCGCGGCCCGTTGTTCGGCGAGCACCGCGCGCACCGAATTTGTCAGGCGTCCGTGGCAATCTGCCGCTGCCTGCTGCAGCACGGCGTCACCGGTCCTGTTGGCTTCGATCCGGAACATGAGCCGGTACATGCCGGGGTGGCGCAGCGCGAAATCGATGTAGGCAACACCCATTGCCGGCAGCATGGCGCGCGGGTCCGGCGCGGCCTCCGCCGCATAGCGGTCCATGAACGCGGAGAGCCGCTCGAAGGCACGTACCGCGAGCACCGACGTCATCCCGGCGAGGTCCCCGAAATGGTGTGCCGGCGCCGCATGGGACACCCCCGCCTCCCGCGCGCAGGCCCGCAGGGTGAACTTCTCCAGCCCGTCACGCTCCAGCACGCGCTCGGCAGCCGCCAGCAGTGCCTCGCGCAGGTCGCCATGGTGATAGCGCTGGCGTGCGGCGGCGGCCGGCTTCTTGTCGGAGCGCTTGATGCCTTTTGAAACAGGTGGTTGCGGCATTTTATTGATGTGCCTGCAGGCGTCGTCTTGACAGTGTCCAGATAATTGCGGAGCCTTCCTGACACTGTCAAGACGACGTTTTCGTGGTCGCGAATGAAATACACAGCCCCGGCCTTCGCACTCTCTGCCCTGTTGGTCATCACCTCGCTTCCAGGCTGCACGCCGGAGCCGGAGTTGCCGGCCGAACAACTGCAGCCGGTGCGGGTTGTCAGCGCGGCGCCCGCCGGCCAGGCAGCGGACAGCGCCGTACACGGCCTGGTGGCCGCGCGTGACGAACTGCGCCTCGCGTTCAAGACCGGCGGCGTCATCAACCGGCTGACGGTCAACGAGGGGGACGCCATCCAGGCCGGTCAGGTGCTGGCCGAACTGGCCGCCGCCGAGGTGGATGCGCAACTGACCCAGGCCCGCGAACAGGCCGCCAAGGCGACCCGCGACCTCACCCGCGCCGAGGATCTTTTTGCGCGCGGACTGATTGCCCGGCAACCTCTCGAAGACGCGCGCACCGCCGCGGACATCACCGGCGCGCAACTCGCCGCCGCCGAGTTCAATCGCGCCCACGCCCGGATCGTCGCGCCGGGCAACGGCGTGGTGCTGCGCCGGCTGGCCGAACCGGGCGAAACCGTCGCCGCCGGCACCCCGATCCTCGTCGTCGCCAACACGACGCGTGGCTGGGTGCTGCGCGCCGGCGTGCCGGACCGGCTCGCCGTGCAACTGAAGAAAGGTGATCCGGCAACGGTGTTCATCAATGCCTGGCCGGAACGCCCGCTGCCTGCCCGCATCCTGGAAATCGCCGCTGCCAGCGACAGCACCACCGGCACGCTCGCCGTCGAGGTCGGCTTCGACAGCACCGGCATCGCGCCGCGCTCCGGCATGGTGGGACGCGCCCTGCTCCACCCGCGCGCCGGGGCGGCGACGAACGCCGGACAACTGGTCATCCCGGTCGGCGCCATCCTGGAGGGCGATGGCCAGCGCGCGCACGTCTTCGTACTCGATGGCGACAAACAGACCGTGCGTCGCACCGATATCAGCACCGGCTGGCTTGCCGGCAGCGAGGTCACGGTCACCGCGGGCCTCAAGGCCGGCGACCAGGTCGTCAGTGAAGGCGCCGCCTGGCTGCTCGACGGCCAGCGCGTCCGCGTCATTCCCTGAGCGAGGAAGCAGCCGATGCGCCTCGCCGCCTTCGCGGTCAACCGCTTCCAGTTCACGCTGGTGATGTTTTTCCTGCTGATCGCGCTGGGCCTTTACGCCTTCTCGCAGATTCCGCGCCAGGAAGACCCGCACTTCGAGATTCCCATCCTGGCGGTGGTCGCCGTGCTGCCCGGCGCCGATCCGGTGGACATGGAAAAACTGGTCGCCGAGCCGATCGAAACCGCGCTCGACGGCCTGGACGACGTGAAGAAGACCTGGTCGCAGATCGAGGCGGGGCTGGTGGTCGTGCGCGTGGAGTTCGACTGGAGCAAGGACGCCGGCAAGAAGTACGACGAGGCGATCCGCGAGATCAACACCATCCGCAACAGCCTGCCGAAGGAATTGCGCTCGCTCGACATCATCAAGGCCAACCCCGGCAACGTGAACATCGCGCAGTTCTCGCTGGTGTCGCCGCGCGCCGATTACCTGCAGATGTATCGGGCCGCCGAGGCGCTCAAGGAACGCTTCGAGCGGGTGCCCGGCGTGCGCAGCGCCGACTGGTGGGGGATTCCCGAGCCACAGGTGCAGGTCGGGCTTGATCTGGTACGGCTGGCGCAACTGAAGATCCCGCTCACCCGCGTGCTCGATGCCATCGCCAGCGAGAACGCCGACATTCCCGGGGGTGCCGTCGACGTCGACAGCCGTCGCTTCAACATCAAGGCCACCGGTGGCTTCGACAGCCTGGACAAGGTGGCCAACACGGTGGTGACCTCGGCCAACGGACGCATCGTGCGCCTGCGCGATGTCGCGGACGTGAACTGGGGCTTCGAGGAAACCGCGCACATCACCCGCTTCAACGGCCGCCGCGCGGTGTTCGTCGCCGCCAGCCAGAAGGACGGCTACAACATTTTCGATGTCCGCGACGCGCTCTACGAGGCGGCGGACAGCTTCGCCGGGACGCTGCCGCCCGACATCCGTCTGGAAGCGGGCTTCGACCAGTCGCGCAACGTGCAGAAGCGGCTGGGACGGCTGACCTTCGACCTCATGCTGGCGATCGGCCTGGTGCTGGTGACGCTGCTGCCGCTCGGATTGCGCGCGGCCTCGGTGGTGATGGTGTCGATTCCGCTGTCGATTTCCGTTGGCATGGCGGCGCTCTACCTGGCCGGCTTTTCGCTCAACCAGCTGGCGATCGCCGGTTTCGTGCTCGCCATCGGCCTGCTGGTCGACGACTCGATCGTGGTGACGGAAAACATCGCGCGCTTCCTGCGCGAGGGTCATTCGCGGCGCGTGGCCGCCATCAAGGCGACCGAGCAGATCTGGCTGGCGGTGCTCGGCTGTACCGCCACCCTCCTCCTCGCCTTCCTGCCGCTGTTCTTCCTCGCCGAAGGTGCCGGCAAGTTCGTGCGCTCGCTGCCGATGGCGGTGACGTTCACGATCCTCGCTTCGCTGCTGGTGTCGCTGACCATCATTCCGTTCCTCGCCAGCCGCTGGTTGCCGGAACGGGAAGACCCGGAAGGCAACCGTTTCCTGCGCGGCCTGAAGACCGGCATCCAGACGTTCTACCGGCCGCTGCTGGCCTGGTCGCTGCAACACCCGCGCAAACTGATCGGGATCACCGGCGCGCTGTTTGTCGCCAGCCTGGGCCTGATTCCGGTACTCGGCGTCAGCCTGTTCCCGATGGCGGACGTGCCGCAGTTCATGGTCACCGTCGACGCACCGCCGGGCGCGTCCGTCGAGGAGACCGACCGTGCCGTCCGCCATGTCGAGCAGCGCCTGCTGGCCGACCCGGCGGTGAAATACGTCTACTCGAACGCCGGCCACGGCAACCCGCAGATCTACTACAACATCTTCATGCGCCAGACGCGCAGCGACATCGGCGAACTGTTCGTCGAACTGCATCGCTACGATGCAAAAGAAACGCCGGCACTCTACGACCGCTGGCGCCGGGAGTTCAGCGAATACCCGGCGGCACAGATCATCGTCAAGCCGTTCGAGAACGGCCCGCCGGTCGAGGCGCCGGTCGCGATCCGCATCTCCGGCAACGACCTGAAGGAACTGGACCGGCTGGCCGCCGCCGTCGAGCACGCGATGCATGAAACGGCCGGCACGCGCGACGTGGTGAACCCGGTCCGCCTGAAGCGCACCGACATCAACCTGGGCATCGACGCCGACAAGGCGGCGCTGCTCGGGGTGCCGGCGGCGACCATCGAACGCACCGTGCGCCTGGCCATTGCCGGCGAGCGCGTGGGCACCTTCCGTGACGACCACGGCGACAACTACGACGTGGTCGCCCGCCTGCCGCTGGTGAACGAAGCACAGCGGCTGTCGGCGCTGGATGCCATCCATGTCGACAACGTGCAGGGGCGTGCCGTGCCGCTGGCACAACTGGGCATGCCGCGTTTCGAAACGGCGCCGGCGAGCATTTCCCACTACCAGCGGCAGCGCACGGTGACCATCACCGCGCAGGTGGCCACCGGCCATAATCCCGAGGCGGTCACCGCCGCGCTGATGGAAAAGCTGGACGCCATCGAACTGCCGGCCGGCTACCACTTCGGCGTCGGTGGTGCAGTCGAAGCGCGTCAGCAAAGTTTTGCCGGCCTGACCGTTGCCGGCCTGGTTGCACTGTTCGGCATCCTTGCGGTGCTGGTACTCGAATTCGGTTCCTTCAAGACCACGGCGGTGGTCGCCACGGTGATTCCGCTGGGCATCATGGGTGGCCTCGCGACGCTGGCGCTGACCGGCTACAACCTCAGCTTCATGGCCGGCATCGGTTTCATCGCGCTGATCGGCATCGAAATCAAGAACTCGATCCTGCTGGTCGATTTCACCAACCAGTTGCGTGAACAGGGGGTATCGCTGATCGATGCGATCCAGCAGGCCGGCGAAATCCGTTTCCTGCCGATCTTCCTGACTTCGGTCACCGCCATCGGCGGCCTGTTGCCGCTGGCACTGCAGGGCTCGGGGCTTTACTCGCCGGTTGCCTGGGTAATCATCGGCGGGCTGGTGAGTTCCACCCTGCTCGCCCGGCTGGTGACGCCAGTGATGTACCTGCTGCTGGCACCGCCGGTGAACGGCGACGGGAAGGATGCCGCCGACCGCTGATCAGCACGGCAGCGTGCACATCAACACCGTGGTCTGGCCATCAGCAAAGCGGCCTGTAAATCAACAAAGCGGCTTGCGAAGCCGCAGCGCGTCGACGCCATCCTCGTAAAACGCCGGAAGGATCCCGAAGCGCTGGTAGCCGTGCTTTTCGTACAAACGGATCGCGGCCGAATTTTCCGGACGCACTTCCAGGTGGATGGCATCGCAGCCGACCGCCGCCGCGGCGAGTTCTGCAGCAGCGAGCAGTTGTTCGGCAATGCCCCTCCCCCGCCAGGCCGGCTGCACCGCCACCGAGTAGATGCGCGCCGAACGGCTGTGCCGGCGGAACAGCACCAGGATGTACCCCGCCAGCCCCTGCGGAGCTTCGGCCACCAGCAACATGGCGTTCGCCTGCCGGATCATCCAGCGGAAATTGCGG
>JBKHWN010000160.1:0-7810 GCA_046566505.1 Gammaproteobacteria bacterium
ACGCCTTTTTCGTTGGAGACGGTCTCCGCCACGAGAAGGATTTCTTTGCCCATCGCCCTGTTCCAGCCTTTGTTGCCGTTGACGGTTCTGCCTTCCCGGCTTCACCGCTTGTTGTTTGGAAATTCCGGCTCGATCTGTGCCTTGTCCACTGCCGCGAAGGCAATCGCCTGCTCGCCGCCTTCGTCGAGCGCGAGAACAAAGCCCTCGCCACTCACCGACTGCAGGCGCCCCCGGAAACGACGGCGCCCCGCAATCGCGGCCTGGGTCCGCACCAGCAGCAGGCTGCCGGCATAGCGCTCATACTGCGACGGCTCGAACAACACGCGATCAAGGCCCGGCGACGAAACCTCCAGCGTGTACTCGCCGGGGATCGGGTCCTCGACGTCGAGCACGCCGCTGACCTGGTGGCTGACGGCAGCACAATCGTCAACCGTCACGCCTTCGTCACGATCGATGTACACGCGCAGCAGCCGGTGCCGGCCACGCACGAGGTATTCGACCCCCCAGAGTTCGAAACCCAGGGAAGTCACCGCCGGCGCCAGCAGGGCCTTGAGGTCGCGCTTTTCGCTCACCGCCGCTCCCGCGCCGCTTCCGGCGCACAAACAAAAAATGGGCCTGCAAGGCCCATTTCGCGAACGAAGCCTGAAGATGGACCGCTACGCGAGACCACCTAGCAAAAAGCCCCGCAGACGGGGCTTTTCCTGCATATCGCAGCGGACCCTTGCCAAGGCCCGTGTGTGTGGTAGCGGGGGCTGGATTTGAACCAACGACCTTCGGGTTATGAGCCCGACGAGCTACCAGGCTGCTCCACCCCGCATCAAAACAGGGCGCCGACTATAGGGGGACACCCCCCCGCTGTCAACGCGAATTGCCGCGAAAAAACACTGTTTCCGGGACTGCCGCCAAGACGCCGCCTGTTGCGCTTGCGTCACCGGAAAAAGATGGTGCCCAGGGTCGGATTTGAACCGACACGGCTTGCGCCACTACCCCCTCAAGATAGCGTGTCTACCAATTTCACCACCTGGGCAAAAACCTCGACTCCGGAAACCCGGAATCACTCACCGGCCGGCGCGGGCGCCGCAGGCACATCGGATGCTGCGGGCACCGAGGGAACCACGCCCACAGGCACATCCGTCGCCGGCTGTACCACTGCCTCCGGAAAGAGCGCGGCATTCTGCGCTTCCGCGTTCTCTCTCGCAAGCCATGCAAGCGCAAGACTTGTGCTGAAAAACACCACGGCAAACCACTTGGTGGTCCGCGTCAGGAAGTTGGCCGCGCCGGCAGCGCCAAAGACAGTCTGCGACGCACCGCCACCAAATGAAGCGCCCGCATCCGCACCCTTTCCGTGCTGGATCAGGATGATGCCGATCAGGGCAATCGAGACCAGCACGTGTACCACCAGCAAACCCGTTTCCATATCACCAACCCGTTAACGCGCCTGGGCGCAAATATCCAGAAATTCACGGACGTCCAGGGACGCCCCGCCCACCAGGGCTCCATCAACGTCCGGCATGGCAAACAGCCCGGACGCGTTTGACGCTTTCACGCTGCCCCCGTAGAGGATGCGCGTCGACGCGGCCAGCGCCGCGTCATGTTCCTTCATCCGGGCACGCAGCAGGCCATGGACCTCCTGCGCCTGTTCCGGCGTTGCCTGCCGGCCGGTCCCGATTGCCCAGACCGGTTCGTAGGCCAGTACCGCCGGCCCGAAACCTTCGACGCCCGCGGCACGGAGTACCGCGTCCAGCTGGCGAAGCACCACGAGCGCCGTTTCACCGGCGTCACGCTGCCCCGCCGTTTCACCCACGCACAGCACGGGAACCAACCCGCACGCATGGGCATGAACAAACTTGGCGGCGACCAGTTCGTCGGTATCGCCGCCAAACCGGCGACATTCCGAATGGCCGACCAGCACGTAGCGACATCCGGCATCGACCAGCATGGCCGCCGAGACCTCGCCGGTACGGGCGCCCTCGGCCTCCGTGCTGACATCCTGCCCGGCGATCGCCAGCGCAGAACCACGCGCCGTTTCAGTCGCCAGCGGAATGTGCGGGTAGGCCGGCGCGACAAAAACCTCGCAGGCCAGATCGCCCATTCCGGACACCAGGGCCGAAACCCGGTCCCGGGTCGCCGACAGGCTGCCGTGCATCTTCCAGTTGCCTGCCACCAGCGGGCGGCGCCGAGTTGCTTGCACCGGGACTGACCCCCTGGCCGAAGGGAGCGCAATGGTAGTGGAGCGGCGATTGCGCTGCAAATCGGATGCACCCGGCGCTTTCGACCGGGGGATGACTGCCCGGTGGCGAGCCGGCCATGCCGGCGATGGGGGACGACTGCCCGGTGGCGAGCCGGCCATGCCGGCGATAGAGTGGGCGGCCCGCTCGCGCCCCACGACCATCGCCGGAGCCCGCCTCGTGTCCTTCACGGAAATGCTCAACGCCATCGACGGCTTCGTCTGGGGCCCGGCCCTGCTGGTGCTCATCGCCGGCACCGGCATCTTCCTGATGATCGGCCTGCGGTTCGAGCCCCTGCGGCGCATCGGCTACGGGTTCCGCCTGCTCTGGCTGGGTCGCCGCTCGATGGGTGAAGGCGAAGTGTCGTCCTGGCGGGCGCTGATGACGTCGCTGTCCGCCACGGTCGGCATCGGCAACATCGCCGGCGTCGCCACCGCCATCCACCTGGGTGGTCCCGGCGCCCTGTTCTGGATGTGGATGATCGCGCTGGTCGGCATGGCCACCAAGTACAGCGAGTCGCTGCTGGCCATCCGCTTTCGCGAGCGCGACGAAAACGGCCGCTGGGTTGGCGGCCCCATGTACTACATCCGGAATGGTCTCGGTGCGCGCTGGGCCTGGCTGGGCGTGACGTTTGCCGTCTTCGGCATGATCGCCGGCTTCGGCATCGGCAACACCGTGCAGGCGCACGAAGCCGGCAAGGCCCTTAACAGCGTCTTCGGCATCGATCCTTTGCACGCCGGCCTCGGCATGGCACTCATCACCGGTATCTCGATCATCGGCGGCATCCGATCAATCGGTCGCGTCGCCGGCCTGCTGGTCCCGTTCATGATCCTTGGCTACGTCGGCTGCGCGCTGCTGGTGCTGTCACTGAATGCCGGTGCAATTCCCGGCGCACTGGCGCTCGTGTTTACCAGCGCATTCACCGGCCACGAAGCGGTGGGCGGCTTCACCGGCGCCGTGGTCTGGGCGGCAATCCGCTACGGCGTGGCGCGCGGGATTTTCTCCAACGAGGCCGGCATGGGCAGTGCGCCCATCGCACACGGTTCGGCGCAAAACGACAACCCCGTGCACCAGGGCTGCATCGGCATGCTCGGCACATTCATTGACACACTTGTCGTCTGCACCATGACAGGCATGGTCATCATTGTCAGCGGCACCTGGACCAGCGGCGCCAGCGCCACGCTGCTGACGGCATCTGCATTCGAAAGCGCACTGCCCGGCTTCGGCAGCCTGATGGTTTCCCTGGGCGTGATGCTGTTTGCGTTCACCACCATCCTGGGCTGGAGCGTCTACAGTGAACGCTGCACCCAGTTCCTGTTCGGGACCGATGCCATCCTGCCGTTCCGCATCCTGTGGACCGGAGCCGTGATCATTGGCCCGGTCATCGCGCTGGAAACCGTCTGGACGATTGCCGACATCCTCAACGCCCTCATGGCGATACCCAACCTGATCGCGCTGCTGCTGCTCAGCCCCGTCATCTTCAAGCTGACCCGCGAGTATTTCATGCAGGCGGATACCGACCGGAGCACACGCTGATGCTCGACCTTGCCCCGTTCCGGCAAACCATCATCGACAACGCAAGCGCCGCCCTGGCCGAAGACATCGGCACCGGCGACATCACGGCGCAACTGGTGCCGGAAGGGCAGCATTCGCGCGGTCGCGTCATCACCCGCGAGGACTGCGTCGTCGCCGGCCAGGCATGGGTCGATGAGGTCTTCCGCCAGATCGACCGCCGGGTTGCACTGGCCTGGCAGGTTCGCGACGGCGATCGCGTGCGCGCAGATTCCGTGCTGTTCCGCATCGAGGGTCCCGCGCGCGCCATCCTGTCCGGCGAGCGTGCTGCGCTGAATTTCCTGCAGACGCTCACCGGCACCGCCACCACGGCCCGGCACTACGCCGACCTGGTCGCCCACACCCGCGTGAAGTTGCTGGACACCCGCAAGACCATCCCCGGCCTGCGCATCGCACAGAAATACGCCGTCAGCGTTGGCGGCTGCCACAACCATCGCCTCGGGCTGTGGGACGCGTTCCTCGTCAAGGAAAACCACATCGCGGCCTGCGGCTCGATCGCCGATGCCGTTGCTGCCGCACGGCTCGTGGCGCCCGGCAAGCCGGTCGAAGTGGAAGTGGAGACGCTCGCCGAACTGGAAAAGGCGCTGTCTGCAGGCACCGACATCGTCATGCTCGATGACTTCAACGTCACCGACATCCGCACTGCGGTCACCATGAATGCCGGGCGCGCCAGGCTGGAAATTTCCGGCGGCGTCAACGAACAGACACTGGTGACGCTTGCCGAAACAGGCGTTGACTACATTTCGATTGGTGCACTGACCAAGCACTTGCGGGCAACGGACCTGTCGATGCGGCTGGAGCAGGGCTGACCGATGTCGAGCAATATTCCGCTGGGGCCCCTTCGGCCACCATCCTTTCGCTGGAAAGCCTTCGGCATACATCTCGCCATCAGCCTCGCAATCCTCTGCGTGCTTCTCTACGTTCTTTTCATGCACTGGTTCCCGGGCTACCTGTTTGACACCGACGGTGGCTGGCAGGCGTTGCAGATCATCAGTGGTGTTGATCTCATCCTTGGCCCGGCGCTGACATTGGTTGCGGCGAGCCCGGCCAAGTCCACAAAAGAGCTCCGCAAGGATTTCACGGTAATTGGCACGATCCAGGTTGCCGCCCTCTGTGCAGGCATGTGGCTGGCGTGGGCAAATCACCCGGCCGCACTCATATGGCTCGACGGCGAGATGTACTCGCAACCCCTGTCGGCCTTTCGTGAGCACCCGGACGCCCTGAAAAAAATACACAGCATGCCCGCCGCGGCGAGTGGCGGCCCACCACAGATCCGCGTGGCCCTGCCCGACAATCTTGATGCCAGATCCGAGATTTTCCGGACTTCAGTACGGAATGCCTCGTCGATCATGTTCGAAGCAGACCGGTACAGGCCCTTTTCCACAAATCACCCGGCCGTTCGTGCCGCCTCCGCCCGTTACCACGAAAGGCTCACGGAAAACCGCCATGGCATCCTGCCGCAGGACATGCAGGGAACCGTCGATGAATTCATCCGGCAGGGATACCTGATCATGCCGATGAATACCCGCTACGGAAACTGGAACCTGGCGATGTTGCCCACGGACCCCGCTCAGGCCCGGCTGATTGATTTCCCCCCGGTTTCCGGCATACACAGCCCGCGAGTCCGCGCCCGCAGCGAAAACCCGGGCAAGGAAAAACCATGATCGCGGCATCTCGCTGGAGCGTCCTGACCAAGAACCCCCGACTGTTCATGGTAGCAGCCATGGTCGTGGGTGCCCTGCTGTACCTCCAGGCGGTTGGTGGCCCCTTCCTGCATGATGACTTCGCCAACATCGTGCTCATGCCCGAGGTACATGCCACGAGCTGGCCCGATGTGCCAAAAGCAATCAGCGTGTTTCCGACACGCCCACTGGCCATGCTGTCTTTCTCCACAAACCATCTGGTTTGTGGCCTGGAAACTTCCTGTTTCAAGACCGTCAACCTGTTGATCCATCTGCTTACCGGGTTGGCGCTGTTCTTCTTCCTGCAACTGCTGCTGAACCAGTTTCCGGACGCCGAACCGGATCGATCAACCCGTATCGCATCGATCGTCGCGGCCATCTGGATTGTGCACCCCCTCAACGTCTCGACCACCCTGTATGTCGTACAGCGGATGACGCAGCTTTACATGCTGTTCACGCTGGTTGCACTTGCCGCATGGATAGCCTTGCGTGCACGGCATGGCAAAAGCATCGCGCAACGCGCTGGCCTGATGATCCTGCTCGCTCTCGCTTCGACAGCTGCCGCGACGAGCAAGGAAACAAGCATCCTCCTGCCGGCCTTTATCCTGCTGATCGAACTGGCAACAGCCACGGGGGCTACTCGTCGGCGCTTGATGATCGGGCTCGCTGCGGCCGCTGCCGTCCTGGTTTTGGCATCCCCGGCCTGGTATCCGCCCGTTGAAAAAATACTGATCGGCAGTTACCGCATCCGGGACTTTTCCATGGCCGAGCGCCTCATGACTGAGGCACGCGTCATCCTTTTCTATGTATCCGAAATATTCTGGCCGGATGCGGACCGGATGCGCCTGTATCTGGACGATATACCGCTGTCTACATCGCCGATTTCACCCTGGACGACGTTGCCGGCGATGATTGCCTTGGTGTCCGTCGCAAGTTATTCGTTGTGGTGTCTGCTGGCGAAGCCCACCCCCATCTCGCTGGGCATACTTTTCTTTCTGCTCGGGCACGCTCCAGAATCCTCGGCATATGGGCTGCATATTGCGTATGAACATCGCAACTATTTGCCAATGACCGGTCTCCTGCTCGCGTCAGCCTGGGCGTTGCCCGCCACCAGTAGCCGCGCAACCGCAATCGTTCCCGTCTTTGCGATTGCCTGCGTGATATCGCTTGCCGTGCGCACTGCAGACTGGGCCAGCGAAGAAAGCTTCATCAGCAACATCCAGCAACAGCAGCCGCTGTCGGCAAACGCGAACATTGTCGCGGGCGGGCACTTCATCACCCGATACAACCAGGCCCCGGATACTGTTGAACGTGAACTGTATTTCGACCTGGCTGTTTATCATTTCGAGCGAGCCATGCTTGTTGCACCACAGGATGTGATGGCTGCATCCAGGTTGCTCATGATGCCCATCCCGCCGGATCAGCGCTCCGCAGTCACTGCAGCCATCACGGAGCGTGCCGCAAGGTATACGCCGCACAACATGACAATCAGTGCCAGCGAGCAAATGGCCGTATGCATCGTCAGCGAGCCGAAATGCCTTGTGGACCCCGGCGCCTATGTCATGTATGCAGAAGCACTCCTGGCCAATCCAAAGCTGACTGCACGATTCAGATGGCGCATCCAGAGAGCGGCTGCGGCGGTGTATGTGCGCGCACTGGGCAATACACAGCGCGGGCTGGAACTGTCCCGGCTTGCCGCTGCTTCGGGCGACCCCGCAGCGATCACCTCGCTGGTAAAAAACCTGTTGGCAGCCGGTCTCCCCGAGGAAGCCGAAAAGATCCTTGAGGTATGGCGGGCACCACGCTGAGGCGGCCGGGCTCAGCTTCCCTACAGGGCTACGGCCAGGTGTATGCACCGTTCTGCCACACCAGGACGTTCCCGTGGTCATCCGTCGCCGTCACCTTGTAACAGGTCTCTATGACGCCGCCATCGCAGGCCTCCACGCCAAGCTCGATGCCATCCCTGTCCCCGTCAATCCTGTACCCCATGGCGTCAAAGTCATTGGTCACACCCGGAACGTAGTCGCCTTCCAGGTAGCTTTCGTTGTCGATCCGCCAGTTGTCCTGGAACATCCGGAACGCCTCCACCTTGGCCATCAGCGTTTGCTGACGCGCCGTCTGCGTGTAGCCGCTGTAAAGGGAAATGGCGATACCGGAGACGATGAACAGCACGGCAACGGCAATCATCATCTCGACCAGCGAGAACCCGGCATTCCCTCGAACCATCCGCATAG
Source organism: Gammaproteobacteria bacterium (assembly GCA_046566505.1). Taxonomy (GTDB): domain Bacteria; phylum Pseudomonadota; class Gammaproteobacteria; order Pseudomonadales; family JADFDG01; genus JADFDG01. The sequence continues at coordinate 7,717 of JBKHWN010000160.1, forward strand.
CAATCACCTCCCGACCGAAGCATCCAGACACTGCCCTGACAGATATCACACCGGGCCAAAAACGAAAAGCCCGCAGGAAGACCTGCGGGCTTTG
>JBKHWN010000161.1:0-3207 GCA_046566505.1 Gammaproteobacteria bacterium
CGGGCGCGTTCGTAGCCTTTCAGGTTCGGCACCAGCGCCGTCAGGTGCAGCGATGGATCAGCCAGCGGCAAGCGCGCGGTCAACTCCGCCGCGTCGGCCATGGCCGGCACCGCCTTCGGGTGCACGAACGACACCGGCTCGATGTGGCGCACGCCGGCGCGCACCAGCGCGTCGAACAGCCGCAACTTGGTGGCGGTCGGCACGATCACCGGCTGGTTCTGCAGGCCGTCGCGCAGGCCAACGTCGTTGATGATGATTTTTTCGCGCATGCACGGGCTCCGGGGCGGCGTGGGGGCCGGGTGGGCATCATAGCGGCCGTGGCCCGGGGCTTCACCGGATGCCCTGTGTCCCTGCCCTCCCCGCCCGCACATGCATCCCCTGTGGGGAGCCGGCCATGCCGGCAATCGATGCCTGGTGGCGAGCCGGCCATGCCGGCGATGACCCTGGCCCCCGCGCTAGAATGCCGCCCCCGCCCCGATCCCGGACCCGCCACGATGACCCCGACCCTCGACCGCGCCGAAATCGAACTGTTCCGCGACAACGTCCGCAAGTTCCTGGAGCGCGAGGTCGCCCCGTACTACGCGCAGTGGGAAAAGGACGGGATCTACCCGCGCGAACTCTGGCGCCGGATGGGCGAAAACGGCCTGCTTTGTGTCGACGTGCCCGAGGAGTACGGCGGCATCGGCGCGCCGTTCCGGCTGTCGACGGTGATCGTCGAGGAAATCTCGCGCATGGGATTCGGCGCGCTGGCCTCCAACGTATCGGTGCACAGCGACATCGTCACGCCCTACATCCTGCACCTCGGCAGCGAAGCGCAGAAACAACAGTGGTTGCCGAAGCTGGTCTCCGGTGAGGCCGTCGGCGCCATCGGCATGACCGAGCCCGCCGCCGGTTCCGACCTCCAGGGCATGAAGACCCGCGCGGTACGCGAGGGCGACGATTACCTCATCAACGGGCAGAAGACCTTCATCACCAATGGCCAGCACTGTGACGTGATCGTGCTCGCCGCAAAAACCGATCCGGACGCCGGCGCCAAAGGCATCACCCTGTTCACCGTCGACGCGAAACTGCCGGGCTTCCAGCGCGGCCGCAACCTGGAAAAGATGGGCCTGCACTGCGCGGACACCTCGGAACTGTTTTTCACCGATGTGCGGGTCGGTGCGCAGGAAATACTCGGCGGCCTCGGCAAGGGCTTCGTCAACCTGATGAACGAGTTGCCGCGCGAGCGCCTGATCCTGGCGGTCGGCGCGGTCGGCGCCTGCGAAGGCATGCTGGCGCGCACCATTGCCTATGTGCAGGAACGCAAGGCCTTCGGCCAGCCGGTCGCCTCGTTCCAGAACACGCGCTTCAAGCTGGCGGAGTTGCACGCGCAGGTCTGTGTCAACAAGGCCTTTGTCGCCCAGTGCAACGACAAGTACGACCGTGGCGAGTTGAGCACCGTCGAGGCATCGACCGCCAAGTTCACCACCACCGAACTGCAGGGCAAGGTCGCCGACGACTGCCTGCAGTTGTTCGGTGGCTATGGCTACATGCAGGAATACCCGATCGCGCGCGATTTCGTCGACGCGCGCATCCAGCGCATCTACGGCGGCACCAGCGAGATCATGAAGGAAATCATTGCCCGCTCGATTCTCGGGCGCTGAGCGGGAGCCTATGCCCGGGCGGCGATGGCCTTGAGCACGATGCGTGCCTGGTTGTCGCCGTAGTGGCGGGCCGCTTCCGCGGCGGCGCCGGCATCGCGCACCAGCATGCTGTCGATGAGCTTGCGGAACAGCGCGTAGGACAGCCCGATCTCGCTGGTTTCCGCGCGCAGCGCGATGTAAGAGCAGCGCTGCAGTTCCGGCAGCAGGTCGCCAAGCGCCTTTTCCAGGTAGGGATTGGCGGCAAATTGCAGCGCCCGCTGCACGAAACTGAACGCCGTGGCGTGGAACCCGCCGACGTCGTTGGCGTTCAGGCTTTTCTCCATCGCCTGCAGGATCGCCAGGAAATCCTGCATGTCACGGTCCTGCCAGTGCGTCGCGGCCCGGCGTGCGAGTTCGGCAAACAGCATGAACATGAAATCGTAAAGCGCGGTGACCTGCTCCGGCGTAATGGCGGCGACAAAGGCGCCGCGACGCGGCTCGATGGTCAGCAGGTGGCGCTTCTCGACCAGGTGGAACGCCTCGCGCACCGTGTTGGAGCTGACGTCGAGCTCGCGGGCGATTTCCAGTTCGCGCAGCTTCTGTCCCGGCGCATAGTGGCCGGCGATGATCTGTTGCGACAGGTGGCGCGCGATCTGTTCGGTCAGCGTTTCACGGGTGTTGAAGGCCGTCATCGACAGATGCCCGGTCAGCGGCGCCAGAACATCGGCGTCAGCAGGATCAGCACCGTGAACACTTCAAGCCGGCCGACCAGCATGCCGAACGACATGATCCAGACGGCCGGGTCGGTCAGCGACGAAACATTGGACGACAGCGGTCCGAGCCCGGGGCCGGTGTTGTTGATGGCCGTGGCCGCCGCCGAGAAGGCAATGTCGAACTCCAGGCCGGTGGTCATGAGCAGCAGCGACAGCACGAGCGTGACGAAGATATAAAGGCTGACGAAGCCCCAGACGGCTTCGACCACGCCTTCGCTGACCGGTTGCTTGCCGAGCTTCACCAGGAACACCCCGTTGGGATGGGTCAGCCGCTGGAACTCGCGCAGGCTTTGCTTGACCAGCAGCAGGATGCGCAGGGCCTTCATGCCGCCGGAAGTCGATCCGGCGCAGCCGCCGAAGAAAAAGGCAAAGAGCAGCAGCCAGGGAACGAAAGAGGGCCACTGGGCAAAGTCCTGGGTGGCAAATCCGGTAGACGTGATGTAACTGACGCTCTGGAACGCGGCGTGCCGCAGTGATTCGCCGGGGGAGTCGTAGGCGTTGTGCCACCAGAGTCCAAACGTGACCAGGGCGATGATGGCAAGCAGGAATGCGTTGTAGAAGCGGAATTCGGGATCGTTGAGGTACACGGCGAGCGAGAACTTGCCGCGATGGATGTTGCGCAGCGCGGAAAAATGCAGGGCAAAACTGACCGAGCCGAACCACATCAGCGCAATGGCGACGAGTTCGACATGGATGCTGTTGTAGTGGCCGATGCTGGCGTCGTGGGTGGAAAAGCCGCCGGTGGCCACTGAGGCAAAAGCATGTCCCAGGGCGTCAAATGGTCCCATGCCGGCCCACAGGTAGGCGAAAAA
>JBKHWN010000162.1:0-3822 GCA_046566505.1 Gammaproteobacteria bacterium
TCCGTTGGCGGCAAATCTGGGGGCAACTCTGCGGCGGGCCTTGCGCCAAAGTGGCGATCACAGGGGCCTTTCGCTACCCTTGCCGCGCCCCGAACCGGCCCGGCCCCATGCGCGTTGACGAATTCGATTACCCACTGCCCGACGAACTGATCGCACGTTTTCCGGTGCCGGAACGCAGTGCGAGCCGCTTGCTGGTGCTCGACGGGCGCGACGGCAGCATCGCGCACCGCGGGTTCCGTGACCTGCCGGAATTGCTGGAGCCGGGCGACCTGCTGGTCTTCAACGACACGCAGGTGATCCCGGCGCGCCTGTTTGGCCACAAGGAAACCGGCGGCGCGGTGGAAATCCTGGTCGAGCGTGTGCTTGGCGACCACGAACTGCTGGCGCATGTACGCGCCTCGAAGTCGCCGAAGCCCGGCTCCCGCCTGTTGCTCGATGACGGCTCGGCGTTGCTGATGCACGAGCGGCGGGGCGAACTGTTCCTGCTGGCCGTCGAGGGAGGTGAGACGGTGTTGTCGTTGTTGTCGCGCCTCGGCCACATGCCGCTGCCGCCCTACATCGACCGTGCCGATGCCGAGGTCGACCGCGATCGCTACCAGACGGTGTACGCCCGCCAGCCGGGCGCGGTGGCGGCGCCGACCGCGGGCCTGCATTTCGACGAGGCTCTGCTGGCGCGGCTGCGGGCACGCGGCGTGCACTTTGCGACCGTCACGCTGCATGTCGGTGCCGGCACGTTCCAGCCGGTGCGCGTTGACAACGTTGCCGAGCACCGCATGCACAGCGAGTGGCTGGAGGTCGGCGAGGATGTGGTGCGGGCCGTGGCAGAGGCGCGAGCCGCCGGGCGGCGCGTGGTGGCGGTCGGCACCACCAGCGTGCGCAGCCTGGAGACGGCGGCGCGCGACGGCGCACTGAGGCCGTTCCGCGGCGAGACCGACATCTTCATTCATCCCGGCTGCCCGTTCCGGGTGGTCGATGCGCTGGTCACCAACTTCCACCTGCCGCGTTCGACGCTGCTCATGTTGGTCAGTGCGTTTGCCGGTACTGCAAACACGCTGGAGGCGTACCGCGAGGCGGTGCGCGAGCGCTACCGCTTCTTCAGTTACGGCGACGCGATGTTCATCCCGTATCCCCAGCCAGCTGCCCACATGTCCGCGAGGCGAGAGTCGTGAAGTTTGAATTGCTCAATACCGACGGCGCAGCCCGGCGCGGAAGACTGGCGTTCCCGCGCGGCACGGTGGAAACGCCGGCCTTCATGCCGGTCGGCACCTACGGCACCGTCAAGGGCATGCTGCCGCGCGACATCGTTGACAGCGGAGCGCAGATCATCCTCGGCAACACCTTCCACCTGATGCTCAGGCCGGGCACGGAGGTGGTGCGCAAACACGGGGACCTGCACGATTTCATGCAGTGGCAGGGGCCGATCCTCACCGATTCCGGCGGCTTCCAGGTGTTCAGCCTCGGAGACCTGCGCAAGATCACCGAGGCCGGCGTGAAGTTCCGTTCGCCGATCAACGGCAGCGAGGTGTTCATCGACCCGGAAATCTCGATGCAGGTGCAGCGCGAACTGGGTGCCGACATCGTGATGATCTTCGACGAGTGCACGCCCTACCCGGCCACCGAGGCGCAGGCGCGCAAGTCCATGGAGTTGTCCCTGCGCTGGGCGGCGCGCTCGAAGGCGGCGCATGGTGACAACCCCGCCGCCCTGTTCGGCATCGTCCAGGGCGGCATGTACGAGGCGCTGCGTACGGAGTCGCTGGCCGGCCTGGTCGGGATCGGCTTCGACGGCTACGCCATCGGCGGGCTGTCGGTGGGCGAGCCCAAGGCGGACATGATCCGCATTCTCGACCACCTGCCGCCGCTGATGCCGCCGGACCGGCCACGCTACCTGATGGGCGTCGGCAAGCCACAGGACATCGTGGCGGCCGTGCTGCGGGGCGTGGACATGTTCGACTGCGTCCTGCCGACCCGCAACGCGCGCAACGGCCACTTCTTCACCAGCGAGGGCGTGGTGCGCATCCGCAACGCCGTGCACCGGGACGACACCCGGCCCCTGGACCCGGCCTGCGACTGCTACACCTGCCGCCAGTTCTCCCGGGCCTACCTGCACCACCTGGACCGCTGCGGGGAAATGCTGGGCGGCATGCTCGGCACCATCCACAACCTGCGCCATTACCAGCGGCTGATGGCCGATTTGCGGGGGGCTATCGAACAGGGTAGATTGGCCGCCTTTGCGGGCGACTACCTGGCCAAAACTGGCGCCGGCGACTGATTTTCCCGCGTTATTTCTGCATTTTTCCTACAGGAGACCACCGCATGAGTTTCTTCATCAGCGAAGCATGGGCCGAGGGCGCCCCGGCCGCACAACAGCAGGGCGGCGGCATGATGACCCTGATCATGTTCGGCGTACTGATCGCGATGATGTACTTCATGATCTGGCGCCCGCAGTCCAAGCGCGTAAAGGAGCACAAGGAGTTGGTCGGTGGACTGTCCAAGGGCGACGAGATCGTCATCAACGGCGCGATCCTGGGCCGCATCACCAAGCTCACCGAGGAATACCTCGCACTGGAAATTGCCGACGGGGTCGAGATCAAGGTCTCGCGCCAGGCCGTTACCGCCTCGCTGCCCAAGGGCACGCTGAAACAGATCAAGGACGCCGCCTGAAACGATGAATACCAACGCCTGGTGGCGCGTCGCGCTGGTCGTGCTGGTCACGACCTTGAGCGCGTTGTATGCGCTGCCCAACTTTTATCCGGATGAACCTGCGATCCAGGTGTCGGGCGCCAGTGCGGCGACGGCGCTGGGCGAGGATGTGGCGGAACATGCACGCGCTGCGCTGGTCGAGGCCGGCTTGCCGTACCGCGGTCACGAGCGGGTAGGTGGTTCCTTCCTGTTCCGCATCGGTGATGCCGAAGCGCAGATCAAGGCGAAGGAAGTGGTGCAGCAGGCGCTAGGCAACGGTTTCGTCGTTGCACTCAACCTGGCGCCGACCACGCCGCAGTGGCTGCTCGATATCGGCGCCGACCCCATGAAGCTTGGCCTGGACCTGCGCGGCGGCGCGCACTTCAAGCTGGAAGTGGACATGGACAAGGCCATCGCGTTGCGCGAAGAGGCCTGGATCGACCAGATCCGTTCGCTGCTGCGCGAGAAGATGACGGACGGGCAGCGCTACCGCAGCGTGCGCCGTGCCGCCGCCGGCGGCATTGAGGTGCGCTTTGACAGTGCTGCGGCGCGCGACAACGGCCTGCGCGCACTGACAGCGGGGTTGCCGGACTTTGCGATGGAGCCGGAGGACGCCGACGGCGAGTTCCGCCTGCGCCTGCGGCTCACCGAGCAGGCGGTCAAGGAAATTCGTGACTACGCCATCGACCAGAACCGCACGACGATCGCCAACCGCGTGAACGAACTGGGCGTGGCCGAGCCGCTGGTGCAGCGACTGGGTGCCAACCGCATCGTGGTCGAATTGCCGGGCGTGCAGGACACGGCGACCGCCAAGCGCGTACTCGGCCGCACGGCGAGCCTGGAGTTCCGCCTGGTCGATGCCGAGAACCCGGGTCCCTGGTATCCGGGCAGCCCGGTGCCGCCCGGTTCGGAGGCGTTCCCGTTCAAGGAAAACCGCGAGCCGGCCCGGTTGCTGAAGCGTGAAAAGATTGTCACCGGCGAGTCGGTGATCAACGCGCGCGCCGGGTTTGACCAGGACACCAGCACGCCCAATGTCAGCATCACGCTGGACAGCAAGGGCGGGCGGGCCATGCAGCGCACGACCAGCGAGCATGTCGGCAAGCCGATGGCGGTGCTGTTCGTGGAGACGCGGGCAACGGCACG
>JBKHWN010000163.1:0-7178 GCA_046566505.1 Gammaproteobacteria bacterium
CTGTTCATCGACCTGTTCAAGGGGGCGCTGGCCCTGTTCCTGGTCGAGATGGGCCTGATTGCCGCCTCGAGGCTGGGCGACCTGCGCCAGCTCGGCCTGTTCCTGGTGGCTTTCGGCACCCTGATGCCGCTGGCGGGTGCCCTCGTCGGGGCGGTCGCGGGTACACTCGCCGGCCTATCGCCCGGAGGGGTGACCATGGTGGCGATCCTGGGCGCGAGCGCGTCGTACATCGCGGTGCCGGCGGCCATGCGCATCGCGGTGCCCGAAGCGCGTCACAGCCTGTCGATCACCGCGTCGCTGGCAATCACCTTCCCCTTCAACGTGCTGGTCGGGGTGCCGTTGTACACGGATCTCGTCGCGCGCTGGGCATGAACTTCACTCGGGTGCGCGGAGAGCACAGGCTATGAGTTCACAACAACCGCTGGTGGCCGTGGTCATGGGTTCGCGCAGCGACTGGGAGACCATGCGGCATGCTGTCGAAACGCTGGAAGCGCTCGGCGTACCGCATGAGGTGAAGGTGGTGTCCGCCCACCGCACCCCGGACCGCCTGTTCGAGTTCGGCGCCACTGCCGAGTCGCGTGGCCTGCGCTTCGTGATCGCCGGTGCCGGTGGTGCGGCGCACCTGCCGGGGATGATCGCCGCGAAGACCGCCGTGCCGGTACTCGGCGTGCCGGTGCAGTCGCAGGCGCTCAATGGCCTGGATTCACTGCTGTCCATCGTGCAGATGCCCGGCGGCGTGCCGGTGGGCACTTTCGCCATCGGCAAGGCGGGCGCGATCAATGCCGCATTGTTCGCTGCCCAGTCGCTGGCGACCGGCGATGGCGCGCTGCGCGCGAAAGTGCATGACTGGCGTCGCCGGCAGACCGAGAAAGTGCTGGCCAGCGACGATCCCCGGCTGCCGGAAAACAACGGCTGATTCTTACTGACCGCCTTTCCTTTCGTTGATTCATTTGCGATGAAAACCCTCGGCATCATCGGTGGCGGCCAGCTGGGCCGCATGCTTGCCCTTTCCGCCATCGCGCTCGGCGTGCGTTGCCGCTTCCTGGTGCCGAAAGACGATTCGGCCCTGCTGGATTTCGGCGGCCGCCATGCGCAGCACGATCCGGACGACATCCTGCGTTTCACGCACGGACTCGATGCCGCCACCACCGAGATTGAGACCATCGATCCGCGCATCTTTTCGGCGGTGATGCAGCACGCGGCCCTGTGGCCGACGCCACAGGCGCTGGACCTCAAGCGTGACCGCCGCCGCGAGCGCGAACACCTGGCCGTGTTGAACCTGCCCCAGCCGCGATGGGCGCAGGCCGGCATCCATGCCGATTTTCCCGATGCCTGCGCGCAGGTCGGTTTTCCCTGCCGCGCCAAGGCGGCCAGTGGCGGTTATGACGGCCGCGGTCAGTGGCGGCTGAAGTCGGCGGCCGACCTCGCTGCCATCCCGCCGGAAGCCGCCCCGTTCACCGTCGAGCAGGAAATCGATTTCCGTGGCGAGTTCTCGCTGGTCGCCGTGCGCGGAGCCGACGGTGATGTCCGTTTCTGGACCCCGTCACTCAACGTGCATCGCGACGGCATCCTCGTGCGCACCGAGCCGGACATCGCCGGCATCGTCAGCCGGGAAGAGATCGCCGGCGGCGAGCACTGCGTGCGCACGCTGATGCAGTCCCTGGATTACCGCGGCGTGCTCGCCGTCGAATTTTTCCGCACCGGCGGCGGCATCCTGATCAACGAGTTCGCCCCGCGCGTGCACAACAGCGGCCACTGGACCATCGAGGGCGCGGTAACCAGCCAGTTCGAAAACCACGTCCGCGCCGTGCTCGGACTGCCGCTGGGCGATACCGCGCTGCGCGTGCCGGTGATCACCTGGAACGTGCTCGGTTACTGGCCGGATCGTGACGCCTTGCTGCGCATTCCCGGCCTGTCGGTACACGACTACGGCAAGGCCGAACGTGCCGGCCGCAAGATCGGCCACGTCACGCTGGAGCGGCCGACGCCAGAGCTGATCGCGACGGTTGAACAGTTGCTTTCAATGTCCGGGCAGTAACCCGCCGGGTCGTGGCGGCGCCCGCCGCCACTTGGCACCACATTATTACGGCCCGCACCCTGTCACAGGATGTAGCGCGACAAGTCCTCGTCCTGCACCACGCCGCCGAGTACCGCATCGACTTTCGCACCGTCGATTACCAGCGCGGTTCCATCCTGCTTCAGCGCCATGTCAGTCGCATCGAAGGAAATATCCTCCAGCAACTTCTCCAGCACCGTGTGCAGTCGCCGGGCACCGATGTTTTCCGTCCGCTCGTTCACCTGGAAAGCGATTTCCGCCAGCCGCCGGATCGAATCTCCCGTGAACTCCACCTTCAGCCCTTCCGTACCCAGCAGTTCGCGATACTGCATGGTCAGCGAATTGCTCGGCTCCTTCAGGATGCGCTCGAAATCGTTGGCCGACAGTGCGTCGAGTTCCACGCGGATCGGCAACCGTCCCTGCAATTCCGGGATCAGGTCAGACGGCTTCGCCAGATGAAACGCGCCCGAGCAGATGAACAGCACATGATCGGTTTTCACTGGCCCGTACTTGGTATTCACCGTGCTGCCTTCGATCAGCGGCAGCAGGTCGCGCTGCACGCCTTCACGTGACACATCGGCGCCGGAGGTTTCGCCACGCCGGCACACCTTGTCGAGCTCGTCGATGAACACGATGCCGCCCTGTTCGACGGCGCGCAGCGCACTGTCCTTTATCTCCTCGTCGTTGACCAGCTTGGAGGCCTCTTCGTCACGCACCAGTTTCAGCGCGTCCTTCACGCTCAGGCGCTGCGTCTTCTTCCGGTCCTTGCCCAGCGACGAAAACATGTTCTGCAACTGGTTGGTCATCTCCTCCAGCCCCGGCGGCGCCATGATGTTGACGCCGGCGCCGCCTTGCGACAGCTCGATCTCGATCTCTCGGTCATCGAGTTCCCCGGCACGCAACTTGCGCCGGAACAGGCTGCGGGTGGCGTTGTCGGTGCCTGCCTGCGGTGCAAGTCCGTCGCGCGGCGGTGTCAGCAGCGCATCGAGAATGCGCTCCTCGGCGGCTTCCTCGGCGCGTGTACGCGAGGCAGCCATCGCGTCCTGCCGCTGCATCTTCATTGCCGTTTCCACCAGGTCGCGGACGATGGTTTCCACGTCGCGCCCGACATAGCCGACCTCGGTGAACTTGGTCGCTTCCACCTTGATGAACGGCGCGTTGGCCAGTTTCGCCAGTCGTCGTGCAATCTCGGTCTTGCCGACGCCGGTCGGCCCGATCATCAGGATGTTTTTGGGTACGATCTCGTGGCGCAACTCCTCGGGCAACTGCAGGCGCCGCCAGCGGTTGCGGAGCGCGACGGCGACGGCGCGCTTGGCGGCCTGCTGGCCGATGATGTAGCGGTCGAGCTCGCTGACGATCTCGCGCGGGGTCATGTTCGTCATGCGCCGAGTTCCTCGATCGTGACGTTGCGGTTGGTGTAGATGCAGATGTCGCCGGCGATGCCCAGCGCCTTCTCGACGATGGCGCGCGCGTCGAGATCGGTGTTCTGCAGCAGTGCCGAGGCTGCCGCCTGCGCGAACGGTCCGCCGGATCCGATCGCGATCAGGTCGTTCTCCGGCTCGATGACGTCGCCGTTGCCGGTGATGATCAGCGAGGCGGACTGGTCAGCCACCGCCAGCAAGGCTTCCAGCCGGCGCAGCATGCGGTCGGTGCGCCAGTCCTTGGCCAGTTCGACGGCGGCGCGCGTCAGGTTGTGGCCGTGCTTCTCCAGTTTTGACTCGAAGCGCTCGAACAGGGTGAAGGCATCGGCGGTGCCACCGGCAAAGCCGGCGATCACGTTGCCGTTGCCCAGGCGGCGCACCTTGCGTGCATTGCCCTTCATGATGGTGTTGCCGAGCGTGACCTGGCCGTCGCCGCCGATGACTACGCGGCCGTTGCGGCGGACGGAAACGATGGTGGTGCCGTGCATCTGTTCCATTTGGGGAACTCCTCGCGCTGGATGCGCGGATATGGGGGCGTTTGCGGGCGACTCAACCGCCACCGGCCCGATGCGGGCTTACCGGAGCCGGATGGGCAGCGTCTCGATCCGGCCGGCGGCCAGTTGCTGGCGGGCCTGCTGCATGGCGTCCTCGCCGTCGAAGGGTCCGACCATCACGCGGAACCACTGGTCGCCGGTGCCGGTGGTGACATCCTGGATGTTGACGTTGTGCCCGGACAGCAGCAGTTCGGCACGACGGCGATCTGCCTCGGCACGGGTGCGGAACGAGCCGGCCTGCAACTGGTAGCGATCCTTCGCCGGCACGGATTTCGGCGTGCTGGCGGTATCGGCGGACGGCACGGGGATGGTTGCCGGTGCCACGGTTGTCTTGTTGCCACTGACTGGCGCGACGACTTCCTGCTGCGGCAGGATCGAGTAGAACTCGAATGTCACCGGCTTTTTGCCGGCGTCCGGCCCGGCCGTGGTTGCCGGCTTGCCGGTAGCTTTCTGTGGCTTCGTTTCGCCGGCTGCCGTCGCAGCACGTTCGGCCTCTGCAGCCTGCGCGCGTTCGCGCAATTCCATGGCCGTCGGCAGGATGCCGGCGAGGTAGACGCCGCCGGACAGCAACAGGCCCAGGGCGAGTCCGCCGACGAACAATGGCCAGCGTTTGCCGCCGCCATTGCCGTTGCGCGGTGCGGCGCCCCGCGGACGACTTTCCTTGCGGTGACTGGTACGCGCCATGCGTGCGATTCCCCGGCCCCTGTGTTGACTTACATGCTGTCGGGCGCGTTGACGCCAAGCAGACCCAGTCCGTCGGCGATAACGCGGCGCACGGCTTCACTCAGTACCAGTCGCGCGTTGCGCTCGCCGGCATCGTCCACCAGCACCTTGTGTGCGTTGTAGTAACTGTGGAATTCGTGTGCCAGTTCGCGCAGCCAGTGGCTGAGCGTGTGCGGTGCGCGGTTGCGTGCTGCGGCGACGAGGATGTCCGGCCATTGTTCCAGGCGCAGGGCGAGCTCGGCGGCGGCAGGTTCCGGCAGCGAGCCCAGCGCATGCAGCCCGGCGTCCTGGTCGTAGGCCAGCCCGCGCTCTTCGAGCGTGCGGAACATGCTGCGCACGCGCGCGTGGGCGTACTGCAGGTAGTAGACGGGGTTCTCGCTGGTCTGCGAGCGCGCGAGATCGATATCGAACTCGAGATGCTGCTCGGGCGAGCGTGTCAGGTAGAAGAAGCGCGTGGCATCGCAGCCGGCCTCGTCGATCAGATCCTTGAGCGTGACGAAATTCCCGCTGCGCTTGCCCATGCGGCCCGAGGCCAGGGTGACGAACTGGATCAGTGCCACATGGAAACGGTCGCCCTTGCCGGACAGCGCCTCGATGGCGGCGCGCACGCGGGCGATGTAGCCGTGGTGGTCGGCGCCCCAGACATCGACCAGCGTGTCGAAATCGCGGTCGAGCTTGTCGAGGTGGTAGGCGACATCGCTGGCGAAGTAGGTGTAGCTGCCGTCGTCGCGCAGTAATACGCGGTCCTTCTCGTCGCCGAGCGCCGAAGTGCGCAGCCAGACAGCGCCGTCTTGCTCAAAGACGTGGCCGGTGTCGCGCAGCCGCTCCAGCGCCTTCTCGACGGCGCCGCTTTCCACCAGTGCGCGTTCACTGGACCACTGGTCGAACGAGACATTGAACGCCGCCAGCGTGCTGCGGATATCGGCGAGCTGGTCATCCAGCCCGGCCTGCTGCAGCACGCGGTAATCGTCGCCGAGCATTTCCCGGGCGCGGACGACGAGCGCGTCGATATGTGCTTCCCTGGCCGCCTTGGCCTCGTCGCCGTCCTCGTTGGGGTCGGGCGGCAGCCCGTCGATCACGTCGGCGTAGTGGTGACGGAAGCGCTCGCCGTAGTCGGTGACCAGCTTGTGCGCGCAATCGCGCACATACTCGGCGGGATAGGCACGCGACGGCATGCTGACCGGCGCACCGAACTGTTCGAGATAACGCAGCCAGAGGCTGACGGCGAGGATGTCGGTCTGCCGGCCGAAATCGTTGATGTAGTACTCGCGGTGCACCCGGTAGCCGGTGGCGGTGAGGATGTTGGCCAGCGCCGAGCCGTAGGCGGCGCCGCGGCCGTGGCCGACGTGCATCGGCCCGGTCGGATTCGCCGACACGAACTCCAGCAGCACGCGCTCGCCACGGCCCACGTCCGGCCGGGCGAAATGACGCAGGTCGCCGATGATGCGGCGGACCACCTCGAACTGGCTGCCGGCGCTCAGGAAGAAGTTGATGAAGCCCGGCCCGGCGATCTCCACCTTCTGCACCAGCGGGCTTGCCGGCAGGGCGGCGACGATGGTCTCGGCCAGTGCGCGCGGCGGCTTGCCGGCCGGCTTTGCCAGCATCATCGCCAGGTTGCTGGCGTAGTCGCCGTGTGCCTTGTCCCGGGTGGGATCCAGCCGGATCTCCGGTGCCGTGCCGGCAGGCAGCGTGCCGCCCTCGACGAGGCGGGCTACGGCCTGTGCAATCAAGTCCTGCAATGCGTGTTTCATGGGGGTCCTCGCGCGGGAGCGGCGATTCTACGCAATCGCCGGTCGCGGTGTCCGGTTGCCGGAAGGACGCGTGCGGAATTTCAGGTCAATAAAGATCCTGCGGGTCGACATCCAGCGACCAGCGTACGCGTCGCGATTCCGGGTCGGCCTCGATAAGCGGGACAAAACCGGCAAGAAATCGGTGGAGTTCGCCGCGATCCGGTGCCTGTACCAGCAATTGCGCCCGGAACCGGCCACCACGCCGGGCCATGGGTGCGGGCGCCGGGCCCATCAGCAGCAGGTCGCCGCGGGCGCCGGCCAGCAGGTCGGCAGCGTGGACTTTCAGGTTTTCCAGGAAATCCAGCGCCGTGGTGTCGCGGGTCGCCTCGGCGCGGACCAGGGCGAGTGAGGCAAAGGGAGGCAGTTCGGCGGCCTTGCGCTCGGAGAGTGCATCGCGCGCCCAGGCGTCGTAGCCCTCGGTGGCCAGTCGCACCAGCAGCGGGTGGTCCGGGCGGTGGGTCTGCACCAGCACCCGCCCGGCCTTGCCTGCGCGCCCGGCCCGCCCGGCGACCTGTACCAGCAATTGGGCGAGGCGCTCCGGGGCGCGGAAGTCGGCGCTCAACAGCCCGCTGTCGGCATCAAGGATGCCGACCAGCGTGACGTGCGGGAAATGGTGGCCCTTGGCCAGCATCTG
>JBKHWN010000164.1:0-7565 GCA_046566505.1 Gammaproteobacteria bacterium
CCCTTCGTGGATGCGCTTCGGGTCGAAGCGGTAGAGCGGCCAGGCGCCGCTGTCAACCGCCCGCCGCTGCTGCGCCGGTGCATGTTGCAGATCATACCCGTGCGCGATGCACGGGCTGTGGGCAATCACGATGGCCGGACCGGGATGTCGCTCGGCCTCCAGCAGCGCGGTCAGCGTCTGCGGCGCCCTGGCCTGCATCGCCACGCTGGCCACATAGACATGGCCGTAACTCATCGCCAGCAGGCCGAGGTCCTTCTTGCGCGTTTCCTTGCCGGCAGAAGCGAACTTGGCGACCGCGCCCAATGGCGTTGCCTTGGATTGCTGGCCACCGGTGTTGGAATAGACCTCGGTGTCCAGCACCAGCACGTTGACCTTGCGGTTCGACGCCAGCACATGGTCCAGCCCGCCGTAGCCGATGTCGTAGGCCCAGCCGTCGCCACCGACGATCCACAGGCTGGTCGGCACCAGCGCATCGGCCAGCACCGAAAGCAGTCCATGCCCATGCTCCTGCGTCGTGGCGAGCGGGCCATGCCCGCGATCAAGCCCGGCCAGGGCGGCACGCAACGCCGACACCTGTTCACGCCGGCGGCTGATCGCCGCCTCGTCGGTGCCATCGCAGGGAGCACCGAGCGCGGTCACGAGATCCGCCGGCAACCGGTCAGCCAGCATTGCCAGCAAGCGCAATGCCTCGCGCCGGCGCATGTCGAGTGCCAGCCGCATGCCGAAGCCGTATTCCGCGTTGTCCTCGAACAGCGAATTGCCCCAGGCCGGACCGCGCCCGTCCGCATTGCTGCGGTAGGGCGTCGTCGGCAGGTTGCCGCCGTAGATGGACGAGCAGCCGGTGCCGTTGGCGATCAACAATCGGTCGCCGAACAATTGTGTGAGCAGGCGGATGTACGGCGTTTCACCACAGCCGGCGCAGGCGCCCGGGAACTCGAACAAGGGCTCCAGCAACGCGATGCGCTTGCTTTCCTGCGGGATGCGTGCGCGGTCGACCACCGGCAGCGTCGTGCTGTATGTCCACGCCTCACGGGTGCGTTCCGCATGTTCCGCCAACGGGCGCATGTTGATCGCCTTGCGCTTCGGCTGCGTGCGGTCCTTCGCCGGGCACACTTCGACGCACTGCCCGCAACCGGTGCAGTCATCGGGGGCAACGGCCACGACGTACTGCAGCCCGGCCAGTTCCGGCGTGTGTGTTTCGGGAATGCTGCAGAAAGCGTCGGGCGCCGGTTGCGCCGATGCAGGATCGAACACCTTGGTCACAATGGCCGCGTGCGGGCAGATCATCGAGCAGCGGTTGCACTGCACGCAGACGTCCGGCTCCCAGACCGGGATCTCGCGGGCGATCGCCCGCTGCTCGTAACGGCTGGTGCCGGTCGGCCAGGTGCCGTCGACGGGAAAGGCGCTGACCGGCAGGCGGTCACCCTGGCCCTGCAACAACACGCGGGTTACACGCTGCACGAAACCGGGCGCATCGACCATCGGCAGTTGTCGACGGGTGTGCGTTGCGCTGGCCACGGCGGGTACCGGAATCTCGTTCAACTGCGCCAGGGTCACGTCGATGGCGGCCACGTTGCGGCGAACCACCTCCGGGCCGCGCCGTCCCCAGGTATCGGCAACCGCCTGCTTGATGCGCGCCACGGCCTCGTCGTGCGGCAGCACACCGGAGATCGCGAAGAAGCATGCCTGCATGACGGTGTTGATCCGCCGGCCGATGCCGGCCGCCTCCGCAATGCTGAAACCGTCGATCGCGTAGAGGCGGCAGCGCCGCTCGATCAGCGTCTGCTGCACTTCGCGCGGCAGCGCATCCCACACAGCGGCCGGCGGCTGCGGGACGTTGAGCAGGACCGTTGCTCCCGGCGCCGCGCAGGACAGCACGTCGTAGCGCTCCAGAAAGCCGGGATCGTGCACTGCCACGAAGTTTGCACTGCGGATCTGCCAGGTTGAGCGGATCGGACGCGGGCCAAAACGCAGGTGCGACACCGTGGTGCTGCCGGACTTCTTCGAGTCGTAGACGAAATGGCCCTGGCAATAGAGGTCACCGCGCTGGCCCAGGATCGCGATCGACTGCTTGTTCGAACTGACCGTGCCATCGGCACCCAGACCGTAGAAGACGGCCCGCACGGTGTCATCGTCACGCGCATCGAACAGGGCGTCGAACTCGCCGTCGACCGGCAACGAGGTGTGCGTGACGTCGTCGACGATACCCACCGTGAAACGCGACGGCGCATCGTCACCGGCCAGCGCATCGAATACCGCCTGCACCATGGCCGGCGTGAACTCCTTGCCCCCGAGGCCGTAGCGGCCACCCAGTACGCGCGGCATGGACGCGCGTGCGCCACGCTGCACCGCATCGACCAGGGCCGCCACGACGTCCAGCAGCAGCGGCTCACCGGATGCACCCGGTTCCTTGCTGCGGTCCAGCACGGCCAGCGCGCGTGCCGACACCGGCAGCGCGGACAGCAGGTGCGCGAAGGAAAACGGCCGGTACAGGCGCACTTTCAGCAGGCCCAGGCGCTCACCCTGCGCGACGCGCCACTCGACCAGTTCATGCGCGCATTCAGCGCCGGAACCCATCATCACGATGACGCGATCCGCCTCGGGATGGCCGATGTATTCGAACGGCTGGTAGGCGCGCCCGGTCAGCGCCGCAAAGTCCGTCATCTTCCGGACGACGACATCCACGCAGGCATCGTAGTAGCCGTTGCCCGCCTCCCGCCCCTGGAAGAAGGTGTCCGGGTTCTGCGCCGTGCCGCGCAGCGACGGATGTTCCGGTGACAATGCGCGCGCACGGTGCGCCTCGACGTCATGCATATCGACCAGCGCACGCAGGATCTCATCGTCCAGCAACGCAATGCGCTGCATTTCATGGGACGTGCGGAAGCCATCGAAGAAATGCAGGAAGGGAATGCGGGAAGCAAGCGTGGCCGCATGGGCGATGGCGGCGAAATCCTGCGCTTCCTGTGGCGAGCCGGCGCAGAGCATTGCCATGCCGGCGGGACGGATCGCCATCACGTCCGAGTGGTCGCCGAAAATCGACAGGGCATGGGTGGCCACGGTGCGTGCGGCCACATGCAGCACGAATGGCGTCAGTTCGCCCGCGATCTTGTACAGGTTCGGCAGCATCAACAGCAGGCCCTGCGAGGCCGTGAACGATGTCGCCAGCGCACCTGTGGTCAGCGCGCCGTGCACCGCGCCGGCAGCACCGCCCTCTGACTGCATCTCGACCACGTCCGGCACGTCGCCCCAGAGATTGGTGCGACCGGCAGCACTCCATTCGTCCGCATGCTCGCCCATCGCCGAGGCCGGCGTGATCGGGTAGATCGCCACCACCTCGCTCAGACGAAACGCGACGTCGGCCACGGCCTCGTTCGCATCGCGGGTGTCGAATGATGCTTTCACGCCTCGCCTCCCCTGCTGCCGGAAAACGACGATTGCACCTATCGGCGGACAGGACAACCGTCAGGCGGACAGGCCGTGACGCCGGTCAACGGACGGGTGGCCGGGCCGCCCGTGGAAAGGGAATGTGGTGCGCCAGGAGGGACTTGAACCCCCATGCCTTGCGGCACTGGAACCTAAATCCAGCGTGTCTACCAATTTCACCACTGGCGCAGTGGGCGGCGGATTCTAGCAGCGCCCGGACGGCACAGGTCAGCGGCCTTCCAGCAACCGGTACAACTGCCGGATATCGTTCGCCATCTTGTCGGTTTTCTGCGACAGCAACTTGAGTTGCGCATCGGCATCGGCACTGCCGGCGGGTGCCTTGGGCGCCTTGGACACGGCGGTCACCTGATCCGCCAGCGACGACACCCGGACAGAGAGTGCGGCCAGTTGCTCCGGCTTCACGCCGGCCTCCTTGCCGGAGGCCGCAACCGCCTTGCGCAACTCGGCCACCTGCGCCGAAACCTTGTCGAGTTCGTTCGTGTAGCGATCAAGGTCGTTGCGCAATGCCCTGACGGACACGCCCAGTTGCAGCAGTGAAGCCTGCGCCTGCGGGCCGCTGCTGCGCGCATCGGCATCCGCTGCGGCCAGGCGCTCTTCCAGCGCAGTCACCCGCTGGTTCGAAGCATTCAACTCTGCCACCAGTCGCTCGATGGCCTGCGCGCTCGCCTCACTACTCTGCTGCCCGGCAGCCTGCCCTTCGAAGCGCCCGAACAGTGCCACCAGCAACGCGATGGCCGCCACCGTCGCGACAACCCAGAGCAGCGGCGACTGGGCCGTGGCGGCGGGCTCCGGCCGCGGCGCCGGCCGTGCCTGCTGGGCTGGCCGTGCTGGTGGCGCCGCCGCGTAGGGGGGCTGCGGCGGCGGGACGGACGCTTTCGGGGCCGGACTCTCCTCGCGGGCACGCGACTGCGGCTCCACCCGCTTGGGTACAGCAATCACGTCCTGGCTGAGGGAGGAAAGGCGGCTCTTCTTGCTGTCGTCAACGGCCATTGCGTACCTGCCGGAACAGGAATGAAACCGGCGGCACCGTCTGCCACCACAGGGTGCAGACCATACCACCGTGCCGACCGGCTGTGTTCAGCGCTTCGGGTAAAGCTCGCTGACCTGCTGGGTCAGCCGGTCGATGGTCGCGTTGACCTGGCGGCGGAAGGCGTCGTTGGAGGCAATGGCCTGCTCGGTGGCCTTGATGCGCCTGTCGTGTTCCTGCTGGCCCTCTCGCAACGACGCACTGAGCACGGCGAGTTCAGAGCGCAACTGGGAGGCATCGCCGCTGCGCTCCAGGCGGGTGACGGCATCAGCCAGCGACTTCTGCCTGCCGGACTGCTGTTCCAGATTCTCGGCCAACGTCTTCAGCCTCGTATCGAGCTGGGTCGCCGCCTGGGTGGATGCCTGCCCGAGTCGCTTCACTTCTTCGGTCAGCGCACCGAGCTCTTCGACCCGACGCCCCAGATCCTTGCCCTGTGCATCGACCTGCCGGGACTGCTTGCCCAGCACGTCATTGATCCGCCGCAGGTCCGCGGCGAGGAGGTTCAGTGACTTCTGCGTCTCGCTGTCACTGCTTTTCAGCGTGCTTTCCAGTGTGCTTGCGGTACTGACCACCTGGGTTTCCAGCAACCGCACTGATGCCCGCTGTTGCTCTTCGACCGCCGCCAGCGCACCGGCCAGCTGCTGTTGCTGCCGGTAGAGGTAAACGACAGCAAGCATCAGCACCACCACCAGCAGCGCGATCAGGATTGCCTTGTAGTCGAGGCCGCGACCGGCACCAGCCGTCGACGGGACGCCCGGCACCGGCACCCTGCCCGCTGCCGGCGCCGACGGCACTTTCGCACCGGCAGTCGCACGCGGCGACGCATTGGCATCGGCGGCATTTATTTCGGAAAGATCCCCGACACGAACATCGCGGCGAGTCAGATCAGGCATGGGCGGTCGCACCGGGAGGGAACGGCCGGCGCTTGTCGCCGGCCAGGCTTGATCAGGGCTTCTTGGCAGCTGCCGGTGCCTTGGCTGCAGGCTGGGCGGCGGGCTTTGCGCCGGCAGCCGCATTCTCGTCACCGGGGCGCACGAAGATCGGGTTCTTGCCCGGCAGGTACACCGGCGTCCCGGTCAACACCTTGCCGTCCTCACGGGTGTAGGGGACGAACACGATGCGCGGCTCGCCGTCACGGTGATCCACTTCACAGCGGATCCCCTTGACCACGATGCCTTCTTCCGTGTTGACCGCAGTCGGCGCCACCGTCACGGCAGCCACCACATCCGGTGCACGACCCAACTGGCGCAGCGTCAGCACGATGCCGCGCATGACTTCCGGCAACGGCGGCGGATTGGGCTTTTGCCAATGCACCAGCTTGGCCTCGCCCGAGGTCAGTTGCACGACGCCATAAGGCAGGAACTCATCGGTGCCCTTTTCCAGTTCGCGGCCGGCATGCTGGATGGCCGACTCGACCAGGCTGCTCATGGCATCGAGGATTTCCTGGGACATCGGCTCCTCCGCCTTCTTGGCTGCGGGCTTGGCCTTGGCGGCGGAACTCTTCGCCGGCGCGGCAGTGGCTTTGGCGGCCGGTTCGGCCGCCTGGGCCACCAGCGCCAGACCCAGTACCGGCACCAACAACAAACGCATGACAGACAGATGATTCATGTCGGAAACCCGAAGGAAAGTCGGAAACGGGGACGAACCTTAGCAGACGGAAGCTTTGCGCCGCCACCGGCCGGCTCGCCCGAACCGCGGCGACCTGCATACGCTAGAATCGCCGCCCTCACAGCAAGACCAACGCACCCGCGAGGAGTTCCACATGAGCCAGGATCCAGTTGTCATCGTCAACGGCGCCCGCACCCCGATGGGCGGCCTGCAGGGCAGCCTGTCGTCGCTTACCGCACCGGAGCTCGGTGCCGTGGCCATCCGCGAGGCGGTGGCGCGGGCCGGACTCGCGCCGGAAGACATCCAGGAAGTGATCATGGGCTGCGTGCTGCCCGGTGGCGTCAAGCAGGGGCCGGCACGGCAGGCAATGCTCAAGGCCGGCATCCCGGAAAGCACCGGCGCGACAACCGTGAACAAGCTCTGCGGCTCCGGCATGAAGGCGACCATGCTCGCGCACGACCTGCTGCGCGCAGGAACCAACGACATCATGGTTGCCGGCGGCATGGAGAGCATGTCGCAGGCACCCTACGTGCTGACGAAAGCCCGCAGCGGCTATCGCCTGGGACACGGCGAACTGAAGGACCACATGTTCCTCGACGGCCTTGAGGATGCCGAAACCGGTCGTCTTATGGGTTCGTTCGCGCAGGACGTCGCCGACCGCGAAGGCATCACCCGCGAGGACATGGACGCGTTCGCCCTGGCCTCCCTGGAACGCGCGCAGGTTGCGATACGCAGCGGTTCATTCAAGGCGGAAATCGTCGGCGTCCCGGTCCAGGGCAGGTCCGGCGAAACGCTGGTGCTGGAGGACGAACAGCCGCCGAAAGCAAAGCCGGAAAAAATCCCGACGCTCAAGCCGGCGTTCAGCAAGAACGGCACGGTCACTGCCGCGAACTCGTCCTCGATTTCCGACGGCGCCTCGGCACTGGTTCTGACCCGCGAATCGGTGGCGAAGGCACGCGGGCTCAAGCCCCAGGCGCGCATCGTCGCCCACGCGACCAACTCGCGGCACCCCAGCGAGTTCACCATCGCCCCGGTCGGCGCCATCGAAAAGGTGCTGGCGAAGGCCGGCTGGCAGGTGGGCGATGTCGACCTGTGGGAAATCAACGAGGCATTCGCAATGGTCACGATGCTGGCCATGCGCAAGCTCGGCATCGAGCACGCGAAGGTCAACGTCTACGGCGGCGCCTGCGCACTCGGCCACCCGATCGGGTCTTCCGGCTCGCGCATCATCGTCACGCTGATCCATGCGCTGCAGCAGCAGGGCAAGAAGAAGGGCGTGGCGGCGCTGTGCATCGGTGGCGGCGAGGCCACGGCGGTGGCGATCGAGTTGTATTGAGCACCGGCAACCGGCCGCGACCGGAGCCGCCAAGGCTCCGGCAACGGCCGCCGTTGCGGCACTACCAGTCCGAGTGCCAGGGATAGTCGAAGAACGTCCCGCGATAGCCGCGGTACTTCGGGTCGACCACGATGCGCTGCAGTTTCAGCA
>JBKHWN010000165.1:0-4072 GCA_046566505.1 Gammaproteobacteria bacterium
TCGCTGAGTTGCTTGGAATCATCCAGCCCGGCAATGGGCCGGCGCGGATCGAGGATCACCGCCGCGGCGACAACCGGCCCGGCCAGCGGACCGCGACCGGCCTCGTCGACGCCGGCCAGCAACAGGCCCGGTGCATAGCGGAATGCACGCGGCAGCCAGGGATTCTCGAGCATGTACTCGGCGTACGGGTTCAGCCCGGCCATCCGGCCACCTCCAGCACGGCATCGGCGGCGTGCGCCGCCGCATTGCGCCGCAGTGTCACATGCATGGCCGCGAAGCGCTCGCGCACTTCCCGCGCTGCCTGCGGGTCATCGAAATAGCGCCCGACTTCCGCCGTCAGGTTTTCCGGCGTCACGGCGTGCTGCAGCAACTCCGGCACGAGTTTCTCGTCGGCCAGCAAGTTTGGCAGCGTGACGTACGGCGTGCTCACCAGCGGGGAGAAGATGGCCCAGGTCAACGCATTCACGCGGTAGGCCGCCACCATCGGCCGCTTCATGAGCAGCGCCTCCAGCGTCGCCGTGCCCGACGCGAGCAGCACAACATCGGCTGCGGCCATCGCCGTGCGCGCGTTGCCGTCGAGCAGGCGAACCACCGGCAGGTCCGGTGTTGCCTCCATTACGCGTTCAATCTGTGCACGACGCTCCGCAGTAGCTGCCGGCAGCAGGAACATCATGCCCGGGTATCGCCGCGCCAGCAGGCGTGCCGCCGCCAGGAATGACGGCAGCAACTGTGCGACCTCCCCGCCCCGGCTGCCCGGCAACAGCGCAACGACACGCGCATCCCCGGCAATGCCGAGTTCGCGTCGCGCGCTGTGGTGCTGGTCTTCCAGCGGCACGGCATCCGCCAGCGGATGACCGACGAAGGTCACCGGAACCGCATGTTCTTCGTAAAAACGCGCCTCGAAAGGCAGCAGGGTGAGCATGCGGTCGACGGCACGACGGATCTTGTGCACGCGCCCCTTTCGCCAGGCCCAGACCGACGGGCTGACAAAATGCACGGTCGGTACGCCGGCGCTGCGCAGGACCAGTTCAAGGCCAAGATTGAAATCCGGCGCGTCGATGCCGACAAACACGTCTGGCGGCGCCTCAATCAGCCTTGCTGCCAACTTGCGGCGAATGCGCAGCAATTCGAACAACCGGCCGAGCACCTCGATCAGGCCCATCACCGCCAGGCGCTCCATCGGATACCAACTGGTGAATCCGGCGGCGGTCATCTGCGGGCCACCGATGCCGATGAACACAGTGTCCGGTGCCCGCGCGCGGATCGCATCCATCAGGGCACGGCCCAGTACGTCGCCGGACAATTCACCGGCAACGATGGCGACAGTCAGCGGGCGGGTCATGGCACGTTTATCAGCGCACGATGCCGCGTGTGGACGCGCGGATCGAATCCGCGAACAGCCGGACCTCTGGCCAGACCGCCGCGTCGTCATCGAGTTGTGCCAGCGCATCCTCGATCTTCAGGCCACGCAGGTAGACCGTCTTGTAGGCGCGCTTGAGCGCCGAGACGAGTTCCGGGGCGTAGCCTCGACGCTTCATGCCCTCGAAATTCATGCCGTGCGCCTCGGCCATGTTGCCGCGCACCATGACGAAAGCAGGAACATCCTGGTTCACGGCAGAACTGAACGCCGTCATCGCCCAGGATCCGATATGCACGAACTGGTGCACGGCGGTGAAACCACCGAGGATCACGCCGTCACCGACATGCACGTGCCCGGCGATGGTGGCGTTGTTGGCGAAAATCGTCCCGCTGCCAACAACGCAGTCGTGCGCCACATGGACATAGGCCATGAACAGGTTGTCATCGCCGATGCGGGTGATGCCCTGATCCTGCACCGTGCCGCGATGGATCGTGCAGCCTTCCCGGATCACGTTGCGGTCGCCTATGACCAGCTCGGTGGGCTCGCCCTTGTACTTCTTGTCCTGGCAGTCCTCGCCGACGGAAGCGAACTGGAAGATGCGGTTGTCCCTGCCAATGGTCGTCGGTCCCTTCAACACCACATGCGGGCCGATACGGGTGCCGGCACCAATACGCACGCCGGCACCGACGATGCTGTAGGGACCGATCTCGATCCCCGCGGCCAGTTCGGCCCGGGGATCAACAATGGCGGTGGGGTGTATCACGCAGGCCTCCGGAGTATGCGTCGCAGGTTATACGACTTCCCTTTCGGCCACGAGCAGCTCGACCGAAGCCGCCTGCTGCCCGTCGACGGATGCCTCGCAGTAGAACTTGTAGATACCCCGCTTGCCGCCGCCGAGCGTTGCCCGGAAGTCGACACGGTCGCCGGGCACCACCTGGCGCTTGAAACGGGCGTTGTCGACACCGGCCAACAGGTAGGTCACCCGCGGGTTTTTTTCGCCGCCCTCCTGCAGCTCACGCGAACGCAGGCCGAGAATGCCGGCGGCCTGCGCCATGGCCTCGATCAGCAACACGCCGGGCATGATCGGCTTGATGGGGAAGTGCCCCTGGAAAAAAGGCTCGTTGCAGCTGACGTTCTTGTAGCAGAGGATGTAATCGTCCGGGACGAGTTCAACGACACGGTCAATGAACAGGAACGGATAACGCTGCGGCAGGTACGACTTGATGTCGTTGGTATCCATGATCACGAATGCAACTCCCCGCCCTCTTTCGGGCTCTTCAGTTCCCGCACCTGTTTTTCAAGATCTGCCAGGCGGCGAGCCATGCTGTTCAGTTGACGAAAACGGGCGGCATTCTTGACCCAAGCCCCGTGCTCCATCATTCCCGTACCACCGGTATACACACCCGGCCTGTCGATCGAGCGCGTCACTACTGTCATCGCAGAAATCTGCACGCCGTCACAGAGTTCAATGTGGCCAACGAGTCCCGACATGCCGGAAATCAGGCAGTGCCTGCCGACCTTCGAACTGCCTGAAATTCCCGATTTTCCGGCCATTGCCGTGTAGTCACCGACCGTCACGTTGTGCGCGATGTGTACCTGGTCATCCAGAATCACGCCGTTGCCGATCACCGTGTCCTCGATGGCACCACGATCGATGGTGGTCAGCGGCCCGATCTCGACGTCGTCACCAATCACGACACCACCAACCTGCGCGATCTTTTCCCAGCGACCGGCGTTCGGTGCGTAACCGAAACCATCCGCGCCCACCACAACGCCGGCGTGGATGATAGTGCGCGCGCCGATCCTTACATCGTGGTAAATCGTAACATTCGGCCACAGGCGAGCCTGTGCGCCAAGTTGCACGTTCGCCCCGACATAACATTGCGCACCGACGCTTGCACCCTCGCCGATCACGGCACCCTCCTCGATGACGGCCAGCGCACCGACATGCGCATCCGGGGCAACGCGGGCGCCGGGCGAAACAACAGCGGAAGGGTGGATGCCAGGCACAGGGGCCGGGGAATTGGAAAACAGGTGCGATACGCGGGCAAACGCAAGATAGGGCTGGTCAACGACCAGCGCCGCCACCGGGCAGTCAGCCGCCAGCGACGGCGCGACGATTACGGCGGTCGCATGCGTCCCGGCAAGGTGGGCGCGATATTTCGGCGACGCAACAAACGTCAATGTGCCGGGTGTTGCCGACTGCACCGTTGCCAGCGCAGTCACGATCGAGTCCGGATCACCGCGCAGTTCAGCGCCGATGTGCCTTGCGATATCCCCGAGCCGATGCATGGCAACACCCCGCCGATTGACTGCCTTATTTCGTGGCCGCGTCCAGTTTCGCGGTGACCTTGGCCGTGATGTCGAAATTCGGGTTCATGTGCAGCAGTGCCTCGCGCTGGATCACCAGATCGTAGCCACCCTCCTTGACCAGCACCGCCACCGCCGCCTGAAACTTCGGGCCCATCTCGCCCACGATCGACTGCTGGCGTTCGCCGGCAATCTTCTGCAGCGATTGCCCGAGGTTCTGGTACTCGCGGTATTTCGTGTCGCACTCGGCCTGGAACTTGGCCAGAGCAGAAGGGGACATGGTCGCCGCTTCGGTCTTCATTTTCTGCTGGCAGCCCTTGAGGTCTCCCTCCAGCTTGCCCATCTGCATCCGCTCGCCGGACAGATCCCTTTCGAGGTCGGCGATCATTTTCTTGGCCTGCT
>JBKHWN010000166.1:0-4461 GCA_046566505.1 Gammaproteobacteria bacterium
CGATTTCCACCGCCTTCACCGCGTTGATCGACATCAGCGCTTTGGCGAGGTCCGCATCAAGGCGGTCGAACACCGGCTCGCCCCAACCGGGCGGCACGTTCGAGGCCACGACATTCACCCGCGCGCCGATCGACGAGCCGTCACGGCGCAATTGCTCGATCAACTCTTCCATCTGCGGCACCACCGAGGCATCCGGGCAGAAGAACGGGTTGTTCGGCACTTCGTTCCAGTCGAAGCCACGGATCGCAATGTCGCCGATCTGCGCCACATAGCCGCGCACCTCGATGCCGAACTGCTCGCGCAACCATTTCTTCGCAATCGCACCGGCCGCCACCCGCATCGCGGTTTCGCGGGCGGACGACCGTCCGCCGCCGCGATGGTCGCGGAAGCCGTACTTCATGTTGTAGGTGTAGTCGGCGTGGCCCGGGCGGAAGGTGTCGGCGATGTTCGCGTAGTCCTTCGACTTCTGGTCGGTGTTCTCGATCAGCAGGCCGATCGGCGTGCCGGTGGTTTTCCCCTCGAACACGCCGGACAGGATTTTCACCTGGTCCGGCTCGCGGCGCTGCGTGGTGAACTTCGAGGTGCCGGGTTTGCGGCGGTCGAGGTCGCCCTGCAGGTCGGCCTCGGTCAGTGCCAGCCCCGGCGGGCAGCCGTCGACGATGGCGCCCAGCGCCAGGCCGTGGCTTTCACCAAAGGTGGTGACGGAAAACAGGGTGCCGAAGGTGTTGCCGGGCATGACAGGCTCGCTGGCTTGTGGGGCATGACGGAAAGGCGTGCAGTATACGGGCGGCAATCACCGGCGGGCCGCAGCCGCCGCCCGGAAATGCACCGCCGCCGCGCGCACGTCGGCGGCGTGCAGCACGAACACCCCGCCCTCACCGTGCTCGAACTCCGGCCAGGTGAAGGGCACGACGGGGAACAGCTCCTGCAGGGCGACATCGGAGTTGCCGACCTCGACCACCAGCAGGCCGTCCTCGCTGAGGTACTTGCCGGCGTCAGCGAGGATGCGCAGCACCAGGTCGAGTCCGTCTTCGCCGGCGGCCAGCCCCAGTTTCGGTTCGTGGCGGTATTCCGGTGGCAGTTCCGCCATGTCGCGCGCATCGACATAGGGCGGGTTGGCGATGATGAGGTCGTACTTGCCGTGCACACCGGCGTAGAGGTCGCCCTGCACCAGCGACAACTGCTCGTCACAGCCATGATCCGCGCGGTTTTCGGTGGCAATTTCCAGCGCATCGGCACTGATGTCGGTGGCGACGACTTCCGCCTCCGGGAAGGCATAGCAGCAGGCAATGGCGATGCAGCCACTGCCGGTGCACAACTCCAGGATGCGTTCGACGCGATCGGCTTGCAGCCAGGGCTCGAAGCGGCGCTCGATGAGTTCGGCAATCGACGAACGCGGCACCAGCACATGCTCGTCGACCCGGAACTCGAGGCCGGCAAACCAGGCGCGGCCGGTGAGGTAGGCAACCGGCACCCGCTCGTCGACGCGACGACGCACCAGTTCGGCCACCGCCTCGCGCTCGGCGACGGTCAGGCGTGCGTCCAGCACGCGCGGGTCGACGTCGTGGCCCAGCGCCAGCGGATGCAGCACCAGTGCGACCGCTTCGTCCCAGGGATCGTCGGTACCGTGGCCCAGGTGCACGCCGCCACGGTTCAGGGTACTGACCGCCCAGCGCACGAAATCGCGCACGGTGCGCAAGTCGCGCACGGCGGCGGCGGTGTCGACAGGTCCAGCGGCGAGGGGCACAGGCTTCTCCGGTTTATCGGCGCGCGGCAGGCGGGCATCATAGCGTGGCCCGTCCGCATACCGGTGTGCCATGCCCCGCGAAAACACGCCCGACAACCCCCAGCTTCCACCCGATGCGGACGACGCCGAACTGCTCGCCCGCGAGCTGGCGGATGTCAAACCGCTGGCAGTTGACGCGCGGATACCGCCGGTACGGCGGCGACTGGACCGGGAAACAGTGCGCGCCCGCCAGGCGGCGGCCAGCGAGTCCCGCACCGACGACAGCGGGCTCGCCGGCACGCTTGCCCACATCACCCCGGTGGCCGCCGATGCCCGGCTGGAGTTCCACCGCACCGGCCTGCAGTTGCGTCAGTGGCAGAAACTGCGCAAGGGGCAGATCCCCTGGCAACTGGCGGTGGACCTGCACGGCGCCACCCGTGCCGAGGCGATGTCCGCGGTCAACCGGCTGATCAGCCAGGCGCAGGAAGAACAGGCCAACTGCATCCGCGTCGTGCATGGCAAGGGCCAGGCGGCCGACGGCCTGACCATCAAGGCCGACCTCAACCACTGGCTGCGGCGGCACGACCAGGTGCTGGCGTTCTGCTCGGCACTGCCCGGTGACGGCGGCGCCGGCGCGCTGTACGTCCTGCTGCGCCGGCGGCGTGACTAACGCCGTCGGCCGCCAATCCCCTGCCGGTCACCGGTGATCCCGGGTTGGCGGCCGCCGGACGATCGCTTAGGGTTAGCGCCCGCGCACAACCCGCCCCGGTATCGCCATGGAACAAGAATTCGCCCGCATCATCGAAGCCGTCGGTGAAGACCTGTCCCGGCCCGGGCTCGGCGACACGCCGGCACGCGCCGCCAAGGCGTTCCGCTTCCTGACCAAGGGCTATGCCGAATCGCTCGACGAGGTGGTCAACAACGCGATCTTCCCGTCGGACAACGACGAGATGGTGGTGGTCAGCAACATCGAGTTGTATTCGCTGTGCGAGCACCACCTGCTGCCCTTTATCGGCCATGCGCATGTGGCCTACCTGCCGCGCGGCAGGGTGCTCGGGCTGTCGAAGGTCGCGCGGATCGTCGACATGTACGCCCGCCGGCTGCAGATCCAGGAAAACCTGACCAGGCAGATTGCCGATGCGGTGCAGGAAGTGACGGGCGCGATGGGTGTCGGCGTGATCGTCGAGGCGCGTCACATGTGCATGATGATGCGCGGTGTCGAGAAGCAGAACTCGGTGATGAAGACCTCGGTGATGCTCGGCGCCTTCCGCAACAAGCCGCAGACCCGCAACGAATTCCTCGCCCTGCTGCACCGCCCATGAACCACTGGCTGATGAAGACCGAGCCGGATGTCTTCGGCATCGACGACTTCCTCATCCGGCCAAACCGCACCGAAGGCTGGAACGGCGTACGCAACTTCGAGGCGCGCAACCTGATGCGCGACCGCATGAAGGTCGGCGACCTGGTCATCATCTACCACTCGAATGCGAAACCGTCCGGCGCCGCCGGCGTGGCGCGCGTGGCCAGCACCGCCTATCCGGACCCGGACCAGTTCGACCAGAAGAGCGAGTACTACGACCCGAAATCCACCCGCGAAAACCCGCGCTGGATGCAGGTCGATGTTGAGTTCGTGGCGAAATTCCCGCAACTGGTATCGCTGGACGAGATCCGCGCCGAACCGCGCTTCGACGAACTGGCGATGCTGCGGCGCAACCGGTTGTCGGTCACGCCGCTGACGGCAGCGGAATTCCGCGTGTTCGAGGAATTGGGCAATCGCCCGGGCTGAAAACTGCCTCAGGCCTTGAGGTCGCGGTTGCTGGCGCGGACGATCTCGGCCTTCAGGTCACCGTAGGTGTGTACGGCCGGGAACTGCGGGAATTCGCGGATCACGTTTTCCGGCGCATGGAACAGGATGCCCGCGTCGGCTTCGGCCAGCATGGTGGTGTCGTTGTAGGAATCGCCGGCAGCGATCACCCGGTAGTTCAGCGACTTGAACGCCTTCACCGACTGGCGCTTCGGGTCTTTCTGGCGCAACTGGTAGTCGGTAATGAAGCCGTTCCCGTCGACCACCAGTTTGTGGCACAGCAGCGTCGGCCAGCCGAGTTGGCGCATCAACGGCTTGGCGAACTCGTAGAAGGTGTCCGAGAGGATCACCACCTGGAAGCTGTCGCGTGCCCAGTCCACAAACTCGATGGCACCGGGCAACGGACCCATGCTGTCGATCACTTTCTGGATGTCCGGCAGGCCGAGTTTTTTCTCGGCCAGGATGCGCAGGCGCTGCTTCATCAGGACGTCGTAGTCCGGGATGTCGCGTGTGGTGGCACGCAACTCGGGAATCCCCGTCAGGTCCGCGAAGTTGAT
Organism: Gammaproteobacteria bacterium; assembly: GCA_046566505.1. Classification (GTDB taxonomy): domain Bacteria; phylum Pseudomonadota; class Gammaproteobacteria; order Pseudomonadales; family JADFDG01; genus JADFDG01. The sequence continues at coordinate 4,088 of JBKHWN010000166.1, forward strand.
CCAGATTTCGGGGACGAGCACCCCTTCGAGGTCGAGAGCGAGGATTTCCACGGAAGAACCCTGGGCAGCGGCGAGGCCGGGTTGGCCGCGCGGGCGGCGACACTTTAATAGTGGGCTCCCGGCAGCGCAACGCGCCCGGCACGAACGACGCTATATCCATATAGCAAGCCGTTATTGTTGGCCGTTTGCCGCTGCCGCTACACTGCCGCCCGCTCCGGGCACCCTGCCCGCTGCCGGTCCTGTCCGCCACAACCCGAGACCCGATCATGCCCAGCTACACCGCCGACCAGATCAAGACCTGGGGCCTTGAGCTCGACAGCCAGACGCCGCAGGCCATCCTGCGCCACGCGCTGGAGCACTTCGACAACATCGCC
>JBKHWN010000167.1:0-6693 GCA_046566505.1 Gammaproteobacteria bacterium
ACTAACTCCTGGACTACGCCATTTAATCTTGTTTCTTCAACGCGGCAAGCACGTCAAAGGGATTCTCTTTTACTTCCGGTTTCGCCGGCACGCCTTCGGCGCCCCGTTCGTAACCCACCATTTCGCAGTGCTCGTGCACCGGGTAATCCGGCACCGCAAGCAACACCTCCTCCTCGACGAGCGTGGCGAGCAGCAAGCGCCCTTCCTCGACTTCGACGATATCGAGACCATCCACCGTTTCCGGCACGGAGGACCCCGCATTCACCACCAGCAACGCGATATCCGCGTGCAGCGGCAACGACAACTTTTCCAGACAGCGCTCGCAGTGCGTATCGAGCACGGCATCCGCCGCGCCGTCGATACGGTTGCGTCCTTCCTCGTCCCGACGGAAATGGAGATCGACATCGACACCGTCGATTTGTCCGAGGGAAAACTCCCTGATACGCTCCAGCCGCGCTGCAGGTACCCGCCCCGACAATCGCGCGTCCGCGTCGCAAAGACGGAACGGCTCGACATACAAGGGAAGGGGGCCGCGTGACATAGGCGCGCAATGATAGGGACGCCCCCGGGGGCTGTCAAAGCATTTTCGGCAGCCTATGTTCCCGATTTAAAAGGCAAAAACATGCCAATGCCCGACCTGATCCTTGCCTCCGGCTCCGCCGGCCGCCGGCAGTTGCTGCAGAGGCTGCAACTGCCCTTCCGGGTCATCGTGCCCGGCATCGAGGAGTCACGGCGGCCCGGGGAATCCCCGCTCACGCTCGCCGAACGGCTGTCCAGGGAGAAGGCACTGGCGGTGGCCGGTGACCTCGCCGGGGGGCTGGTCATCGGCTCCGACCAGGTTGCCGATTGCAACGGCGAGTTGCTGGGCAAACCCGGCACCCGCGAGCGGGCCATCGCCCAGTTGCTGCAGGCCAGCGGCCGGGACGTCACCTTCTGGACCGGGCTGGCGCTGGCCAATGCCGGCACGGGCATCGTGCGATCGACCGTCATCCGCTGCGACGTGCACTTCCGTGATCTGTCGGCCGGGGAAATTGCCCGCTATGTCGATGCCGACCAGCCGCTGGAATGCGCCGGCAGCTTCCGTGCCGAAAGCCTGGGCACCGTGCTGTTCCGGCGCCTGGAAACCGATGACCCGACGTCGCTGGTCGGCCTGCCGCTGATCGCCCTGTGCGAGATGCTGCGGGCGGAAGGCATCGCCCTGCCCGCAGCAAACGGCTGACTCAACGCAGCGACGGCTCCAGGCCGACACGCGAGGCAACCGCATTGCCGATGCTGGTGCCAAAACGCTCGACGAACCGCTCGAACGGGGAACGCTGCAGGCTGTAGTCGACGAACTCATCGATACCGATCACCTCGCGCGCAACGTAGCCCGCACTGCCGAGACCGTCGGCCAACCCGAGCTGCACGGCCTGCTCACCCGTCCAGAACAAGCCGCTGAAAATCGCCGGGTCATCCTTCAGGCGCTCGCCCCGGCCCTCCTTTACCGCCGCAATGAACTGCTGGTGAATGGTGTCCAGCAACCGCTGCACGTGACCCCGGTGGGCTTCGTTCACCGGTGAAAACGGATCAAGCAAATTCTTGTTTTCACCCGCGGTCATGGTCCGGCTTTCGATACCGAGCTTGTGGATCAATTCCTGCGCACCGAAGTTGCTCATGATGACGCCGATGGAACCGACGATGCTGGCCTTGTCCACATAGATCTCGTCGGCCGCTGCGGCGATGTAATAGGCACCGGAGGCACCTGCATCACCAATCACGGCATAGACCTTCTTGTCGGGATGCTCGGCGCGCAGGCGCCTGATCTCGTCATAGACGATCCCCGACTGCACGGGGCTGCCGCCCGGGCTGTTGATGCGCAGGAGCAGGGCCTTGGCATGCTTGGCCTTGAACGCTTCGCGCAGGCCGGTCACGATGAAGTCCGCGCTGGCATCGCCATCCGGCATGATCACGCCATTGATGTTCACGACGCCCACATGGTCAGTGGTGCTGGGCACAGTCGATGAGCTCGGCCAGGCGATCATGAACAGCACGGTGAACAGATAGAGAATCACCAGCCCCTTGAATACCAGGCCCCAGCGTCGTGCCCGCCGCTGCTCGTCCTGCGCTGCAGTCAGCAACTTCTCTATCAGTTGCCACTCCCGGCTTCCACCCGCCACTGCCGGGGCCGACGGCGCAGGCGACGAACCGGACTCCCGGGCTGCCCACGGATCCCGCGTTGTCATGCCGTTACTCCCGTCATTGTCAGTCGCCATCGGTATGGTCCTTCTCGTGTGCTGCTGTACGCAGGCCTGAAAGCAGTTTTTCCAGCGCCGGCTCCAGAGGTGCCTCCAGGCGCATGACCCGGTCATCGGCCGGGTGCCGGAATTCCAGTTGTGCGGCGTGGAGGAACATCCGCCGCAATCCCCGCGCCCGGATGTCGCGGTTGAACGCCTCATCGCCGTAGCGCGGGTCACCGGCAATCGGATGCCCGGCGTGCTGGCAGTGGACGCGGATCTGGTGCGTGCGCCCGGTCAACAGCAGCGCCTCGACCAGCGAGCAGTCAACGAACCGCTCGCGGATGGTGAACTCGGTCACCGAGGGTTTGCCATCGCGGGAAACCCTGACCATCCGCTCCCCGGAAGACAACTGGTTCTTGAGCAGCGGCGCCTCGACCCGGTGGTGGCGCCCCCGCCAGCGCCCGCGCACCAGCGCCAGGTAAACCTTGCCCATGCCCTCGTCGTCCTCATCGCCCCGCCGCAACTGCCGTTGCAGGGCCAGCAGCGCGCTTCGCTTCTTGGCCACCAGCAGGCATCCCGATGTGTCGCGATCCAGCCGATGGACCAGTTCCAGGAACCGGGCATCCGGGCGCGACTGGCGCAGCGTCTCGATCAGCCCCAGCGACACACCGCTGCCGCCGTGCACTGCCAGCCCGGCCGGCTTGTTGACGACCAGCAGGTGCTCGTCTTCGTAAAGGATGGCGGACTCCACCGCGCCGAGCAGGCCGGCCCCGGCCACCGCCGGGGTGCCCGCCTCCGGCAGGCGCAGCGGCGGAATGCGCACGACGTCACCGGCAGTTACCCGGTCGGCCGGTTTGGCGCGCCCGCCATTCAGGCGCACCTCTCCCGACCGCAGGATCCGGTAGACGAGGGTCCGGGGGACGCCCCTGAGCTGGGCGAGCAGGAAGTTGTCGATCCGCTGCCCGTCCGAGTGTTCGTCGACCTCGACCCGGCGGGCGGCGCTGCGCGGGCCGGCACTATCCGGGGCTTCGTTCATGGGCGGGTTGTCATTCATGGGCGCGCATTCTAGCCCCAGTCCTTTCCCCGCTGCGTCAAACAGTTACGCATTGTTGGCGGCCCAAGGCGCTGATATAGTGCGCCGTCACCTTCGACCCGACGCACACCGGGTCGGCTGCGCGGCCCGCCAAGAGCCAGGAGCCATCCAGCGCACCCGACAGGAACCCCGCGAGTAGCATGGGGGCGTCACCGAGGGCTGGCACTCCCTTCCGCCACACAACTCCTTGCAAGGCAAGGCAAAACAAGGCGGCGGGGAAAACAGGGTCCCGCCTGACGGCTAAGGCGGGCATGAAGACTGAAGCCCTGAGCCGGCGGTAATTTTCGAAGTGCATGTTTCGCGCGACCGCGCCCGTGCAGTGGCTGTTGTCAGGCCCGCTCCCGCCCCAGGCGGTGACGCCGATGGCCAGACCGGCCCACTGCCCGGCACGTTTCCGCCCTGCATGCACCTGACGAAGAAATAGTCAGCTGAACTGAAGCGGCCAAGGCCTGGCTGCTGCCTCGTTGTGATACGCCCCGTGGCGCAGACACGACGACGCCGAATTGCACGGCAGACTCTGCGTGCAGTCCGCTGTTTTGCCCGACCCCGCGGCAATGCAGGGCTTCTCTTTTGGGATAGGAGTGCTATCCGTGAAGAGAATGCTTATCAATGCGACCCACCCTGAAGAGGTGCGCGTCGCGCTTGTCGATGGCCAGCGGATGTATGACCTGGACATCGAACACCGTACACGCGAACAGAAGAAGGCAAACATCTACAAAGGCCGTATCACGCGCGTCGAGCCCAGCCTCGAGGCAGCCTTCGTCGATTTCGGTGCCGATCGCCACGGCTTCCTGCCGTTGAAGGAAATTGCCCGCGAATACTTCCAGAAGCAGGGTGGCGAAGGTGGCCGCCTGAACATCAAGGAACTGATTCGCGAGGGCCAGGAAGTCATCGTCCAGGTCGAGAAGGAAGAGCGCGGCAACAAGGGTGCTGCCCTGTCGACCTTCATCTCGCTGGCCGGCCGCTACCTGGTGCTGATGCCCAACAATCCGCGGGCAGGCGGAATCTCCCGCCGCATCGAGGGCGACGAGCGCGCCGAGCTCAAGCAGGCGCTGTCCGCGCTGACCTTGCCGGACGACATGGGCGTCATCATCCGCACCGCGGGCCTGGGCCGTTCGGCCGAGGAGCTGCAGTGGGACCTCGACTACCTGATGAAGCTCTGGGCCGCCGTCAAGGAAGCCGGCGAGAGCCGCCCGGCACCTTTCCTGGTCTACCAGGAAGGCAACGTCATCATCCGTGCCCTGCGCGACTACCTGAAGCAGGACATCGGCGAAGTCCTCATCGACAGCGATGAAGCCTGGACCGAGGCCATCAACTTCGTCCGCCTGGTCATGCCGCCGTTCGAAGCGCGGGTGAAGATGTACCGGGACAACGTGCCCCTCTTCAATCGCTACCAGATCGAGAGCCAGATCGAGACGGCCTACGAGCGCGAAGTGAAGCTGCCGTCCGGCGGCTCGATCGTGATCGACCAGACCGAAGCCCTGGTGTCCATCGACATCAACTCCTCGCGCGCCACCAAGGGCGCGGACATCGAGGAAACGGCGCTCAACACCAACCTGGAAGCAGCCGACGAGATCGCCCGCCAGTTGCGCCTGCGCGACATCGGCGGCCTCATCGTCATCGACTTCATCGACATGTCTTCGGTGAAGAACCAGCGTGACGTGGAAAACCGCGTGCGCGAGGCCACCGAGGCTGATCGCGCCCGCATCCAGCTCGGCCGCATCTCCCGCTTCGGCCTGATGGAACTCTCGCGCCAGCGCCTGCGCCCGTCGCTGGAAGAGACGACGACCATCGTCTGCCCGCGTTGTTCGGGGCTCGGCACCATCCGCAACGTGAAGTCACTGGCCTTGTCGGTGCTGCGGATCATCGAAGAAGAAGTGATGAAGGAAAAGACCGGCGAAATCCAGGCCCAGTTGCCGGTCGCCGTCGCCACCTACATCCTCAACGAGAAGCGTCAGGTCCTGCGCGAAATCGAGAGCCGCTACAGCATTCGCGTCCTGGTGATCCCGAACCCGAACCTGGAAACCCCGCACTTCGATATCCAGCGCGTCCGTGCGGACAAGCTGGCTGAGCGCGGCGAGGTCCTGAGCTTCGAGATCCCGCAGGCGACGGGAATCGTCGAGGCACCGGTCGTCGGCGACGAGGCCACGGCGGTCCGCCGCAGCGAGCCTGCGGTGAAAACCGTACAACCGGATACGCAGGCACCGGTATCCCGGGTCGTCGAGCACCAGGAGCCTTTACCGGCTGCACCCGTCACAGTGACGGCCACCGCTGCAACGCCCGGCTTCATCGCCCAGCTTGTTGCATGGCTCAAGGCCCTGTTCGGTGGCACGCCGGAAGCCGTCGCCAAGCCTGCGCCGACACAACGCCCCGGCCAGCAGCAACAGCGGCAGGGCCAGCAGCGTGGTGATCGCGACAATCGCGACAACCGGGATGGCCGCGGTGCTCGTGACGGCCGTGGTGATCGCGGTGGTGATCGTGGCCAACGTGGCCAGCAACCGCGCCGGGACGACGGCCGTCGTGGCAGCCGTGATGGCCGTGGCGATCGTGATGGTCGCGGTGAAAATCGTAACGAGCCACGCGGTGAAGGACGTGGCGAACCGCGTGGCGATGGCCGTGGCGACCGGGAAGCACGCGGTCCGCGCAACGACCGTGGTGACCGTGGTGACCGTGGTGACCGTGGTGACCGTGGCAGCGAGCCGCGCACTGATCGCGGCCAACAGCAACAGCAGCGGCAGCCGCAGCAACAGCAACAGCAACGCCAACAACAGCAGCGCACTCAGCAGCAACCTGCACCGGCATCGGTGCAGGCAGATGACGCAACGCCGGCCACCGAAGAGCAGCGTAACAAGGCCGCGCCGCGCCGCGACCGCAGTACACCGCCACCGGCACCGGCACCGGTACGGACGCCTGCCGCAGATGCCGAAGCGGTCGACGCCCTCGGCAACGAGGCCGATACCGACGCAGTAGCGGAAGCCGGCACAGCCGATGCGCCGCGCGAAGGCGGCGGCCGTCGCCGTCGGCACCGGCCGCGTCGTCGTGAGCGGCAGGCGGAACGCCAGCAGCACCGTGATGACAGCGAGCCGACGGACACTGCAGCAGACGGCGAATCCGCAGCAGGCAATGAGGTTCCGGCGTCGGTCTTTGCCGCAGCATCGGCAACTGCCGTCCAGGCTGCATCAATTGCTGACCGTGCAGTGGAGCAGGTTGCCATTGAGCCGGCATTCCAGGCGGCCCACCCGCCGGCCGTGCAGCAGCCTCTGGCAGCCGCGCTGCACTCCCCGTCCTCGGAGCCGGTCGCCTACGAGTCACCGGTTACGGAGTCCTATTCCGAGGTCATCATGGCATCGGCAGAAGAACCGGCAAACGAGGGCGTGACGGTTG
>JBKHWN010000168.1:0-5059 GCA_046566505.1 Gammaproteobacteria bacterium
AGGCACTGCCGACCTATGCGGTGATTCCCGTGTTCGGCACGCTGATGCAGCTGATGACCGTGCCCGGCGTCCAGATCAATCCGATGATGGTGCTGCACGGCGAACAGTACGCCGAGATCCTCAGGACGCCGATGCCGGTCAACGCCACCGTGATCAACGAGGCGCAGGTCACGGGCATCTACGACAAGGGCTTCGACAAGGAAAAGAACAAGGGCAAGGGCGCCGTCATTGACGTCGAGGTCACGACGAAGGACAAGAACTCCGGCGAGCCGCTGTTCCGCAACGTGTTCACCACCTTCGTGCGCGGCGAAGGCGGTTTTGCCCGCGAGGGCGACCCGGTTGCCCCGCCGCCGGGCAATGAACCGCCGGATCGCGCGCCGGACAAGGTGCTCGAGTACCGCACCATGACCCACCAGGCGCTGCTCTATCGCCTCTCCGGCGACAAGAATCCGCTGCATGCCGATCCGATGTTCGCCAAGATGGGTGGCTTCCAGAAGCCGATCCTGCACGGCCTGTGCACCTTTGCGAACGTTGGCCGCGCGGTGATCGAAGGCTTCGCCGACAACGATCCGACGAAGTTCCGCTCGATCAAGGTCCGCTTCTCGACACCGGTTTACCCGGGCGAGACGATCGTCGTGTCGATGTGGCAGGAATCGCCGACCGACATCATCGTCAAGGCGGCGGTGAAGGAGCGCGGCGTGGACTGCATCACCAACGCGAAAGTCACGCTGTTCGCCTGATCAGTCACGCTTTTCGCCCGACGCGTGCCCGGCCGCACCTGCGCTGATATCCATGGCACAGGCGCGGCCCCTTCAACGCAGAAACCAGACGCCCCTGCCGGCCGCTCACGCAGGGGCGTTTTTCGTCGGGCTCAGCCTTCCAGCCAGGCGAGGCACCCGGTTTCCGCCAGCACTGCCGTCAGCGCCGTCTCGCCGCTGGCACGCGCAAACTTGCGACGGATTTCGGCCAGCGACTTCGCATGGTACTTCTGGGTCTCCTGCGTGAAGTCGACGCCATCGACATGCACGCTGAACGTGGGCGCTCCTGCCGCCACGGCCCGGGCGTTGGCGTCCGACCAAGGCAGAAAGCAACCGGCGATTTCCTCGCGCAACAGGCGGGAGATCCCGGGCAACACGTCTGCCATCGGCGCAATGCCAGTCAGCGCCACCGGATCCTCCATCCGCTCGACAAAGGCAACCAGGTGCGGCGCATTGGCTCGCAGCCAGTTACCCGGGGTCGGGTCCGACAACAACTCCTTGAACTGGCCGTACAGGCCAAAATCCGCCATCGCCGGCCGGCCTCCGAACAGGTAAGCACGATGCGCGAGCAATCCGTCCAGAATGCGTGCCGTACGCTCGAAGGATCGCTCGATCAACAAGGCATTGGCGGTGTTGTCGCGCCCTGATCCCACGAATGACAACCGCGGAACCATGCGTGCCTTCAGCGACGGTGCCATTTGTTGCGCGGCATCGGCAGGCGAGCCGGCGGGCATCAATTCCTGCGCGATGCGCAGCGCGGCCGAATCGGCGTCCCGCTCGTAGTACCAGCGGTAGTGGAACATGAACTTGTTACACCACTCGTCGGCGTACTCCTCGATCAGCGCAGAGAGGAAATCCAGCGTCGGATCCGCGAGCCGCACGGGATGCTCCGGATGGCGATCCTCCAGGAACTCCATGATCGGTGTCGAATCCTGCAACCCGGACCCGTCCGGGCAGGCAAGGCATGGCACCAGCGGCAGTTTCGCGTGGCGGTTGAATTCCGCCATGCGGTCCATCGAACGCACGATCCATTCATGCGGGATCTTCTTGTAGCGAAGACAGGAGCGCACCTTCACCGAGTACGGGGACATCTCCACGCCATAGAGCCGGTATTCATTCATTTGGCATTCCTCTGCTGGTTTGGCGTATTCAGGCGAAAATCGCGACCGTCTGCCGGCCGATGGCCAACAGCGTGCCGTCGGCACGCCAGGTACGCGAATTGATGTGCGCGTAGCCCTGGGTGGAAAAATCGGTTTGCGCAAGATAACGGACGTACTCTTCGCCGCTCGCCGGCAACGCGGCATCGGTGAACTCGATGCTCCATGCCAGCGTACTGATCGGTGCCGGCCTGCGGAACATCGGCAATACGGCGGGTGGCCAGGCGTCCACCAGCCCGAGCAGATGGTCGAAGCCGACGGCGGATAAGGGCTGGCGGAAACGGACCCAGCCGCCCATGTCGCCGGTTTCCGCCGGCGGCGGCACGAACGGCAACTGCCCGACCGTCCAGCGGAAGTCAAAGTGCTGGAAGAACTCCGGGGTGACACCCGGGATGTACGACATCGAGCCAAGGGTCGAGGGTTCCGGCCATGCCGGAGCGGCCGCCGGCGCGATGACGATCGAGGATTCCCGGGTCGCCCCGAAACTGCCCAGCATCACTGCCGCGACCTGTCCGCCCTGGACTATCCTCGCCTGCACCTGGGTGACGTTCTTGCCCGCACGCAGGACGTCAACCACGACTTCCGCATCGCCCGGCGCCAATGGCGCAACGAACGAGAAGGACAGGGCACGCGGTGGCTTGCCGACCAGATCCTCACCCCGGGCGATAAGCACCGCTGCTGCACGCCGGTACAACAGCGCTGCAACCAGCCCGCCGAAAGTTGCCCGCCCCTGGCCCCAGGTCGGTGCCACCTGCGTATGGTTCGCTGCGTCGAGCGGCACCATCATTTCGTCAAACGTCATGCGCGTGAATCCTCGACCAACAAGGGCGATACCAACAATTCATCCCGGCCAGTCCGTACGATAGGGCGGCCGGTTCATGCAAACAATGATCGAGGCGGCATCCTGGGGACGTCCGGCGGCGAGGCCGCTAACATCGGTCTACGGCCACGGTCGGCCAAGGGAGGGGGTATGGGCATGGTTCGTCGCCTGCATCAGGCTGTGGTGATTGCCGTCGTGGTAGTGATGTGCACCGTGACATCTGCCGGCGCTGCCGAACGGCTGAGCATTGCGGTCGATACCGGGCTCAAGCCGGCGCTGGTTGATATCAGCGCCATCTTTACCCGCAAGACCGGTATCCGTGTCGATATCAACGCCGATGCGTCGGGCCTGTTGGCGAAGGCCATCGAGAACGGCACGACGTACGATCTGCTGCTGACCGCAGATGAGGACACCGCGAGAAACCTTGTCGCCACCGGGCTGGTCGACGGCGATGTTGCCGTGTTCGCCTACGGGCGCCTGGTCGCGGTGACTGCAGCGGGCTATCCGGTTGACGACTGGCAGCAATGGATACGCTCACCACGCATTGAACGCATAGCGCTGCCTGATCCGGCGACCTCGCCTCACGGCAGGGAAGCGATGAATGCATTGCAGGCACTGGGCCTGATCGAGCGGGTGCGCGGACGGCTGGTCCCGGTTCGCGATGCGGCGGAGGCAGTGGCCCAGGCGCTGGATGGCCGCGCGGCGATTGCCTTCGCCCCCGCTGCCCTGCTGCGTAATCCGGAGGCGAACGTGCAGGTGATGGATCTGCCGCCGAAGAGTTACCGCCTGCTTGCACACACGGTGGGCGTCACGACATCCGGCACACGACGCGCGCCGGATGCATCGCGTCAATTTACCGCCTTCCTGGCATCGCCGGATGCACGCGACATTTTGCTGCGCCACGGGTACCGGCTACCCTGACTCAGGCCCGGGCTGTTCACCACGATCACAACACCGGTCGCGGCAGGATTCGCCGGGCTGCTCGATCTCGATGGTGGTGTGTGCAAAGCCATATGCCGCCAACCGCTGCTCGATGCGGGCCTTGAGCGCCAGCATTGCCTCTCCGTCGAGCGCACGCGTTGCCACCAGGTGCGCGGTGAAAACGTGTCGCTCACCGTCCAGCGTCCACAGGTGGCTGTGGTGCACGGCGGACACTGCTGCCTCCTCGAGCAGGCTTTCCTCGATCTCCGGGATCAGGTGCCCATCCGGCACCGCCTGCAGGAACACGGCAACCGTCGCCCGCAACGTGCGCAGCACGTTGAGCAGGATGAACAGGGTGAACACGACGGACAACAGGGGATCGAGAATCGGCCAGTCGACGAACATCAGCACCACGCTCACGATGAGCACGGCGACCCACCCGAGCACGTCCTCCAGCAGGTGCCAACCCATGGCCTGTGCATTCAGCGTACCGCTTCGACGCAGCCGCCAGGCCGCCACGCCGTTCACCACGACACCGAGTATCGCCAGCCAGAACATCCCCTGTGCATGCGGCATCTGGGGTGCCCACAACCGCGGTACAGCCTCGATCAAAATGAATGCCGAACCCGCCAGCAGCACCACGCTGTTGACCAGTGCCCCGAGCAGGGAAAAGCGCTGGTAGCCGTAACTGAATTTCGCATCCGCTTCACGCCGGGCCACTCGCGCCAGCAACCAGCTCAGGCCCAGCGCCAGGCTGTCGCCCAGGTCATGCAGTGCATCGGCGAGGATGGCGACGCTGTTGGTCAGCAGTCCGCCGACAATCTCCACCAGGGTGAACGCCAGATTCAGGAAAAACGCAATGCCGATCGCGCGCGACTCCTCCCGGGCACCATGATGCGCGTGGTGTTGATGGCCATGCCGGTGTCCGTGGTGATGCGCCGCCATCAGCGCGTACTCCCTGCAGCCACCATCGGCTTTCCGGGCCTGAAAAACCGCAACCGGTTGGCGTTGGTCACCACGGTCACCGACGAAAACGCCATTGCACCGCCGGCAATCATCGGGTCGAGCAACATGCCGGTGAACGGATAAAGCACGCCGGCCGCCACCGGAATGCCGGCCACGTTGTACACGAACGCACCGAACAGGTTCTGGCGGATGTTGCGCATGGTCGCCCGGGCGATGTCGATGGCATCGGCGACGCCCTGCAGTGAACTGCGCATCAGGGCGACATCGCTGGACTCGATGGCTACATCCGTGCCGTTGCCCATCGCGAACCCGACCACGGCCGCGGCCAGTGCCGGTGCATCGTTGATGCCGTCACCGACCATGCCGACGCGCCGTCCTTCGCCTTTCAGCCGGTCGATCACGGCAGCCTTGCCGTCAGGCTTCACGCCGGCGATCAC
>JBKHWN010000169.1:0-5033 GCA_046566505.1 Gammaproteobacteria bacterium
TTCCAGTCGCCCTCGCGGCGGTAGATCCCGATCAACTCACCCCGGCCAACGCGAAACCGCGACAGGAATCCCGACCCCGCCCAGGGCGGCGGTGCAGCCCCTCCGGAGCCCCGGGACACCTGTCGGCGCTCCCCGGCTTAACCCTTGGCCGGTGCGCTGTTGACGGGCTTCGGACGGCTGTTGCCGAACGAACCACGCCAGATCTTGCCCTTGCGCGTACGCTTGTCACCCCTTCCCATAACGCTCTCCGGATCGTGTTGGACTGAAAATCGGGCGGGGAGTATAGCGCGCAACGCGCCAACCACCAGCCGGCGGCCGCCCGGCCGCCACTTTCTTCACGCCTTTCTGGCCCGGCGGCCGGCCCGCGCGCCGGCGCGCTCCAGGCGGGTGATGAAGCCCCGCAGCAGTCCCGTGAAGTCGTCTGCGTGACTGCGCTGGGCCCAGTGGTTCGCATCCAGCGTGACCCGGGTGAGGTCGGTGCAGACCTCGTCCATGTACTCGAAAATCTGCGGGCGGATGAAGATGTCGTGCACCGGCAGCACCAGTTGCACCGGCACGCGGATGGCGCCCGGCGCAGGCACCCGGGGCGGACGGAAAGCATTCTTCTGGTAGAGGCCGATGGCGGACAACGCCATGCGCTCGACCTCGTCCTGGGTGACATCCAGATACGGATCGCCGGCGGGAACGCCGCCCTTCTGCAGGCCGAACCGCCACAGTTCGACGCCGGCGAAACGGAACAGCGCGCGACCGAAGCCCGGCACGTGCAGCGCGAAGATGTACCAGCTGTGGGCGAACTGCTCGATCGCCGAACGGATCTCGGCACGTCGGCCACTCTTCACCTTGCGGAACAGCCATTGCCACAGCATCCCGATGTGCGGGCCGGACATGCTGGTCCAGCTCAACACCCGCCCTTCGCTGCGCGCATCGAGCAGGAAACTCCAGCCGAGCACCGATCCCCAGTCATGGCCGACCAGGTGCACCTTGCCGCGCGGCCCGCGTGTGGCATCGATCACCGCGGCGATGTCCGGCATCAGCGCATCGATGCGGTACGCGTTGCGCCCGGCCGGCTTGCTGCTCTGGCCGCAACCGCGCAGGTCGAAAGCGATGACGTGGTAGTCCTTCGCAAGGTCCCGCAGCTGGTTTTCCCAGACCTGGTGGCAGTCGGGAAACCCGTGCAGAAAAAGAATGCCGGATTTTTTCGGATCGCCGGCTTCGACCACATGGAGGTCAACATCCGGCGTCTTGACGGTGCGGGTAGGCGTGCGCATGGCTGGGCTTGCTCCGGGATCTGGCGTGGATAGCGGGCGCTACCGTCACCGCTACCATTGTCCGCCGCTACTATCGCCCGTGCCGGCCCGCCTGTGGATGGCCGCCGCCGCCACTTGCCTGTCATTCAAGGCCAGATCGCAGACCGGTCCCCGCAGGCAAATCACCTGTCAGGGCCGCCCCCCGCGTACTCAGCAACCTGTCGATCTCAAGCAGGCCGTCAAGCAGCGCATCGGTATCGCCGTCGATGCGCGCGAAGGCGTCCTCGGCGATGGGTGCGATCGAGCAGTCCGCCGGCAAGGGGCGGCCGCCTTCGAGCACGGCGCGCATGCGGGGAATGAACACCCACTGCAGCCACTGGGTGAACTCCAGCGTGTCATGGCAGAAGGGGATGGCGCTGGCCAGTCGCTCCGGCTCGGGCGGGGCGACCTCCCACAGGTCGAGCACGCGCAACCCCCTTTCCATGTCGACGAGCAACAGGTTCAGTCGGGCACGTCGCTGCATCGTCATGACGACCCGCCCGCCGGAGTCTCCCTGTCCCCGAACTCCCCGAGCAGGCACTCCAGCTCGTTGTAGTCCTCGAAGGCCGGCACGTCGTCCGGCAACGAAGAGGGCCGCGGCAGGCGCAACGGGTTGGCCCAGACCGCACCCAGCCCGTGGCGACGCGCCGCCAGCACATCCTGTTCCGGGTGATCCCCGACATGCAGCGCGTCCCGGGCGGCGACGCCGGTGTCGGCCAGCGCGCGCCTGAACATCGCCGGGTCCGGCTTGGCACGGCCGACGGACTCGGACGAGAGCACCACATCGAACAGGTGGTCGGCACCGATGCGCGCGAGGTCGGCATTGCCGTTGGTGAGGGCGGCCAGCCGGTAGCGCCCGGCCAGGGCCTCCAGCAGTTCGCGTGCGCCCGGGAAGAACGTGACGGCGTTGCGGTGCTCCAGGAACACCGCCATGGCCGCGGCGGCCAGGTCGCGCGCCGCCGGCTCGGTGAGCCCGGCCTGCATGAACGCGACCGCCATCGCGTCGCGACGCAGGGCGGTCAGGTTGTGCGCGTACTCCGGCCGGGACCGCAGCAGGCCCAAACGGATGGCGCGCAGGGCCTCGATATCGCGGCCAGCTGCGAGCTCCGGCGCCCGCTCGGCCAGCCAGCGCCAGGTCTGCTCTTCCGCGCGCGCGATTACCGGGTCGACCGGCCAGAGGGTGTTGTCGAGATCGAAACAGACGAGCTTGATCAGCATGGCACACAGGATACCGGAAGCGTCCGGCAATCGCTGTCCGCAGAAACACGGTCCCGTTCGCGATCAGACGTTGTCGTTGCTGCCCCGCCGCTTCGCGCGCGGGTGCGCCTGGTCGTACACCTGTGCGAGGCGCTGGAAATCCAGGTGCGTGTAGACCTGCGTCGTCGCAATGTCGGCGTGCCCGAGCAATTCCTGCACGGCGCGCAGGTCACCCGAGGATTCGAGCAGGTGCGTGGCGAAGGAGTGGCGCAACAAGTGCGGGTGCAGATGCATCGGCACGCCCTTGACGATGCCGGCGCGCGCCAGCCGCTGCTGCACCACGCGCGCGCTGATGCGCGCACCGCGTGGCGAGACGAACAGCGCCCGCTCGTCACTGCCGGCCAGCACCAGTACCCGGTGCGGCAACCAGGCCTGTATCGCGCTGATGGCCTTGCGGCCCACCGGCACCAGCCGGGTCTTGTTGCCCTTGCCGGTGACCGTGACTTCGCCGGCGCGCAGGTCCAGCGCGCTGGTGTCCAGTGAGACCAGTTCCGCCAACCGCAGCCCGGAAGAGTAGAAAAGTTCGAACATCGCGCTGTCGCGCGCGGCGAGGAACGGGTCATCGTCGGTGGGGCCGCCGTCCAGCAGCTGCGCGACGGCATCCGGATCCAGTGTCGTCGGCAACCGGCGCGGACTCTTCGGCGCCCGGATGCCGATCGCCGGATTGTCACGCACGCGCTCTTCGCGCAGCAGGAAATCGTAGAACGCACGAATGGCGGACAGCAGCCGCTGGATACTCGTCCCGGATAGCCCGGCACGGTGGCTAGCGGCGACAAACTGCCTGACCTGCGCCGGCTTCAGCGTGCGCCAATCCGCCAGCGGCACCGGCTGGCGACGGCACCAGTCGGTCAGCCGGCCCAGATCGCGCGCGTAGGCAGTCACCGTATTCGGCGAAAGCTGTCTTTCGACGCGGGCGTGGCGCAGGAAATCCTCGACGGCATCCTGCAGGCCGTCGCCCATCGCGGCCTCAGGCGCCAGTCCGGGCACGCCCGGGAGCATCCCGCCCCGGCAGCAGCGCGTGCAGCCGGCGCGCGATCACTTCGCCGAGATAGCCGACGAACAACGTGTCCATGCCGGACTGGAAATGCTTCGGGTCGCGCGCGCCGATGGCGAGCAGCCCCAGCGTGCCGTGCAACACCAGCGGGATGATCGCGGCGGAGCCAACGGCATCGGCATCGGCCCCGAAGAAGAACGCATTCTCCTCGCCACGCAGCACGCCGCAGACCACGCGCGACGTGCGCGCCAGCCCGCCGACGCGCGCCTCGGCATCGGCCGTCGACAAAACCTGCACGCCGGGTGACGTCGCATCCGTACGCGCATCGAGCAACAGCAGCGAAGATGCGGCCATGCCGAAGTCCTCGACCAGCGAGCGCAGCAACGCCTGCGACAACGCGGCTATCGTCTGCGCTTCCAGCAGCGCAAGCACCAGCGTGCGGGTCTTGCCGAACAACACGTCATTGTCGCGCGCCACCGACAGCAGGCTGTCCAGGCGCTCGCGCAACTCGATGTTGCGTTCGCGCAACACGGCCACCTGCCGCTCGACCAGTGAAACGGCGTTGCCGCTGGCGTGCGGAATGTGCAGGTCGACGAGCAGGTCCGCATGCCGGGTGAAGAACCCGGGGTTGTCGCGCAGGAACCGCGCAACCTGTTCGTCGGTGACAGACGTGTCGCTCATGCGTGCCGCGCCCCTGAAGTCCTAGAAATCGATTTGCCCGTGGAAAACCGTGGTGGCCGGCCCGGTCATCCACACCGGCGCTCCCGCACTGCGCGCGTCGTGGCGGATGCTCAGCTTGCCTCCGGGGAGCGTAACGGTTACCTCGTCGTCGAGCCAGCCGTTGAGTTGCCCGGCGACCACTGCCGCGCAGGCACCGGTACCACAGGCCAGCGTCTCGCCACTGCCGCGTTCGAACACCCGCAATGCGATCGCGTCACGGCCGAGCACCTGCATGAACCCGATATTGGCGCGGGCGGGAAACAACGGGTGCTGCTCCAGCAAGGGACCAACGGCCTCCACCGGCGCACTCACCACGTCATCGACGCGCAGCACGCCATGCGGGTTGCCCATCGATACCAGTGTCAGCGTGAACTCGCCGCCGCCTGCCGCCACCGTGGCGGTCGTCCCGCTGCCGGCCGGCTGCGTCAGGCGGGCCTGTGACAGGTCGGCCGGAATGTCGGCGGGCACCAGGTGCGGCGCACCCATGTTCACCGTGACCTGCTCGTCACCGGCAACATCGAGGCCGATGACGCCTTTGGCGACCTGGACCTTCAGGTGGCGCTTGCGGGTCAGCCCCCGCCCGCGGACAAAACGGGCAAAACAGCGCGCGCCGTTGCCGCACTGCTCCACCTCGCCGCCATCGGCATTGAAGATGCGGTAACGGAAGTCTGCCTCGGGACTGTCCGGCGGCTCGACCACCAGCAGTTGGTCGAAGCCGACACCAAAGTGCCGGTCCGCCAGCCGGCGGATGTGCGCCGGCGCGAAGAAACGCTCGC
>JBKHWN010000170.1:0-15940 GCA_046566505.1 Gammaproteobacteria bacterium
AGCCCCTCCCGCGAGCCGGCGAGGGGAAATGATTCTTCTCCCCTCTCCCTCCGGGAGAGGGGCCGGGGGAGAGGGCCACCTGCATATCACTCCTGTTCAATATTGAAGATATTCGATACAGGCCATACACTCCCCGGCCTATGTCCCTCGCCCAGCCACTGCCCCTGCCACCCGCCACCGACGGCGGAGCCCTCGCCTCCCTCGCCCTGTTGCTCAAGGGCGGCGGCGATCCGCAGCGGCTGGCCATCCTGCAGGTGCTCGGGAGCGGCTCGTTCGGGGTGCTGGAGCTCTGCGAGATCCTCGGCCTGAAACAGCCGGCGATGAGCCACCACCTCAAGGTGCTGGCGCAGGCCGGGCTGGCCACCGCCCGGCGCGAGGGCAACGCCATCTTCTACCGGCGCGCACTGGCGCCGACGGACGCGCCGGCCGGGCACCTTCAGGACGCGCTGTTCGCCGCCCTGGACGCCACCCCGGTCGCTGCCGAGGCCGCCGCCAACATGACGCGCATCCGCCGCGAGCGCGCCGAGGCCTGCCGTGCCTTCTTCGCGCGCCACGCCGACGATTTCCGCGAGCGGCAGGACCTGATCGCCGAGTACCACCAGTACGCCGACGGCGCGCGCGACCTGCTGCTCGCCGCGCAGTTGCCGCCCACCGCAACCGTGCTGGAAGTCGGCCCCGGCGCCGGCGAGTTCCTCACCGAGCTGGCCGCGCGCTACGCCCGGGTCTGGGCCTTCGACATCGCCGAGGGCCTGCTCGCCCGCGCGCGGACGCGGGTGGAGGCAGCGGGCCTGGCCAACGTCACGCTGGTCGCCGGCGACACCCAGGCGGCGCTGGCGCGCGGCCTGCGCGTCGATGCCGTGGTGTTCAACATGGTGCTGCACCACGTGCCGTCGCCGCCCGACCTGTTCCGTGACGCGGCCACGCTGCTGCAACCGGGCGGCGTCATGCTGGTGACTGATCTTTCCCGCCACGAACAGGACTGGGTGCGTGAGCACTGTGGCGATTTGTGGCAGGGCTTCGACGACGCCGAGCTGCAGCGCTGGGCGCAGTCGGCCGGGCTGGTGCCCGGCGAAAGTTCCTGGCTGGGCCTGCGCAACGGCTTCCAGGTTTTGTTCCGCAGTTTCTACAAGCCGGCAACGGCATCCTCCCAACCATAATTTTTCCCACGCAGGACAGGACGATGAGCGAGTACAGCATCTTCACCTCCGAATCCGTTTCCGAAGGCCATCCGGACAAGGTCGCCGACCAGGTCTCCGATGCGATCCTCGACGCCATCATCGCGCAGGACCCGTACGCACGCGTCGCCTGCGAAACGCTGGTCAAGACCGGCGTCGCCATCATTGCCGGCGAGATCACCACCACCGCGCACATCGATTACGAAAACATCGTGCGCAACGTGATCACCAACATCGGCTACGACTCGTCCGCCGTCTACTTCGACGGCAAGACCTGCGGCGTGCTGAACCTGATCGGCGCCCAGTCGCCCGACATCAACCAGGGCGTCGACCGCGCGAAACCGGAAGACCAGGGTGCCGGCGACCAGGGCCTGATGTTCGGCTACGCCACCAACGAGACCGACGTGCTGATGCCGGCGCCGATCCAGTACGCGCACCGCCTCGTCGAGCGCCAGGCCGAAGTGCGCAAGTCCGGCGAGCTGTCCTGGCTGCGCCCGGACGCGAAGTCGCAGGTCACCTTCCGCTACGAGAACGGCAAGCCGGTGGCGGCCGACGCGATCGTGCTGTCGACGCAGCACGCCGGTGACGTCTCCGACAAGGCGATCACCGAAGGCGTCATGGAAGTGATCATCAAGCACGTGATCCCGCGCGAGTGGATCCACAAGGACACCAAGATCCACATCAACCCGACCGGCCGCTTCGAAATCGGCGGGCCGATGGGCGACTGCGGCCTCACCGGCCGCAAGATCATCGTCGACTCCTACGGCGGCATGGCCCGCCACGGCGGCGGCGCGTTCTCCGGCAAGGATCCGTCGAAGGTTGATCGCTCCGCTGCATATGCGGGCCGTTACGTGGCGAAGAACATCGTCGCCGCCGGGCTCGCCGACCGCTGCGAGATCCAGGTGAGCTACGCGATCGGCGTCGCCGAGCCGACCTCGATCTCCGTCAACACCTTTGGCACCGGCAAGCTGGTCGATTCGCGGCTGGTGGAAATCATCCGCAAGGTGTTCGAACTGCGCCCCTACGGCCTGACGAAGCAGCTGGACCTGCTGCACCCGATCTACGAGCCGACCGCGTCCTACGGCCACTTCGGCCGCAACCCGTACGAGCGCGAATTCACCCATGAGGTGTTCGAGGGCGGCCGGAAAGTGAAGAAGACGCACCAGGCCACCGCCTTCACCTGGGAGCGCACCGACAAGGTCGAGGCGCTGCGTGCCGAAGCCGGCCTGAAGTAATCCCCTCACCCCTGCCCCTCTCCCCGACAGGCAGAGACGGGCAAGTACCAACCCCTCTCCCCTGCGGGGAGAGGGGCAGGGGTGAGGGGGCAAGCCCCATGACAGTTTCATTCGACGGAGCAGAAAAAATGACCACGAACACCGATTACAAAGTCGCCGACATCTCCCTCGCCGACTACGGCCGCCAGGAAATCATCCTCGCCGAGCGCGAGATGCCGGCACTGATGAACCTGCGCACGAAGTACGCCGCGCAGCAGCCGCTCAAGGGCGCGAAGATCCTCGGCTGCATCCACATGACCGTGCAGACCGCCGTGCTGATCGAGACGCTGCAGGCGCTCGGCGCCGAAGTGCGCTGGAGTTCGTGCAACATCTTTTCCACGCAGGACCATGCCGCCGCCGCCATCGCCGCACGCGGCACGCCGGTGTTCGCCTGGAAAGGCGAGACGGAAGAGGAATACTGGTGGTGCGTCGAGCAGACCATCCTCAAGAGCGGCAAGCCCTGGGACTGCAACATGATCCTCGACGACGGTGGCGACCTCACCGGCATGATCCACGAGAAGTACCCGCAGATGCTGGCGAAGATCCACGGCATCACCGAGGAGACGACCACCGGCGTCAAGCGCCTGGTCGAGATGCTGGAAAAGGGTGAGCTGAAAGTTCCGGCGATCAACGTCAACGACTCGGTCACCAAGAGCAAGAACGACAACAAGTACGGCTGCCGCCACTCGCTCAACGACGCCATCAAGCGCGGCACCGACATGCTGCTCGCCGGCCGCAAGGCACTGGTCATCGGCTACGGCGACGTGGGCAAGGGCTCCGCGCAGTCGCTGCGCCAGGAAGGCATGATCGTGCGCATCAGCGAGATCGACCCGATCTGCGCCATGCAGGCCTGCATGGACGGCTACGAGATCGTGTCGCCCTACGTCGACGGCATCAACACCGGCGAGCCGGCCTGCATCAACAAGGCCCTGCTGGCCGATACCGACCTGATCTGCACCACCACCGGCAACCACCACGTCTGCGACCGGCACATGCTGCGCGCGCTGAAGAAAGGCTCGGTGGTATGCAACATCGGCCACTTCGACACCGAGATCGACACCGCGTACCTGCGCGAGCATTTCGCCTGGCACGAGGTGAAGCCGCAGGTGCACAAGGTGTTCCGCGATGCCGCGGCGGGCACGAAGATCAACCACGAGTCGGATGACTACCTGATCCTGCTGTCCGAAGGCCGGCTGGTGAACCTCGGCAACGCGACCGGCCACCCGTCGCGCATCATGGACGGCTCCTTCGCCAACCAGGTGCTGGCGCAGATGTTCCTGTACGAACAGAAGTTCGCCGACCACTCGGACGCCGTGAAATCCACGATGCTGAAGGTGGAAGTGCTGCCCAAGAAACTGGACGAGGAAGTCGCGCTGGAAATGGTCAAGGGTTTCGGTGGCGTGATCACGCGCCTGACAAAACAGCAGGCCGACTACATCCACGTCCCGGTTGAAGGGCCGTTCAAGCCGGAGCACTACAAGTACTGACCAGCAGATCCCTCTCCCCAACCCTCTCCCCTCCGGCAGAGGGGCCGGGGGATAGGGGCATCGACAAAGCCCAGGACAATCACCATGCAAGACGATGAAGACATCGAAGAATTCGAACTGCCGATCAGTTTCGAATTCTTCCCGCCCAAGACCGAAGCCGGCTTTACCAGGCTGGCCGAGGTGCGTGATCGCCTCGCCGTACAGGAGCCGGGGTTTTTTTCGGTTACCTACGGTGCCGGCGGGTCCACGCGTGAACGCACCTTCCGCGCGGTGAAGATGGTTCGCGAATGCGGCATCGAAACCGCACCACACCTGTCGTGCGTCGGCCACGCCAGGGCAGAGATCCGCGACATTCTCGACACCTACAAGGCCGACGGCATCCGGCGCATCGTCGCCCTGCGCGGCGACCTGCCCAGCGGCATGGGCCCGACCAGTGGCGAACTGTCCTACGCGCGCGACCTCGTCGAGTTCATCCGCACGCAATACGGTGACCACTTCCGCATCGAGGTTGCCGCCTATCCGGAAATGCATCCGCAGGCAGCAAGCCTCGACGCCGACATCGCCAACTTCGTCGCCAAGGCGCGCGCAGGCGCCAACGCCGCTATCACCCAGTACTTCTACAACCCGGACGCCTATTTCCACTTCATGGACCGCGTGCTGGATGAAGGCATCGACATCCCGATCGTCCCCGGCATCATGCCGATCACCAACGTGGCCAACCTCGTCCGCTTCTCGGACGGCTGCGGGGCGGAAGTCCCGCGCTGGCTGCGCAAGCAACTGGAGTCCTACGCGAATGACGAGGAGTCGCTCCGGCTGTTCGGCATCGAGGTGGTGTCGTCGCTGTGCGACACCCTGATCACCGCCGGCGCACCGGGGCTGCACTTCTACACGATGAACCAGGCCGAGCCGACCCTCGCCATCCTGCGCAACCTGGGCATGCCGGTGGTCGACTGACCACCGCGTGGCATGGAAACGGGGCGCTTCGGCGCCCCTTTCTGTTGGTGCGCCCGTTTGCGCTAGACTCGCAGGCATGAGCACCAATGATGAACTGATGCGCCGCGACCTCGCCGTCGTCTGGCACCCCTGCACGCAGATGAAGGATCACGAGCAGCTACCGCTCGTCCCCATCGCCCGCGGCGAAGGCGTCTGGCTGCACGACTTTGACGGCAACCGTTATATCGATGCCGTCTCCAGCTGGTGGGTCAACCTGTTCGGCCACGCCAACCCGCGCATCAACACCGCCCTGAAGGCGCAGCTCGACAAGCTTGAGCACGTGATACTCGGCGGCTTTACCCACGAACCGGTGGTTGAGTTGTCCGAGGCGCTGGTTGCGCTGACGCCGCCCGGGCTGTCGAAATGTTTCTACGCCGACAATGGCTCCAGCGCGATCGAGGTCGCGCTCAAGATGAGCTTCCATTACTGGAAGAATACCGGCCGGCCGAAGAAAACCAGATTCATCACCCTGTCCAACAGTTACCACGGCGAGACACTGGGCGCACTCGCGGTCGGCGACGTTGCGTTGTACAAGGACACCTACGCACCGCTGTTGATGCAAGCCATCACCGTGCCCTCGCCTGACTGCTTCCTGCGCGAGCCTGGCACCACCTGGGAACAACATTCACGCAAGATGTTCGCGCACATGGAAGCCGCGCTGTCGCAGCACGCAGGTGAAGCCTGCGCGGTGATCGTCGAACCACTGGTGCAGTGTGCCGGCAGCATGCGCATGTACCACCCGGTCTACCTCAAGTTGCTGCGGGAAGCCTGCACCCGGCACGACGTCCACCTGATCGCCGATGAGATCGCGGTCGGCTTCGGCCGTACCGGCACGCTGTTCGCCTGCGAACAGGCCGGCGTCACACCGGATTTCATGTGCCTGTCCAAGGGCCTGACCGGTGGCTACCTGCCGCTTTCGGTCACCATGACCACCGACCCGGTCTACGACGCGTTCTACGACGATTACGCGACGCTGCGCGCCTTCCTGCATTCACACAGTTATACCGGCAACGCGCTGGCCTGCACGGCCGCACTGGCGACCTTGCGCATCTTCGAGGAGGACGACGTCATTGCCCGCAATCGCGCGCTGGCAGCGCACATGGCCAGGGCGCTGTCGCCATTGGCAGACCATCCCCAGGTCGCCGAAGTCAGGCAGACCGGCATGATCGCCGCCGTTGAACTGGTCAAGGACAAGAGTACCCGCGAGCCGTATGACTGGACGGAACGTCGCGGGCTGCGCGTATACCGGCATGCACTGACGCGCGGCGCCCTGCTGCGGCCACTGGGCAACGTGGTGTACTTCATGCCGCCCTATATCATCACGCCGGAACAGATCGATTTTCTCGCCGAGGTCGCACGCGAAGGCATAGACCTGGCGACCCGGTAGGCGCCCCTCCCGGGCACCCGCTTCCAGCAAGCTTTTCCAAAGGCGAACGGTTTTGGAGGACAGCATGGCAACGCGCGTTTTTGAGCCACAGGAACTTGCCACGGAAGCGGAAGTTTCCCTTGGCGAACGCAACCAGCAGCACCTGGTCCGCGTGTTGCGCATGACCCCGGGCGATACCTTCGTCATCTTCAACGGCGACGGCGCCGAGTATGGTGCTCAACTGGTCAGCACCGGCAAGCGTGAAGCCATTGCCCGCATCGGCGCCTGGCGCAAGCCCGCAGTCGAATCGCCGCTCACCACCCATCTCGGACAAGTGCTGAGCAAGGGCGACCGCATGGAATATGCCATACAGAAGGCTGTTGAGCTCGGGGTCACGACCATCACCCTGCTCACCAGCACGCGCTGCGAGATTCGCCTCGACAACGAAAGGCAGGACAAGAAACTGCATCACCTGCAGAACGTGGCGATCCATGCCGCGGAGCAATCCGGTCGCGTCCATGTCCCCGCGTTGCGCGGACCCATGCCGCTCGCGGACTGGGTTGCCGAAGTCGACGCCAAACTGAAACTGGTGCTGCACCCGGGCGCCGGCACTTCGGCACTGCCGGCAAACTGCACCACGGCCGCACTGCTGGTGGGTCCCGAGGGCGGCCTCACCGAGGAAGAAGTCGGCACGGCGGCTCGCTGGGGGTTTTCCCCCGCCACGATCGGGCCACGGGTGTTGCGCACGGAAACGGCGCCCGCCGTAGCGCTCGCGGTTCTGCAATCGCGTTACGGTGATTTCGCCGGAATCTGAGCCACTGGGCTTGCCGTAGCGTCATAAGCTTCCGGCTGTGCCGCTACGGAAAAATCACCAGCGCCGGGTTTCACCATGGCGCATGACGGTGAACGCCTGCGGGTCCACGCCTTGCTCCACCAACGCGCGTGCCAACCGGTGTGGCGGCTCGTCGACTGGCTCGTCGGTCAGGATAAACGTCCCCCAGTGCATGCCGATCGAGCGTCGCGACTGCACGTCACGGTGGATGCGCACGGCGTCCTCCGGATTGACGTGCACGGCATTCATGAACCATTGCGGGTCATAGGCGCCAATCGGGATCAGCGACAGGTCGAAACCGGAAAACACGCTGCCGATATCGGCAAAATCCTTGCCGTACCCGGTATCGCCGGCAAAGTACAGGCGGAAGCCGTCGACCTCGAGCACCCAACCGCCCCACAAGGTCGCATTCCGGTCATTCACTCCGCGCCCGCTGAAATGCTGGGCCGGCACGAACCAGGCCCGCACGCCGTGCCGCCCGGTCACCGGTTCGGTTTCATCCCACCAGTCCAGCTCGGTGACGTTTTCGATGCCTTCCCGCCGGAACCAGTCCGCCATCTTCAGGGGCACCAGCCAGCGTGTCCTGCCGTCGCTGCGCTTTGCGATGCGCTTTGCTGCATCGCGGTCCAGGTGGTCGTAGTGGTTATGCGACAGCAGCACGATATCGATCACCGGCAACTGGTCGACATGCAGCGCCGGCGGCGTGTAGCGCTTCGGTCCGGCAAAGGAAAGCGGCGAGGCGCGCTCGCCGAAAACCGGATCGGTCAGCACGGTCAGCCCGGCGTGCTGGAACAGGAAAGTGACGTGGCCGATCCACGTCAGCGTACTGGCAGTACGGTTTTCTGCCAGCCATTCGTGGTCGGGATGCTCGACGGCGAAATGCTTTGGTGTTGGCCAGAGCCCGCGCTTCTCGCGCATCCAGCGCAGGAACGCCGCCACGCCATGTCGATCGGTATTGTAGTTGTTGCGGAACCAGCCTTCGCGATGGTGGCGCTTCTCACGGCGCAACGATGCGAGGCGATCGAGATCGGGCCCGGTCATGCCGCCGCAATCGTGTTCTCGATCTGCACCAGGTTGGGGATGATCGCCAACTCGCCGCTCACCGCCACGAAGGCATCGTCAAACGGCGTGTACATGCCGTCGGTCGGCTCCAGATCCTGCGCCCGCACGCGCACCAGTCGTGGAATGCCATGGCTGACAATCCCGTAGAACGGCAGCTTCCCGTCCAGCCCGTTGAAGACAGCGATCCGTACTTCCGGCGGCAACTCGTCATCATCACCACGCAACAGCGCCAGCGAAATGACCGGGATCCTGATTCCTCGCCACGACATCTGTCCCAGGAACCACGCAGGCTTGTCGGCAACAGGAACCGGCGCATCAAACGGCACGATTTCCGCCACGGCCAGATTGGGCACCAGCAGGGGCCGCCCCTGCAGCGGCACCATCAGGCCCGGCACCTCCGTTGGCATTACAGTCTTCCTGGCGGAAATCTCGCTCATCTTCCTGTCCCTTCAGTTGGCGACGACATTCGCCGGCGGCATTGTGCCGCCCTTGATTTGCTGGCGTACAAATTCAACAAGTTGCAGCGCGAGATGTTCCGGCGAGCCACTGTAGCTGACGCACCCGGTGTCGCGCACCGAATCCGGTTGCGAACTCACGGCACAGGTCTCGGCAGACTGCGCCCAGACGTTGCCACCGCGCGCAACGACCTGCGGCCCGGCGATCGAACCGTCGTTGCCCATCCCGGAAAACAGGATCGCGCCCGCGCCGCTGCCGAAGCGCAGCGACACGTTATTCATGACCTGGTCGATGGACGGTGCGTAAGGGCCTTCCCACGCCTTTCCGGTCCGCGCCACACGCGCGTGCGAATCAAAGGCAATTTCCCCGTCACAGGGCGCGACCAGGATGTTGCCGTAGGCCAGCGGCTCTTCCTGCTCACCGATACGCACGCGAAAACTGTTGTGGCGCACCAGCGAGAGTGCAAGTGCATCCAGCATTTTCGGGTCGATGTGCTGGGCCAGCACGAACGCCACCGGCAACTCCACGGGCAGCGCATCAAGGAAAAGCTTGACCGCTGCAGGACCACCTGCCGACGCCCCCAACACCCACACGCGGGTCGGGAAGCCGGCAAACGCCGTGACGTTACGGAACTCCGCCGGAACGACCATCGGCGTTCGCTCCTTCGGTGGCGCAATAGCCTCCAGTGCCTTCAGCGTTACCTTCGTTACCGGGCGGCCAACACTCTTGATCAGTGTCTGGAACAGGCGCCGCTCCCAGCGCGGATACTCTTCGCTCGTTTTTGCCGGTGCCGCGCCATCGCCGAAAATCAACGGCGCCTCTGATTGCTCCAGCATGGCGTCGAGGAAAGCCGCCCACTTCTCCTGGTCATCCAGATCGACCAGCCAACATTCCACCAGGCCCGTGCCTATCCACTTGGTGGCATCAAGATTTCCCGGATGCGTGTTGACGACCACCTCGTAGCCCAATGCCTTCGCGGCATTGGCCAGCAAACTGCCCTGCAGCAAGGTGTCAGCGATCACGCCGATCCTCGGATTGACTTCCTCACCCATGACCAGCAGCCATCAGTTCAACGCCCTCGCGCGGCGCTCGGCAAGCAGCTCGTTGATCTTCGCGAGCAATTCGGATTCCTGGAAAGGCTTGCCCATGTAGGCGTTGACACCAATCTCCAGCGCGCGCTCGCGATGTTTTTCCCCGGTGCGCGAGGTGATCATGATGATCGGAAGATCCTTCAGGCGGCTGTCATGGCGGCAGTGGGAGGCAACCTCGAAGCCGTCCATGCGCGGCATCTCGATATCCAGCAGCATGAGGTCCGGCTTGATGTCGGCCAGTTGCGCAACGGCATCCATCCCGTCCTTCGCCGTAACAACCTCGAAGCCCTGCCGTTCGAGGAAACGCCCGGTCACCTTGCGCACGGTCACCGAGTCGTCGGTCACCATGATCAGCGGCGTCTCGCGCACCGCAGCAACCTGCGGCTCGATCGAGCCGGATGCCGCCTGCAGCGCCGCACGACGCTGCTGCGCCAGGAGCATTTCGTGCTGCAGGTGCGAAGCACGAATCAGCGACATCAGGTCGAGAATGATGACGACGCGACCATCCCCGAGGATGGTCGCACCGGAAATCCCGGCAACGGTGGACAGTTGCGGGCCGACGGCTTTTACCACCACCTCACGCGAACCGATCAACTGGTCAACCTGGATAGCCACCGTGTGTTCGGAACCGCGCACCAGCAGCACGGGCAACGGCATCGTGACGCCGGCAAGATCTGGCACGGCACCACTGTGCACAAAGCCGCCCAGGTAGTTCAGGCGGTAGTTCTCGCCCGCATACTCGAAGGCGGGTGCATCCGGCTGGTAGTAGGACTCCAGTTCGTATGGCGACACCCGCACGATGCCCTCGATCTGCACCAACGGGATCGCAAACTGGTCCTCGCCGACACGAACCATCAGTGCGCGGTTCACGCTCACCGTAAACGGCAGGCGGATCTCGAAGGTGGTGCCGTGGCCAGGTTCGGAACGAATGCTCAGCGCACCGCCCATCTGCTTTATTTCGCTGGAGACGACGTCCATGCCGACACCACGACCGGAAATCTGCGTCACCTTCTCTGCCGTCGAGAAACCGGCCTCGAGAATGAACTGCATGATTTCCTGGTCGCTCAGATCGGACGTCTCGTCCATCATGCCGCGCTCCATCGCTTTTTTGCGCACGGCATTGACGTTGACGCCCTTGCCGTCGTCGGCAATTGTCAGCACGACTTCGCCTCCCTCGCGGGACAGCGCCAACCGGATACGACCCTGCGCCGACTTGCCCGCCGCCGCTCTCACGTCCGGCGCCTCAACGCCGTGGTCACACGCATTGCGCAGCATGTGTTCCAGTGGCGCGACCATGCGCTCGAGCAGCGCCCGGTCCATCTCGCCTTCCGGGTTGATGAACTCGATCTCGATGTTCTTTTTCAGTTCGCCCGCCACCTGGCGCACTATCCGGCGCAGGCGTGGAATCAGGCGAGAGAAAGGCACCATGCGCGAACGCATCAGGCCTTCCTGAAGCTCCGTGTTGACGCGTGACTGCTGCAACAACAAGGTTTCCGTGTCCCGGGACTTGTTGACCAGCGTATCGCGAATGTCGAGCAAGTCCGACGCGGACTCGAACAGCTGCTTGGTCAGCTGGTGCAGCTGCGAGTACTGGTCCATTTCCAGCGGGTCGAAGTCACCCGAATATTTCCCCTCGGCACGCCCCGCTTCCCAGTTGGCCTTGACCTGCTCGTCTGCTTCCGCGTTGAGGCGCCGCAACTGTTCGGCAAGACGGGCAATCGTCGATCCCATTTCCTGCAGCGAGTAGCGGAAATCGTTGGTCTGCTGCTCGATGCGCCCGCGGTTGATCGACGTCTCGCCGGCAAGGTTGACCAGTTTCTCCAGCAGGTCTGCCGGCACCTTGACCATTTCCTGAGGCTGGGCCTGTCGCGCTGCCGCAGTTGCGGGGGCCGGCGCCCGGCGCGCCTCATCGACGTCCGGCCGCTCGACAGCAGGGCCCTGCACGACCGGCGTTGGCGACCCGGAGGCCTGCGGTGCAGCGTGCCGGGGTTCCTCTGCCTCAACGGCAGGTGCAGGCGCAGTCGCCGCCGCGGCACCCCCCTCACGCACGCGCTCGACCAGCGACACGATCTCGTCGTGATACCCGGCAATCCGGCCGAAGAAGGCTTCATCCGGCCTGGCCGGCCCGAGATCGATCACCCGCGTCTCGAACTGATGGCTGATATCCCCAAGCCGCTTGAGGCCAGCCAGGCGTGCGCCGCCCTTGAGGGTATGCAACACACGCTTGAGTTCATCGGCATGCGCCATGTGGGTGGGCTCGGCACGCCACCCGGCAATTGCCGTGTCGAGTTGCGCCGTCAGGTCCTCTGCCTCCTCCAGGAATATTTCCAGGATGTCGGCATCCACCGTCGATGACACGTCCTCCTCGACCGATTCCCGCGCCGCCACGGAGACAGTAGACGGAGGCGATGCCTGCCCAGGCGCCACGCCTTCCGCACCGACATCCAGTACCGATGGCTGCGCAACGGCCGGCAACTCCCCGGCGGGCGCGGGATCCGCCACGGCCGGCTTGAGCGCAACCCCGGAAACCTCGGCGACAAAGTTCTCGGGATCGCGAATATAGGCATGGATCTGGTTGATCAGGTCCGTTCCCGCCCGGCACCAGCCCTTGCCACGGATCTGGACAACCATGTCGCCGATGCGGTCATGGCAACGGTGCAGCAGTGCAAACAGCGCCGGGGTCGCCGACAGCGTGCCGTGGGACAGCCCTTCGTAAAGATTCTCCAGTTCATGCGCCAGGTCGCCCAGCTCGGCAACTTCTGCCATGCGCGCCCCGCCCTTCAGCGTATGGAGATCACGCTGCAGTTTCTGCACTTCAATGGTGTCGTCGACATTCGAGATCCATGTCTCCAGCGACTCTGCCGCGCTTTCGACGATCTCGTCGGCCTCTTCGAGGAAAATCTCGACCAGCTCGGGGTCGCGATCAGGGATTTCCGGCGGCACGTCCTCTTCTGCCAACTCCGCAGCCGTCAAGGCCGCCGCCTCCGCTACCACCTCTCCCGCGGTATCAGCCTCCAGCACCTGTGGCACGGCCGGCTCAACGGGCCACCCGGCATCTTTTTCCTCGAACGCGACCGCGAGCGGCTCCACAGACCCGCTGGCTTCGATCACCTCCTCTTCGGCTTCTGCGAGGTCTTCGGCGGAGAACGCGAAGTCGTCCCCTATCGCGGCCTCTTCGGCGACCAGAACATCCCCGGGAACCATCGCCTCCGGGAAATCCTGCGCTTCGGCTTCCGGCTGTTCCTGCACCTGCACGACATCCGGCTGCGGAATGTCGACGGCCGGGCCGATCATTGAAATGACAGCGTCCAGCGCGTGCTCCGCATCAGTCGCAGGCCAGACACTCTGCAGGGCAGCCATGCAGTCCATCATGCCAACGACGGCCTCATGGGCCTGCTGCAGCGCGCCGACGACATTCGTCGCCAGCATCAGCCGGCCGGAGCGCACGGCGTCGTAGACGATATCCAGCCGCTGCGCCAACTGGGCCAGCGGCGCTATGCCCGCGCGCTGCGCCGCCGCATCAAGCCGCGCGCATTCCGAACACATTGCATCCAGTGCTTCCGCAACGGTCCCCTGCTGCGACCATTGGGCGGCGTAGTCGGCACCATCGAGAACATGGTCGATGCCCTCGGCAAGGAGATCGTTGATCACGCCCGGCCGGGGCTGGACCGCCTGCCCGCCTGCATCCTCCACCGAGGCATCGGCCAGGAGGTGCCTGCGTTGCTGCAGCGCGGAAAGTCTTGCAAGGAAACCCTCCGCACCGGGAATCACCGCATGAGGATCGGTTTCAAGCTGCGCCACCATCTGGCGAACCAGTGATGCGGCGTCGCGCACAAGGGCTACGATATCCGCATCGGCGAGCTCACCGTTGTTGCGCAACTCCTTGCAGAGGTGCTCGGTCGGCGCGGCAATATCGGCAACGGCAAAAATGCCGGCCATCCGCGCGCTGCCCTTGAGAGTGTGCAACGCCCGCAGCAGGTCATCTTGAACCGGATAATGAGAAAGGTCCGGATCAAGCGATGCCAGCCAGGCATCAATGCTGTCGAGGTGTTGTGCGGATTCCGCAGAGAACACCTCCATCAATGCCGCATCAAGATCAGGCGCTGCAGCCGACACGTCCTCAGCTGCCGGCACGACGTCTTCCAGCGTTATTTCATCGACTCCCTCGGGGGAATCGGCTTCGTCCACGAGCAACGAGGCTTCAGGCAGGTTGTCGTCTGCCTCCAGGAATTCTTCTACCGCCAACGAATCCGCATCGGGCAGGACATCCCCTGCTTCCATGAGCGGCAGCGCATCGACGACGATCCCGGCGGACAACTCTGATTCGGCGTCCCCAACCAGGCCGGCATACTCGACCGGGATCGACCCCTGCTCTGCCGCGATGGATTCCGGCAGAACCACATCCTCGATTTCCACGATTTCTTCAGTCGCGAAAACTCCGGCCCGAGCAACGGGTTCGGCATCCAGGGAGTAGTCAGCAGCAGGCGCCGCCTCCACAGCCCGCGCCCCGCGCCTTTGCAGCGGCGGCACATCCGCCGGCGACTCACCCCGTGCAAATGCGTTTGCACATTCCATCAGCGGCTCGACGACATACGGCGGCTTCCGGCGCTGCGCGAATGCGTCCACCAGTTCCGGCGCAATGGCACGCACCGTACGGATCAACTCGATCATCGCCGGCGTCGGGACAACCGACTTGTCAATCACGCGATTGAGCATGTTCTCAATCGACCAGGCGAGTTCGCCAACGTACTTGGCGCCGACCATGCGGCCAGACCCCTTCAGAGTGTGGAAGGCCCGACGGAACTCCCTGAGCGATTCCTCATCCTGCTGGTTTGCAACCCACTGGGGGAAAAACTCATCCAGCTTTTCCATGACCTCGCCGATTTCCTCGACGAAAATCTCGACGATTTCCTCGTCTACCGAAGCGGCTTCTGTATCCGCTTCCGCATCGCCTTCCTCACCCGCAGCCGTAGAAGCCATGGCCGGCGGCTCAGAGCCGGCCAGCGTGTCGAGCCCGGCGTCAGGCACCTCAACAACAGCCTCCGCTTCAACGGCGTCCTCCGTCGCTTCTGCCATGATCCCGGCATCCCCGACCTCGCCAGCATCCAGGTCCGGGGACCCTTCCGCCACCACGTCCTCCCAGTCGACGGCCAACGGCAGGACGTCCTCGGGCGTCGCCATTTCGACGGGCATCGGCGCAGCAACAACGTCCTCATTCGCAACAACGGCCGGCTCTTCGTCGGCAAACGACAGGATGTTTTCCTCGGCGGCCGTCATCGGAACATCCAGCGTCGGCTCCGCATCCAGCTCTTCGCTGTATTCGTCCTCCAGCGAAGGAGTGCGCGGCGCCTCGGGCACAGCCCGATCGACAACCGCCTCCTCGACGGCAGCAGCACCTACCGGATAGCCCAGATCAACGAGTGCCTTCTCGGCAATGTCCAGGATGTGTCCCGAGCCACTGGCATCATCAACCGCACGCTCCAGGAAATACTCCACGGAGCTGATGGCATCTGCCAGCGTATCCATCCGCTTCCAGTCCGGCGCAGCATCCTCCGACAGCAACTGGCCCTGGATGAAGTCGACAGCACGCGCCAGAATGGCAGCAGCCCGATCAAACGCAATGATCTGCAGCCCGCCGCGCACGTCGGTAAGCGCACCAGGAACCAGCTCGATGTGGTCCCGGGCCCACTGCGAAGCGATGTACTCGACGATTTTTTCCTTGGTGAACTCCAGCCCGGCCCGGCACTCGCGTATCACCGCATCGCGTGCCCGGTTGATTTCGTCCTGGGTCAACGCATCCTGCGGCGAATCAGGCAACGATGCCTGTTGCTTGTCGCCCATGCCCTGCAGCGTTGCCTCGACATAAAGCAACGATCCGGCGACATCCATCAATCTGGCCGGGTCATCGAGCTTGCCGGCACGAACCATGCCCTCGAGGATGTCATGCTGTTCCAGCACCAGCTTTCGCTGCTGCCCGAGGCCGAGCATCGCGATCGTATCGGCTACCTGCCGCAACGTCGGAAGATGCGGCGCCAAGTCGCCAATCTTCGTGGCGTCGCCGCCACGCATGAAGATATCCAGCGCGTCCTTTACACGCGACAACTCCTCGGAAATGGCACTGGAGACAGATGCCATCGTCTGGCGGTCGGGACCGGCCAGTTTGGCCCGCTCCGCATCGATCGCCTCCTCGGAAACCAGCGCCTC
>JBKHWN010000171.1:0-7892 GCA_046566505.1 Gammaproteobacteria bacterium
TCGAGCAGGCCGTCCGGGTCGACAGCCGGGTAAACGCGGGACATGGGGGGCTCCTGTCTGGCTGGCGCGGGGCGTTGGGCGGCCGGGCGCGGAGGCGGGAATCTAGCACGCATCGCCGGCGCTGCCGGCGCCCCCCTTTCGCGCTGACTGAACGTTCGTTTAGTATCTGCTGACCAACCAGTCGGATGCCCCCGCGATGCGCCCTGCCAAGACCAGACCCGTCACCCCGGCCCCGGATCGCCTGCCGCCGGAGGAAACCCGCGTGCGCATCCTGGCCTGCGCCGTGGCGCTGTACGCCCGTGGCGGCTTCCACGGCGTTTCGATGCGCGATGTCGCCCAGGCGGTAGGTGTGACGCCGGCGGCGCTGTACTACCACTTTCCGGACAAGGAACAGCTCTACCTCGCAGCGGTGGGTCACGTGTTCAACGACCGGATACCGGTCGCGCTGGCGGCGCTGGCCGGCGACGGTGACGCCTGGACCCGCCTGGAGGCGTTCCTGCTGCGGCTGACCCGGGTGGTCGCCGCAGAAACGGATTTCTGCCGACTGATGCAATGGGTGCTGATCGACAGCGACGAGGATCGCGCACGCTCGCTCGGCGAGACGGTATTCCGCCCGTTTTTCGAGGCCGTGGCGGCGCTGGTGCGGGACATCGACAACCAGTACGACCCGCACCGGCTAACCATGTCGATTCTCGGGGCCGTGGTGTTCCCGTACCACAGCCTGCCGGTGGCGCGCTTCATGCCGGGTTTCCCGTCGCCGGAAAGCGATCCGGACGCGCAGGCGCGCCATGTGATCGCCCTGCTGAAAAACGGTTTGCCGGGAGGCCGCTGATGCGTCGTGCGCTGATTGTCCTGATGGTGCTGCCGGCGCTGCTCGCCGGTTGCGGCCGGCAGCAGCAGGCGGACGCACCGCCGGCCGGCCAGTGGCAGTTGCCGGTGCTGGTAGTGACGGCCGGTGCGCCGCTGGAATACACCGCCATCGGTTCGGTGGTCAGTGACCGGCGGGTGGACGTCGCGTCGCGGCTTTCCGGCTACATCCGCGACCTGCGAGTGCAGGAAGGCGATGCCGTGCGTGTCGGGCAGTTGCTGGCGCGCATCGACGCGGCAGACGTCGAGAGTGCGATTCGCCAGGCGCAGGCGGCGTTCGCCTCGGCCGGGGCGGCCGCGAACGATGCCCGGATCGACGTCGAACGCTTCCAGGCGCTGTTCGCGCAGCACCATGTTTCCGACAGCGAGATGCGCAAGGCACGCCTGCGCCAGGACGCGGCGGCGGAAGCACTGAACCAGGCGCGCGCGGCATTGGCGGCGGCCAGCGCCCAGCGGGACTACGCCGAGATCCGCAGCCCGCTGGACGGCGTGGTGGTTGCCCGCCTGAAGCGTGCCGGCGACCTGGCGCTGCCCGGCGCGCCGATCCTGACGCTGGAAACCGGTCGCGGCCTGATGTTCGAGACTTCCGTCGCCGAACAGCAGGTAGCGCGCGTTGCCGTCGGCCAGCCGGTAGCCGTGCGTATCGACGGGATCGGCGCGCCGCTGGCCGGCCGCGTGCAGCGGGTGGTGGCGTCGGCCGACCCGGTGACGCGCAGCTACCCGGTGAAGATCGCGCTGCCGGAAACACGCGGCCTGCTGCCCGGCATGTTCGGCCGCGCCGATTTCGTGCTCGGCGAGACGCCGGTGCCGGTGGTGCCGGCGGCGGCACTGGTCGAGCGCGGCGGCCTGCGCGGGGTGTTCGTGGTTGATGACGCCGGCACGGCGCGTTTCCGCTGGCTGCGCCTGGGCCGCGAATGGCCGGATCGCGTCGAGGCCACCGCCGGCCTTCGGCCCGGTGAACGCATCGTCGCCGTCGGCGAGCCGGCGCTGCGCGAAGGCGATGCGGTGACGGCAACCGGCACGGCCGGGGAAGCCGGTGGCCCCGGCGAAACGCCAGTGATGCGCAAACCCGCAGGCCGACCGTGAGCAGCAGCAAGCGCAAGGCCTTCGGCGAAAAATTCAGCTTCGCCGCACTGCTGGCCGACACCTTCGTCACCTCGCGGGTCACGGTGGCGTTCATCCTGGCCTGCGTGCTGATCGGCAGCTGGTCGCTGCTGGAGACCCCGCGCCAGGACAACCCGCGGATCGTCGTGCCGGCGGCACAGATCCTTGTCGACCTGCCCGGTGCCACGCCGGCGGAAATCGAGGCGCTGGTGTTGCGCCCGCTGGAGGCGGTGCTCAATACCGTGGAGGGCGTCGACGACATCGACGCCGTCGCGCGGCACTCGCAGGCGCTGCTCTACGTCAACTTCGAGACGACCGAGACACAGGAAGAAGCACTGGTGCGGCTCAACGACCGCGTTGGCAGCCGCCACGACCTGCTGCCGCCGGAAGCCGGGCCGATCGTCATTCGCGGCGTCAGTGTCGACGACGTGCCGGTGGTCACGCTGACACTCACCGCATCCCGTTACGACGACTACGCGCTCAAGCGGGTTGCCGATCGTCTCGCCGACGGCTTGCGCACGGTCGACGGCGCCGGGACCATCGAAGTGCATGGCGGTATCGATCGCGAATTGCGCATCGCGCTCGATCCCGACCGCATGCAGTCGTTCGGCGTCACGCTCGACCAGATACGCGCGCAACTGGTCGCCGGCAATGTCGCGGCGCCGCTGGGCAGCGTGGTGCGTGCCGGTACGCGCGAGGAGTTGCTGGTCGACGGCCTGGTGCGCAGCGCCGACGATGTGCGCCGCACGGTCGTTGGCCGGCAGGGCAGCCGCCCGGTGCAACTGGGTGATATCGCCGAGGTCATCGACGGGCCGTCGCCGGACCGAACCACGCTGAGCCGGCTGGCGTTCGGGCCGGGTGACCCGCGCTTCGGCAGCATGGCCGGTGCCGAGCAACCGGCAGTCACCGTCAGCGTCGCCAAGACTGCCGCCGCGAACGCCGTTTTTGTTGCCGAAGACGTGCTGGAGCGGGTCGCGCGGATGCAGCGCGACATGATCCCGGCCGGCATCGACGTGGTGGTCACCCGCAACGATGGCGACTATGCCAACGACACCATCAACGGCCTGATCGAGCACTTGCTGGTGGCGATCGCCGCGGTATTCCTCGTGGTCACGCTGTTCCTCGGCCTGCGCCAGGCGCTGATCGTCGGCCTCGGCATCCCGCTGGTGCTGGCGCTGACCCTCGGCATGGTCATGCTCGCCGGCTACAGCATCAACCGGGTGACGCTGTTCGCGCTGATCCTGTCGCTCGGCCTGCTGGTGGACGATGCCATAGTCGTCATCGAGAACGTGCATCGTCACTACAACCTGCCGGGCGTGCGCGACCGGCGTGCCGCGACCGTGCTGGCAACGCGCGAGATCGGCAACCCGACCAATCTCGCCACGCTGGCGGTGATGGTGGTGTTCCTGTCGCTGATGTCGGTGAGCGGCATGTCGGGACAGTACTTCTACCCGATCGCCTACACCGTGCCGGTGGCCATGGCGGCGTCACTGCTGGTGGCCTACACGGTGGTGCCCTGGGCGGCCATGCGCTGGTTGCCGCCGGATGCCAGTGCACACCACGAGACGGACAGCACGCTGCACGCACGGTTGTCGCGGTTTTTCCGCCGGCAGGTCGCGCCGCTGATCGATGAGCGGCCACGTCGCCGTCGCGCATTGTGGCTGGTGATCGGCGCGCTGCTGCTGGCGCTGCTGCAGCCCGGCTGGCAGTTCTTCCGGCCGGCCGGCGTCAACGCACCGATGGCGTGGTTCGGGCTGGAAATGGGCATGATGCCCGGCGACGACAAGAACACCTTCAACATCGTGCTGACGTTGCCGGAACACGCCGCAATCGAAGAGACAGACCGCGTGACGCGCGCACTCGGCAGCGCGCTGCGTACGGTGCCCGAAATCCGCGACTACCAGTTGTGGCTGGGCCGGCCCGGCATCGTTGATTTCAATGGCATGCTGCGCGGCAACAGCGCACAGGGTGGTGAGCACTACGCGGAAATCCGCGTCAACCTGGTGGGCAGGCGCGAGCGTTCCGTGACCTCGCACGAGGTGGTGCGTGTCTTGCGGCCGGTGCTGCAGCAGATCGTCGCCGGTGTGCCGGGAGCCAGCGTGCAACTGGTGGAAGATCCGCCGGGCCCGCCGGTGCGGGCCAATATCCACGCCGAGGTCTACGGCCGGGATCCGGCGCAGATGCGCCTCGCCTCGGACGCGGTGGCCGGCGTGTTCGCCGATACCCGCAACGTGGTGGAGGTGACCGACAGCGAACCGGTCGACGTGCCCCGCTTCCGCTTTGTCGTCGACCGGGAAAAAGCCGCGCTGTCCGGTGTGACCGCCGCCGACGTGACCACCGCGCTGCGCCGGCTGGTCGACGGCGAGACGCTGGGCCGCGCCCATGTCGACGGCGAACTGAACCCGGTGCCGGTGCGGCTGGCGATTCCCCGTCGCCACCAGATCGATCCGGCATTGTTGTCGCGCGCCTGGGTGGCGAACACGCAGGGCGTACGTGTGCCGCTCGCGGCGCTGGTGCATATCGAGCAGGATTTCGCCGAGCGGCCGATCCAGCGCCGCAACGGCGAGCGGGTGACCTACGTGGCCGGCGAACCCGGCGACGCGCCGCCGATTTACGCCGTGCTCGACATCAACCGCCGGCTGGATGGACTGGCGCTGCCGGACGGCGCGGTGCTGGCCACCGGTAACCTGGGCCTCACCCGGGACATTCCGGACACCACCCGGGGCGTGCAGGTGTTCTGGGGCGGCCAGCAGCGACAGATGCTCGACACCTACCTCGACATGTTCAGCGCGCTGGGCATCGCCATCGTGCTGCTGTACCTGATCCTGGTCGCCTACTACCAGTCGTTCAGCCTGCCGGTGGTGGCGCTGTCGGCGATCCCGCTCGGGCTGATCGGGGTGTTTCCCGGGCACTGGCTGCTCGGCCAGCAATTCTCGGCGACGTCGATCATCGGCATCGTCGCGCTGGCCGGCGTGGTGGTGCGCAACGGATTGCTGATCATCGACTTCGTGCTCGAATACCGGCTGCAGGGCCGCAGCCTGCGCGAATCGGTGATCGAGGCGGTAGCCATCCGGGTGCGGCCGATCATGCTCACCGCGCTGGCGGTCATCCTCGGCAGCGCGATCATGCTCACCGACCCGAAGTTCATCGGCCTGGCGATCTCGCTGATCTTCGGCACGCTGGCCTCGACGGTGCTGTCGCTGCTGCTGATGCCGGTGCTGCTGTACAAGGTCCAGGGTTGGCGCGAGCGGCGGGACGGACGCGCCGCCGGCTGAGGCCGCGCGGCCGATAAGTTTCAGTTCACGCCGAACGCGTCGCGCATGTCAGCCCCTCTCCCCTGCCCCTCTCCCCGGCGGGGAGAGGGGTACACCACGGCCCGCACCCGCCTCGCGCCGGGACAGGGGTTGGGCAGGGCTCATGCCCCTCGCCCGCTCACGGGAAAATGCTTGGGCCGGCTTCAGGCCCCTCTCCCGCTCACGGGAAAACGCTTGGGCCGGCTTCAGGCCCCTCTCCCGCTTGCGGGAGAGGGGTTGGGGAGAGGGTGCCAAGTGACCGACGTTCTCAGGCGTGCTTCTTCACGAACGCGTTGATGTGCCCGATCGCCTGCGGCCCTTCCGGGATGTAGTCGGCGAAGATGTGGAAGACGTGCGGCAGGTTATGCCATTCCTCCAGCTGCACGGTGACGCCCTCGGCGCGCGCCTTCGCGGCCACGCGGCGGCTGTCGTCACGCAACACCTCGGTGCTGCCGACCTGCAACAGCAGCGGCGGGAAGCCGTGGTAGTCGGCGTATACCGGCGACAGCAGCGGGTGCTTCGGGTCCTGCTCCTGCACGTGGTAGCGCGCCAGCGCGGTCACGCCGTGCGCGGCGAACATCACGTCCTTCGGTGCATTCTTCACCAGCGACGGGCTCTCGCCGGCCATGCAGGCCCAGGGCGAAAGGCAGAACGCAGCGCCGGGCATCGGCAGTTGTTCGGTGCGGATCTGCTGCAGCGCGATCAGCGTGAGGTTGCCGCCGGCGGAATCGCCGCCGAGTGCGATGTCTTTCGCGGCGTAGCCCTGATCGAGCAGGAACCGGTAGGCGCTCACCGCGTCATCCAGCCAGGCCGGGAAACGGTGCGCCGGTGCCTGCCGGTAGTTGATCGACAGCACCTTGCGCGCGCCGCCGTGGGCGAGCCGCCAGGTCAGCGGCCGGTGCGTCGCCGCCGAACACATGAAGTAGCCGCCGCCGTGGAAATAGAGCACCACCTTG
Source organism: Gammaproteobacteria bacterium (assembly GCA_046566505.1). Classification (GTDB taxonomy): domain Bacteria; phylum Pseudomonadota; class Gammaproteobacteria; order Pseudomonadales; family JADFDG01; genus JADFDG01. The sequence continues at coordinate 6,221 of JBKHWN010000171.1, forward strand.
CCCGGCTGCGGCTCGTGGCCCTTCTTCGTCGAGGACAGCCACTCGGCATCCATCGGGCCGGCTGGCGTTGGCACCGACACTTTTTCCAGGTGGATGAACGCGGGCAGTTTTTCGTTGCGCTTCATCGTCTGGGCGATGCGCCGCGCGCCTTTCTCCAGGTGCCGGTCTTCGACCTGACGACCTTTGGGCAGTTTTTCCGCCGGCGTTTTCGAATAGCGGTGCAGCACGGCATTGAGCAGCGTGGCGCGCAGGCCGGGGCGCTTGATCGGGCGGTGGGTGGCGTCGGCGTCGGACATGGGGCCTGTGCTCGGGAACCGGGGGGTTCCTTTTTCCGCTGTTTTGCCGCCGGAGGCAATGACCGGTGTGGACACCGGGCGCTACTTCTCCGCCAGCCAGATCAGGTGGCGCGCACCCTTGTTGCCGTGGGCGCGCACGTTCACTTCCTGCACGCGGTAACCGCACTTGCGCAAACGGATGGTGAAACGCGGATCCGGGCCGGCCGACCAGATGGCCAGCAGCCCGCCGGCGCGCAGCGCTACCTGCGCGGCCTTCAGGCCCTCCGGCGCGTAGAGCCAGTCGTTGGCCTTGTGGGTGAGGCCCTCGGGTCCGTTGTCGACATCGAGCAGGATGGCGTCGAAGCCACCTTGCGTGCGACGCAGCAGTTCGGCGACATCGCCCTCGTGCACGCTGGTGCGCGGGTCATCCAGCGGCCGGCCGGCACAGTCGCCGAGCGGCCCCCGGTTCCAGGCGATGACACCGGGCACCAGTTCGGCGACCACCACTTCCGCGTTCGCCCCGAGGTGGCGCAGTGCGGCCGCCAGCGTGTAGCCCATACCCAGCCCGCCGACCAGCACACGCGGGTTTTTGCGGCCGGCGACGCGCGGGCAGGCCAGTTCGGCGAGCTTGTCCTCCGAGCCGTGCATGCGCGAATTCATCAGCTCGCCGCCACCGCCGGCCCGCGAGCCGGCAATGCGGATGGAGAAATCATCCCCCTGCCGATAAAACTTCAGTTCGCCGCCATTGTTCGGGATGGGTGCGGTGTCGAGCAGTTCGAGGCGGTTCATGGGACAACGGGCCCGGCGGTGCGTGGGTGGCGGGGCCGGCAGTATAGGCAGCGTCACCGCGGCGTGACGTGCCGGCGGCGTGTGACCGCCGACCGGCGTGCCTGCCCGGCCGTTGCATCACCCCGAGCAGCGGGCGGATGATCTTCGTACATCCGTCGCGAAAGGAATCCGCGCATGTCCGAGCCAACCCATTTCGCACCCGCCGAGCGGGTTGCACCCGAGATGCTGGCCGAGCAGGTAAGGCAACTGGTGGGCAGCCCGGTCACCGACGGCATCCTGCGCGCGGCCGACAGCCTGCTGGTCGTGCTCAACGAGCAGCGGCAGGTGGTCAGCCTCAACGAGCAATTGTTGCGCTGGCTTGGCATCGAGGATGCCGCCACCCTGTTTGGACTGCGCCTGGGTGAGGCATTCGGTTGCGTGCATGCGCAGGAGGCGCCGGCCGGCTGTGGCACCACGCGTTATTGCGTCTCCTGTGGCCAGGCCATTGCCACCGTCACCGCCCTGCGCAGCAATGAAGTCGTCGAGCGCAAATGCGTGATCCAGGCCAATCGCGCCGGTGCGCCGGCGGACCTGTGCCTGTCGGTACGGGCCTGCCCGATGGTGATCGG
>JBKHWN010000172.1:0-12757 GCA_046566505.1 Gammaproteobacteria bacterium
TCGCCACCACCGGGTCGTCGCTGGTGTAGACCATCACCTTGAAGCCGTCCTTCACCAGTTCCTCGGCGGCCACCAGCGTCTCGGTGACATGCGGAAACAGCGTTTTCTGGTCGGCCAGCACTTCGAGCTTCACCAGGTCGTGGCCATCCAGCAGTTCGCGAGCGAGCCGGCAGGTGCGCACCGCATCCTTCGCCGTGAAACAACCGGCGGTGTTGGGCAGGATGGTGTAGCGCGACGGCGGCAGGTAGTCGAGCAGGTTGGGCTCACCGGCGTTCTGTCCGATGTTGGTGCGGCGAATGGCGACGGTGACGATCTCGGCGCCGCTGGCCTCGATGGCTGCGCGCGTTTCATCGAAATCCTTGTACTTGCCGGTACCGACCAGCAGGCGCGAGGCGTAGGTCTTGCCGGCCAGCGTGAAACTGTCGTTCATCGTGCTGCTCCAGGATTCGGGAATAAAACGCCGGGGGCCGTGCTCCGGCCGCGCACGGTTCAGCCGCCGCCGATCGCGTGGACGATCTCGACGCAGTCACCATCCTGCAGCCGGGTCTGCCCGTGCAGGCTTTTCGGGACGATCTCCTCGTTGATCTCGACCGCGATACGACGGCCGGCGAGGTCCAGCGTCGCCAACAGGTCAGCCAGCGTCGCGCCATCCGACAGCGTCCGCGATTCACCGTTGACGAGGATGTTCATGGCTTTCCCGGTTTGCCCCGCGCGGCAAGAAAAAAGGCCGCGTGATTATATACGCGGCCTTTGCGTGCTGCCCCGCCGGTCAGGCAGCGAGCATCGCCGATTTCAGTTTCTTCATGGCGTTGGCTTCGAGCTGGCGAATGCGCTCGGCGGAGACGCCGTACTCATCGGCCAGTTCCTGCAGGGTCGCCTTGCCATCCTCGCGCAACCAGCGGCGTTCCAGGATGCTGCGCGAGCGGGCGTCGAGTGCCGCCATGGCGCCACGCAGGCGGTCGGTGGCGTCCTGTTCGCTGTCGTCGCGCTCGACCAGCAGCGCCGGGTCGGCGTTGGGCGACTCCAGGTACTGCACCGGCGACGGCGGCGCGTCCTCGTCGTCGTCCTGCGGCAGGTCGAAGCCGATGTCGCGCCCGTAGAGCCGGCCCTCCATCTCCAGCACCTGCTCCACCGGGACGTTCAGGTCGGCAGCCACCCGCGTCGCCTCGTCCAGCGTCAGCCGGCCGACACGCTTCTTCGCGCCACGCAGGTTGAAGAACAACTTGCGCTGCGCCTTGGTGGTGGCGACCTTCACGATGCGCCAGTTGCGCAGCACGAACTCGTGGATCTCGGCCTTGATCCAGTGCACCGCGAAGGACACCAGCCGTACGCCGACATCCGGGTCGAAACGCTTCACGGCCTTCATCAGGCCGACGTTGCCTTCCTGGATGAGGTCGGCCTGTGCCAGCCCGTAACCCTGGTAGCCGCGGGCAACGTGCACGACGAAGCGCAGGTGCGACAACACCAGCGCGCGCGCGGCGTCCAGGTCTTCCCCATCGCGATAGCGGCGAGCCAGCGCCTGCTCGTCGTCGACCGACAGTACCGGCACGCTGTTCACGGCCGTGATGTAGGACTCCAGGGTGGTACCCGGCACCGCCAGCGTCGGCATCGCGAAGGCGACCGGTTGCAGTGTCGTGGACATCGGGGAAACCCTCCTTGAATGGATGTGCCGGATGCTAGCACTCGCCATCTTGGAGTGCCAAGCGCTCGGGAAAGTTCCAGCAAAATCCATTTAAATCATGAAGGTACGAAATTCAGCGGGGTTCGATCTCGGCCAGGTGACGGGCCGCTGCCCACCAGGCGCCCGCCCAGCCCAGCAGGATACCGGCGGCCAGCAACCCGCCCATTCCTGCCGCACCCAGCCCCTCGAGCATGTAGGCCGCCCCGTACAGCCCCGCCAGCGTTGCCACCGGGCCGGCCAGCCACCCGACCAGCAGGCCGACCATCAGCAGCGCCAGCAGGCTTCCGGCCAGCCCCAGCCACAGGCCGGTATAGAGGAAGGGGCGACGCACGAACGCGTCGGTGCCGCCGACCAGCTTTACCACCAGGATCTCGTCCCGCCGCGACTCGATGCCCAGCCGGATGCTGTTGACCACCACCAGGGCCACGACCAGCGCGAAGGCCGCGCCCAGTGCCTGCCCCAGCCGCTCGCCAATCACCAGCACGGCCCGCAATTTCTGCAGCCAGGCACTGTCCAGTTGCGCGATGTCAACCATCGGCTCGCCGACCAGTTCGTCACGCAGTGCCGGCGCCCCCGCCACCGATGCCGGCTGCACGACGATCACGCCCGGCAACGGATTGCCTTCCAGCGTCTCCAGCACCTCGGCGAAGCCGGACTGTGCGCGGAACTCCTCGAGCGCCTGCTCACGGGTAATGACCCGGACCGCGTGGATGTCCGCACGCGCCGCCAGACGGGCCGCCAGCTTGCGCTGCGCCGCCACCGTGGCGTCCTGCTTCAGGAACAATGAAATCTGTGCCTGGCCTTCGTAGTGACCGGACAGCGCGCGCAGGTTGTCGAGCACCACGTAGAGCACCGCCGGCAGGCTGAGTGCGACGGCGATCACCAGCACCGTCATCAGCGTGGTCACCCGGTTGGCCAGCAGGCGACGCGCGGCATCGCGCGCGCTCGCCCGGTGGTGATCCAGGACGGCATCGAGGCGGTCACGCCAGCGCACGTCCAGCACGGAGGCGCCACCACGCGCCTTCGTTTCGACACGACGCGGCTCAAGGGCCATCGGCATCGCCCTCCCCGTCGACCCATGCCGCCAGTTCCTGCCCGAGGTCCTGGACCAGCTCGCCTTCGCGCAACGTCAGCAGGCGGTGGCGGTAGCGGGCAACCAGTGCGAGGTCGTGCGTCGCGATCAGCACCGACGTGCCCACCCGCGCAAAGGCCTCGAAGATGTCCATCACCTCCGCGGCCAGCGCCGGATCGAGGTTGCCGGTCGGCTCGTCCGCCAGCAGCACCGGCGGCCGGTTGACCACCGCCCGGGCGATGCCCACGCGCTGCTGCTCGCCACCGGACAATGACAGCGGGCCCAGCTTTTCCTTGCCCAGCAGGCCCACCTTGTCGAGTGCCGCGCGCACCCGGCGCTCGATGTCCGGTGCCCGGAACCCGGCGATCTGCAACGGCAGGGCAACGTTGTCGAAGACGCTGCGGTCGAACAACAGGTGGTGGTTCTGGTGCACCATGCCGATGCTTCGCCGAAGCGCCGGGATGTCGCCGCGACGCGCCGTCGCCAGGTTGAGGCCGTTGACGTGCACGGTACCGGCGGTGGCTCGCTCCATCAGCAGGATCAGTTTGAGCACCGTCGACTTGCCGGCACCGGAATGGCCGGTCAGGAACGTCATCTCGCCTGGCGGCAGGGTGAAACTGACACCACGCAGGGCCTTGTGCCCGTTGGCGTACTGCTTGACCACGCGATCAAAGACGATCATCCGCGCTCAGTCCGCCGAGAACAGCGCCGACACATAGGCGCGGGCATTGAATACGCGCAAATCACCGATCTTTTCGCCGACCCCGACGTAGCGGATCGGGATGCCGAACTTCTCCGCCAGGGCGAACAGGATGCCACCCTTGGCCGTGCCGTCCAGCTTGGTCACCACCAGCCCGGTCACCCCGACGGCCTCGTTGAATTCACGCACCTGGTTGATCGCGTTCTGGCCGGTTCCGGCGTCGATCACCAGCAGTACCTCGTGTGGTGCCGACGGATCCAGCTTGCCCATCACCCGCTTTACCTTGCGCAATTCGTCCATCAGCCCCGCCTTGTTTTGCAGACGTCCGGCGGTGTCGGCAATCAACAGGTCAACGCCGCGCGACTGCGCGGCCGCGAGCGCGTCGTAACAGACGCTGGCCGAGTCGGCACCCGTGTGCTGGGCGATCACCGGCACGTTGTTGCGCTCACCCCAGACCTGCAACTGCTCGACAGCAGCAGCACGGAACGTGTCACCGGCAGCCAGCAGCACACTATGGCCATCCGCCAGTTGCCGCTTCGCCAGCTTGCCGATGGTCGTGGTCTTGCCGACGCCATTCACGCCAACCACCAGCACCACGTACGGCCGATGCGCCCGGTCGACCAGCAACGGCGCCTCGACCGGCTGCAGCAGGGCGACCAGCTCGTCCTGCAGTGCGTCGTACAGCGCATCGGCGTCGATCAGTTCGTTGCGGCTGACGCGGCCGGTGAGGTTGTCGATGATGCGCCGCGTCGCCTCGACGCCGACATCGGCCACCAGCAACTGGGTCTCGATCTCTTCGAAGATCTCGTCGTCGATCTCCTTCTTGCCGACCAGCACATTGACGATGCCGGACGCCAGCACCGAGCGGGTGCGCGCAAGGCCGGACTTCATGCGCAACAGCAGCGTGCTGCCCTCGGCCGGCGCCGCGCCGGCAGCGGCCAGTTGCGCATCGGTAATCGCGGGCATGCCGTGCGGCAGGGTCAGCGAGTCCGGATCGAAATCCGGGGCGGGCGCCGCGGCCTTCGGCGCCTGGCTCAGGCGGAAGAAGCGTCGCAGCGAGCTCTCCGCCTCGGGTACGTTGCCGTTGCCGGGATTTTCTGGGGAGGCACTCATGGGCTCTGCGGTTCCGGCTGGCATGGCCGGCGAATAACGCACGGCACAAGGGCATTCGGGGAGGGCGCGTATCGTATCATTGCCGGCCATGCGAATCCCCAGACAACTCCCCGCCATCCTCGCCGCCATCCTGCTGGCCCTGCCGGCGGCGGCCGGTGCCGTCACCGCTGAAACGCGCCTTGCCAACGGACTGCATGTCATCGTCCAGGAAGATCGTCGCGCGCCGGTGGTCACCCTGCAGGTGTGGTACCGCGTCGGTGCCGCGCACGAGCCGCCCGGGCGCACCGGCATCTCCCACGTGCTCGAGCACATGATGTTCAAGGGCACGCGCGATGTCCCCGCGGGAGAGTTCTCGCGGCTCGTCTCGCGTTTCGGCGGCGACCATAACGCGTTCACCAGCGTCCACTACACCGGCTATTACCAGAATTACGACAAGTCCCGGTTGCCGCTGGCCATGGCCCTGGAGGCCGACCGCATGCGCCAGCTGGTGCTGGACGAGGCAGAGTTCCGCAAGGAACTGGATGTCGTGATCGAGGAGAGGCGGTTGCGCGTGGAAGACAATCCCGGCGCACTGGCCCGGGAGCGGTTCCGTGTCGTCGCGCTGCCGGGCAACCCTTCCGGCCAGCCGGTGATCGGCTGGCCGGAGGATCTCGCAGCACTGACGCTCGCGGATCTGCGCGAGTGGTACGACACCTGGTACGCACCCAACAACGCCATTCTCGTGGTAGTCGGCGATGTCGAAACCGCAGACGTCCTCCGGCTCGCCAAAAGCCACTTCGGCAACCTTCGCGCCCGGAGACTGCCGCGAACGACAATCCCGCGCAGCGCAGCCATGCCGGGACTGCGCGAAATGACCATCCGGGTGCCGGTAGCGGTGCCTTCACTGCTGATGGCCTGGAACGTGCCCAGCCTGATGACGGCCGGAAATGGACAAAACGATGCCTGGGCACTCGCGGTCCTCGCCGGCATCCTCGATGGCGGACTCAGCGCGCGGCTGGAAACCGAACTGGTGCGCAAGCGCAAGATGGCAGCGACGATTGGTGCCGGCTACAACAGCCTGGAACGTGGCGACACGCTGTTCACCATCAGCGGCACACCGTCGGGCAATCATTCGCCGGACGTCCTGCGCAAGGCCATCCACGACGTCATCGACGAACTGCGCAAGGCCGGCCCCACGGCGGAGGAATTGGCGCGGGTAAAGAAACAGGTCGTCGCCGACATCGTTTACCAGCAGGACTCCCTGCAGGGCCAGGCGAACCTGATCGGGGCCCTTGCCGCGACAGGCCACGACTGGCGGATCAAGGATCAGTGGTCGGAGAACATTCAGCGAGTCAGTGGCACCGACATCCAGCGCGTCGTGCGCGGCTACCTGGTCGACGGGCAACTGGCCGTCGCGCGCATCATTCCGTCTGCGGAACGCCGCCCTGCCGAGGCCGGCACCCCATGATCCGTTTCCTGCACCGCATAGCCCGCGACAACCTCACTGTGCTGCTGCTCGTGTTGCTGATGATTTTTGGCGCCTTCGTCGCCTGGCAGTTGTCACGGCTGGCCGGCGAAGAACACGGCACCGCCGCAACGGCCGCACTGGCGGCAAAAAGCCAGTCCGTCGCCGCCACGGTAGAGATGCTCCAGGAGCAGCCGGCATCCCGGCCCGAACTGGCCGTGCAACGATGGACCACCGCATCCGGCGCACGCGTTCTTTTCGTGCCGTCGCCGGACATCCCCATGCTGGATGTCCGCGTCCTTTTTGACGCCGGCGCCGCACGCGACGGGGCCTACCCCGGGCTGGCCAGGTTCACCAGCGCCATGATCGGCGAGGGAACCCCGACGCGCTCCACCGACGAAATTGCCGGTGGCTTTGAATCGATTGGCGCCCAGTTTGGCACGTCGTCCTTTCGCGACATGGCGCTGGTTGAACTTAGGACGTTGTCGGAGCCTGAAATTGCCGACGCCGCCGTTGCCTTGTTCGCCGATGTCGTGGCGCATCCCTCCTTCCCCGAGCCGGCCGTGGCGCGCGTCAGGGAGCAGATGCTGGTCGGGCTTCGCCGCGATGAGGAAAGGCCGGCAACCATTGCCCACCGCTCCTTCATTGCCGCGCTCTACCTGATGCATCCGTATGCCTCCCCGGTGGAAGGCACCGCCGACAGCGTTCGCCGTATTGACCGGGAATCGCTGCGCGCATTCCACAAGAACCACTATGTCGCCAACAACGCGGTGATCGCGATCACCGGCGCCGTGGAGCGCCCGCGCGCAGAGCAGATCGCGGCGCTCATCGCCAATGCGCTGCCGACAGGCGCACCCGCACCCGAACTGCCGCAACCGCCGGTCGCCGGTGGCGATGGTTTCCACGTCACCTACGACTCGCAGCAGACGCATATTTTCCTCGGGTTGCCCTCGGTAAGGCGCGGCAGTCCGGACGAGGCGGTGTTGAGCGTGGCCAACCAGATCCTTGGTGGCGACGGACTCACGTCGCTGCTTGCAGACGCCGTGCGCAACCAGCGCGGACTGGCCTATTCAGTGGGCAGCAACTTCCAGTCGATGCGCGTCAATGGCCCGTTCGTCGTCAACCTGCAGACACGAAACGACGGCGCAGGCGAAGCGCTGGCGGTGGTGCAGGATGTGCTGAAAAAATTCAGCCAGGAAGGCCCGACCGAGGCGCAACTGATCGACGCCCGCCGACAACTGGCCGGCAGTTACCCGCTCCAGTTCGCCAGCAACAGTGCGATCGTGGGAACGATCGGGATGCTCGGTTTCTACAACCTCCCGGATGACCACATCGCGCAACAACTTGCACGCATCGAGCAGGTGACGGCCGCCGAAGTACGCGATGCCTTTCGCCGTCATGTCCCGCTGGACCGTTTGATAACGGTCACGCTGGGGCCGGAAAAGCCAGTGGTTCCCGCAGTGCTGCCGCCATTGCCGGCTGGCAGTGCGCCGACCCCGGCGCCCGCCGCGATGCCACACCATCCCGAGCACTGAGTCCCTGTCGTGGCAAGCCCCGGGTGCAGGCCTTGAAAAAAACGCGGAACGGCGTCAACCGCGCGGCGGCCGACCAGAACACCATCCGGCTAATCGGCGGACGCTGGCGGGGGCGCAAGATCAGCTTTCCGGACGGCGAGGGCCTGCGCCCGACGCCGGCCCGCCTCAGGGAGACCCTGTTCAACTGGCTGATGCATGACGTGCGGGAGGCGCGCGTGCTTGACCTGTTCGCCGGCAGCGGGGCGCTGGCCTTCGAAGCGTTGTCACGAGGTGCCGGCACGGCAGTGCTGGTAGACCGGTCACCGGCGGTCTGCAGCCACCTGCGGCGCGAACTGTCAACGCTCCCCGGTGCCGATGCGCAGGTCATCGGCCGGGATGCACTTGCGTTCGTTGCCGCAGCCGGAGAGACGCCCTTCGACATCGTGTTTCTGGACCCGCCGTTTCACCAGGGCCTGCTGCCCCGGATCATGGGCGAACTGGATGCCAACGGATTCCTGCGCGACGGGACATGGATCTACGTTGAATCGGAGGCGGCGCCAGACGTCGTGCCGCCATCATGGCAACTGCACCGTCGACAACAGGCAGGGCAGGTCTGCTGCTCGCTCTACCTGCGCCAGACGGTGCCGTGATTGCCGAACACGGGGCGAAACGCGCCCCGCTCCAGGCGCGTCAGAAGTGGCGCCGGATACCGATACTCGCCCCTGTCAGGGTGTAGTTGTTCTCATCGAGCATCGACTTGTAGTCGAGTTCAAGGCTGCTGCTCCAGAAGAACGGAACCTCTATGCCCACCCCGTAGGACGGGCCGTCCTCGTCTTCGGTAACGGTCGCCGGGCTGGTCAAGGTGTCGACCATGCCGAACCGCACCCAGTTGTATCCCGCATAGGCATAAAGCCCCATGCGATCCGAGCCGACCCGCGCCACGCCGTAGATACCATAGGCGTAGCGGATCTCTAATACCTCGGCCCCCAGCTCGGTGTTCAGTGAATCCCGTACTTTCTCTTCCGCTGTCCCCACTCCGCTCATGAGGTGTGCCTCAAGGCCGAAGTAGCGCGTCATCATGGTGCCGCCACGGAACTGCACGGCGTCCAGCGTGAATTCGTTCTCGCGGGTCAGACCGAACGCGTCCGGGTTTGTCCGGTCAAACTCGAGCGGGGTCATCAGGTAAGCCACGCTGGCATAGGGACGCTCGACGGCGCTCGCTGACGAGACGGCAAGCAGGGCGGCGGTCATCGCGAGAACTTTTTTCATGGTCGGTCTTTTCCTGCCGATTGGGCGCCGGGACACGGCGCATGGACTGGCCCTCGGGCCACCTGCGCCCGATTCTAGCAACAGGCGCTTTGTTTAAACAATACTCTAATATTCGCCGTTAACTTGTTGTTAGTAGTGGAAACTATGCCAGAGCTTCCTGAGGTCGAAACCACCGTGCGCGCCCTGCGGCCGGTTCTGGAGGGGCACCGCATCGTGCGCACCGTGGTCAGGGAGGCCCGACTGAGGTGGCCGGTGCCGGCCGACCTGCCGTCCAGATTGCAGGGCGCACATGTCGTGTCCGTAACCCGGCGCGCAAAGTACATCCTCGTCGGGACGACCACCGGAACACTGATCGTTCATCTCGGCATGTCCGGCCGCTTCTGCCTCACACGGCCGAACGACATCCCGGAGAAGCACGATCACGTCGACATCGTCACTGATCATGGCGACATCCTGCGCTACACAGACCCTCGCCGCTTCGGCGCCATGCTCTGGACTGAAAGTGACCCGGCCGGGCACCCGTTACTGGCGGGACTCGGGCCTGAACCCTGGGACCCCGGAATCAGTGGCGACGTGCTGTACCGGCAGTCCCGGCGTCGCAGCGCGCCGGTGAAGGCATTCCTGATGGACGGGGCGATCATTGTTGGCGTCGGTAACATCTACGCCAATGAAGCCCTGTTCCGGGCAGGGATCAGGCCAACACGGGCGGCCAATCGCATATCGTCCGTGCGGTATGCCGGATTGCTCGATCAGGTTCGCCAGGTTCTGGGCGAAGCCATTGCCGCCGGCGGCACCACCCTGCGCGACTTCGCGGCCGGCGAGCGGCAGGCGGGTTATTTCCGGGTTTCGCTGTCGGTTTACGGAAGGGGCGGCCAGCCATGCATCCGGTGTGGCGGGCCGCTGAAGGAGGTCCGGATTGCCAACCGCAGCACGGTTTACTGCCCCCACTGTCAGGACTGACGGCAGGGCTCGAACAAAAGGCTTTCAAATTAGCGACTTAATGCTTAAAGTAGGAAAATCACTTTAACTATTGCCCCTCGTGGGGCTCAAGAAAAACAACGACCCGTGCGCAAAGAGGGGCACCCCATGGCGAATCGCAGCAAGTTTCTGATGACAGCCACGCTGGCCGTGGCCATGACCATGTCCGGCACGGCCAGTGCCGACGCAAGATCCCAGCAGATCCTCGACGAGAACCATGTGTCGGAAGGCGCGATGCTGATGGATGCACTGATTGCCAGGCCGTTGCTGCTGGTAACCACTGCCGCCGGTGCCGGCCTGTTTGTCATCGCCGCGCCGTTCACGTTCGCCGGCGGCACCACCGCGCAAACATGGGACACGCTGGTCGCCACGCCGGCGGCCGCCACCTTCGTGCGCTGCCTGGGCTGCACGCCGACGCAGAACGAGCGCGAACGCGCAAAGCGACGCCTCGCACAATCCGACCAGCAGTAACCGGGCGGGGACCCGGCAGGCTATCGCGCGATGGCCTGCCCGACGCCGCGCCCATCGCTGACAGCCGTTACCTTCCCCGAACTCTTCTCCCACACGACAAGCTGCGCGTTGCCGTAATTGCGGCCGGTCGACTTGACGACGTGCCCGCGTGAACGCAAGTCACGCGCCTGCGGCCCGCCAAAATACTCCGGCTCCGCCTCCACCACATCGGGAAGGTACTGGTGGTGAAATCGCGGCTGCGCGAGGACTTCAACCGGATCGCGCGCCTCGAGCAAGCCCAGCAATTGCTGCAGGATCGCCCCCGGGATGCGGCTGCCGCCCGGAGTGCCAAGGATGGCGACGCGATCGTTGTATTCCACGAACGTCGGTGCCATGGACGACAGCGGCCTCTTGCCGGGCGCGATGGCATTCGCATCTGCCCCGACGAGACCGTAGCCATTCAACTGGCCTGGCGCCGTCGCAAAATCATCCATCTCGTTGTTCAGCAGAATCCCCGTGCCGGGCGCCAGAAACGCCGAGCCGAACGGCATGTTGATGCTCAACGTCGCGCCAACACGGTTGCCCTGCCGGTCAAGTATCGAGAAATGCGTCGTGTTGTCGCCCTGCGACGGCGGCACGGCCGGTTTGCCAAGTTCAAGGCTGGACGTTGCGCGGGCAGGATTTACACCGGCGGCATTCGAGCGCGCGTGCGCCACGGACACGAGGCGCGCAGTCGGCACCTCGGTGAACGCGGGATCGCCGAGGTAGAGTGCGCGGTCCCGGAACACACGGCGCAACGCCTCGACGACGAGGTGGTCACGCGCGGCACCGGAAGTGCGGGAGTAATCGAGCGCATCGAGGATATGGAGGGACGCGATCAGCGCAATGCCGCCCGCGGAGGGCGGCGGTGCGCTGACAATTCGCGAACCACGAAACTCGGCAACCAGCGGCTCACGCTCGATCACCTGGTATTTCGCCAGGTCCTCCAGCGTCCAGATGCCGCCGGCCTCGGTGACGGCATCCACCAGTCGCCCTGCGAAAACACCACGATAGAACCCGTCGTGGCCGCCGCGGACCAGCTCCTCCAGTGTCGCGGCGAGATCGGGCTGGCGTATCAGGGTCCCCAGCACCGGGACGTCACCCTTGAACAGGAAAACCTGCGAGGTATCGGCGAACCGGCGCAACAAATCCAGGCGCATGCGCGCCATCTGGCGGTAGCGCTCGTCCACCGGGAATCCATCGCGTGCCAGGCGAATGGCAGGCCGCAGACTGGTGTCCAGGGGCAACTGCCCGTACTTTGCCGCCAGATGAACCAGTGCCGCCGGCACGCCCGGAATCGCCGCCGCCAGCGGGCCATTCAGCGCCCAGTCGGGGACAACCTCGCCCCTTGCGTTCTGGTACATCTCGGGTATCGATGCGAGTGGCGCCATCTCACGCGCGTCGACGAAAACATCAACGCCTCGCCGCACGTCATGCAGCAGGAAAAAACCGCCCCCGCCGAGTCCCGAGCCGTAAGGCTCCACAACGGCAAGTGCCGCGGCAACGGCAACTGCCGCGTCAAAGGCATTGCCCCCGGCCTCCAGCACCTCGAAGCCGGCAGCCGTCGCCAACGGGTGGGCGCTGGCGATGGCCGCCTTCGCTGGCGAGGTGGCTTGGGTGATGCCGGCGACCAGCAACAGGCCAGCCAGCGCTAAGGCGTGCACAAGCACGCCACGGGTCGATGCCGTCGTCATGACAGACTCCCCGCTGCTCGCCAGCAGCGTCTCTTGTTGTTGTTCTTCGTCAGCGCGTTTTCTTGGCCTGCAGGGCGGCCGCCACGCACGGCGGCACAAACTGGGCAACATCGCCGTCCAGCAGGGCAATTTCACGAACCAGGCTGGATGAAATGTACGACAGGTGCTCCGCCGGCGTCAGGAACATGGTCTCGATATCCGGCGCGAGTACGCGGTTCATGTTGGCCAACTGGAACTCGTATTCAAAATCCGACACCGCCCGCAATCCGCGCAGCAGTATGTTCGCCTGCTGCTCGCGCACGAAATGTGCCAGCAGCTTGTTGAATCCGGTGACCTCGACGTTGGGGAGGTGCGACAGGACTTCCCGGGCCAGTGCGACCCGTTCGGCGAGCGAGAACAGGGGGCTCTTTTTCTGGCTGTCCGCAACCGCCACGATGACGTTGCCGAACATGCGGGACGCGCGCTCCACCAGGTCCAGGTGGCCATTGGTGATCGGGTCGAAAGTGCCGGGATAGACGACGCGGTTCTGCATGGGAGGAGCCACCGGAGGAAGGGCCGGGCGATGGTAACGCATCAGGAGGCCCCGACCGAAGGCCCGCCGCCGCACCCGGGCAGGACGGCGACATCCGGCTGTGGCAGTCAGCCCGGCACGAGTTCGGCCGCCAGTGCGCTCGCCAGTTTTGCCACCAGCCCGTAGATCGACAACTGCGGGTTGGCGCCGATTGACGTCGGGAACAGCGAGCCATCCATGACCGACAGCCCCTCCAGGTGGCGGTAGCGGCCCCGGCTGTCGCAGACGGCCA
>JBKHWN010000173.1:0-11396 GCA_046566505.1 Gammaproteobacteria bacterium
AGCGCACGGATGGCCGCCTTGAGCGGTTCGACCTGTGCCCGCAGGTCGTCCGGCATGGGCGGGCGGTGTGATTTGTATTCGGCGAACAGGTCGTCACGGAACGTGCGGCCCGGCGCGTCGAGGACCACGGCCATGTGCGTGGGCTGCACGTCCTTCACCAGGCTGCGCAGCATGTTGAGGACGCCCTTCACCGCGCCGGTCGGCAGCCCCTTCGAGTTGGTCAGCGGCGGCAGCGCGTGGAACGCGCGGTAGAGATAGGAGGAGCCATCGACCAGCACCAGCGGCTTGCGATCATCCGTCATGTGCAAAGCGCCTCGCGGACACGGTGGCAGGTTTCATCCATGGCCGCGCGCGCCGGCGGCACGAGGCCGGCCATGGTGAACCAGGCGTGCGTGAGGTGGTCGTGTTCCAGCAGCGTGACCGGCACACCGGCCGAGCGCATCCGCTCCGCATAGGCAACGCCTTCATCGTGCAGCGGATCGAAACCGGCGACGGTGACGACGGCCGGCGGCAGGCCCGCCAGGGTGCCGGCCAGCATTGGCGAACAGAGCGGGTTGCTACGGTCAGCGTCGTTGCGGACGTAGTTGTCGCAGAACCAGCGGACCATGGCCTCGGTCAGTCCGAAGCCCTGCCCGAGCGTGTGCACCGAGGGGCTGAGCAGGCGCATGTCCAGCACCGGGTAGACCAGGCACTGCAGGGCCGGTGCCGGCAGGTCGCGATCCCGCGCCGCCTGGGCAACGGCCGCCGACAGGTAACCGCCGGCGCTGTCGCCCATCACCGCCACGCGTTTGCCGTCGATGCCGAGCCGGTCCGCACCATCGTGCAGCCAGCGCCACGCGGCGATCGCATCCTCGACGCCGGTCGGGAATCGGTGCTCCGGTCCGCACCGGTAGTCGACGCTGAACACTGCGCAGCCCGTGTGTTCGGCAACGTAGCGCACCGTGCTGTCGTACTGGTCGATGTCTCCGACCACCATGCCGCCGCCGTGGAAGAACATGACCGCCGGGCCGGGTACGCGCGCCTGCGCCGGCACATGGCGACGGACGCGGATGCTGCCGCCATCGACCTTGACCCAGGCGTCGGCCACCGTCGCCATTGCCAGCCGGTCCGGGGCCGTCGTGGCGATGATGCGGCCGTAAGCGCGACGTGCGGCTGGCGGTGGCAACTGCTCCAGCGAGGGGCCGGCGTTGAGTGTCATCATCGCCGCCAGCAGCGGATCCAGCGTGCGCCCGTGGCGGACGACGGGTCCGCGCGCAATGGCGTTCAGCACCGGTGCAGGCAGGCGCGAAAGCACATGCTGCAGCGCCAGTCGTTCGATCTTCTCTCGCATGGGTACGGCTCCCTCCGAAGGCGCAGCGATTATAGGCATCCGCTTCCGGCGTAGACTGCCCCCATGTCCACCTTTCGCAGCCTTGCCCCGAACGATCTCGAGCAGTTGCGCCGTCTTGCCGGCGCCGATGCCGTTTCCGGTGTCGTCGCCATCGCCAGCGGCATCGAGAACTCCAACTGGTTCATCACGCTGCATCGCGGCACCGCCCGCTTCGCCTGCGTGCTGACGCTGGTCGAGGCAATCCCGGAGGACGAATTGCCGTTCTTCATCGCGCTGGCCGGCGCGCTGGCCGAGGCTGACCTGCCGGTGCCCATGCCGCTGCGGTTCACCAACGGCGCGCACCAGTTCCTGCTGCAGGATCGGCCGGCACTGCTGGTCCCGCGTTTGCCGGGAGCGCACGTCGATGTCCCCTCGCCGGCACTTTGTCGCCATGTCGGTACCGTCCTGGCCCGGCTGCACGAGGCCGGCACCCGCTGCGCGATGGAACGCGACCGGCCAGACCACCGCTGGTGGCCGACGGCCTTTGCCTGGCTCGCCCCGTCCCTGGCGCCGGACGTGCACGACGCGCTGGCCGGCGCACTGCTCGACGCCAGCCGCTGTTTTGCCCAGGCGCATGCGCTGCCGCACGGCGTCATTCATGGCGACCTGTTCCGCGACAACGTGCTGGCAACCGGCGACGAGGTTTCCGGCGTGCTCGATCTCTTCCACGCCACACGCGATGTGCTGGCGTGGGACATTGCCATTGCGCTCAACGACTGGGCGGTGGCCGATGGCACGGCGGATGCGGAACGTGCCGCGGCGCTACTCGCCGGATATGAATCCGTGCGGCGCCTCACGACCGGTGAACACGGCTTGCTTCCGGCACTCCGGCGTGCCGCAGCAGCGCGGTTCTGGCTGTCCCGGCTGGTCGCTGCAGAACAGGCACGCGAACGTGGTGACGGCGGCGGCATCGTCTCCCGGAAGGATCCGGACGCCATGCGCGCGCTGTGGGCCCTGCTTTGATCCGGCGGCCACGAACGGGCAGCGCAAAAACTCAGCGCGTGACTCAACGCGTGACGATGCAGCCGTAAAGGGTGTCGGCAAGCTGGATCAGCGCCAGCGTGTAACTGTCCCGGGCCAGCGGGATGCCGCCGAGCATCGGATCCAGGGTCACCAGATGGCCGTGGCCACCCGGCAGCAGTTGCGCCGCCGGCCCCCGCTCGAAGCCCGGGGGGCCGGTCACGCAGGCGATGTCCTCGCGACGGGCGCGCTCCGCCAGATCCCCAGCCCTCTGCGACGAAACCTTCGCCCCGGCAGCCGCCGTCAGCGCCGCAACATTCATGACGCCCATTTCGGCAAACAGGTAGCCGAATGCATCATCCGCCGCGATGACGCCGAGCGCCGCCACCGCCTGGAAGCGTGCCTGCTGGCGATTGCGGAAGCGCTGCATCTCTGCGGCGAAATGTTCCGCAGCCAGCGCATTGCCCAGACGCGCGCCCACGGCACGCGCCAGCACGGCGGCGTTCTGCGTGGACAGCCAAAGGTGCGGGTTGGCACCATGCTTGCCGGCATCCTGCGCGTCCAGACGATAGTCACGCCAGATCACGCCGGGGAGTTTTGACAGGGTGATCAGTTGCCGGCCCTCCCGCGGAGCGGCCAGGGCGTCCGCCAGCCACGGCTCGGCCTCCGGGCCGGTCCAGACAACCAGCTCGGCCTCCTCCAGCAACTTCAGCTCGCGCTCACCCAGGCGGAATTCCGGTGACGCCAGCGAAGGGGTCATCAACACCTGCAGATCGGTGTCGCCCGGCGTTGCCGCCGACGCAATCATCGCCAGCGGGGTGGTACTGGCAACCACGCGCACGGCCGCTGCCGACGGCAGGGACAGCACGGACAGCGCTGAAAAGAGCAAGATGCAGGCCAACCGGATCATGACGCGCTCGCAACCAACCGGGAGGGCGAGGTTATAGTGTGCCGCCCCGGAAATCAGCCCCCGATGCCATGAGCAGACTTGCCGAACGCGATCCGTTTGCCTGCAGCAACCGCGAACACCGGCATTGCCGGGACGATGCGCTGTCGGCGGCGGAAGATGCATGTGCACGCGCCGGGGCCAGGCTGACCAGCACCCGCCGCCGCGTGCTGGAACTGATCTGGAACAGCCACCGGCCACTGGGGGCTTACGCACTGCTGGAGCAATTGGCCGCCGATGGCCGCCGGCCGGCGCCGCCCACGGTCTATCGGGCACTGGAGTTCCTGTTGGCCCAGGGACTGATACACCGCATCGACAGCCTGAATGCCTTCGCCGGCTGCACGCATCCCGGCGAAAGCCACCGCAGCCTGTTCCTGATCTGTCGGCAGTGTCACTGCGCGCAGGAATTGCCCGCCGGACGCATTGAAGAGGTCATCGCCAACGAGGCGGACAGCCATGGTTTCACGCTGGAAAAATTGACGCTGGAAGCCGTGGGTCTTTGCCACAGTTGCAGCCGCGGCCCAGCGCCGGGTTCATGACCGGAGCGTCGGGCCCACAAACCGGAAGACACGTCCGTCGAACAGGCCTCGATCGCTGAGTTTCAGTTCGGGGATCACCAGCAGTGCCATGAACGACAGGGTCATGAACGGCGCGCGCAGGGGAGACCCCATCAGCCTGCGCGCGGCATCGTTCAGCATCGCGTAGTGCGTTGCCACCTGGTCACCCGGGGCATCGCTCATCAGGCCGGCAATCGGCAACGGCAGGACCTCCGCGTGTTCCCCGGCGACCGCCGCCAACCCGCCCTGCGCGGCAATGACGGTATTGATTGCCGTGGCGAGGCTTGCCGCATCACAGCCGACAGCAACAATGTTGTGTGAGTCGTGTGCCACGCTGGAAGCGAGCGCACCACGCTGCAAACCGAACCCGCGCACCAGCGCCAGTGCGGGAGCGGCTGGCCGGTAGCGGTTGACCACGGCCAACAGCAGCAGGTCATCTGCCACCGACGGCAGGACAAAGCCATCGCGCTGTTCGACGGGCACCTGCAGCTCGCGCGTGTACAACTGGCCATCCTCTACGGAAATCACCTTTGCGATGCCATCCCCGGCGGGCAACTGCAGGTCCGACGCCGCTACCGGCGCCGCCGCGAAATGATTGATCCGCGGGCCATCCACCTTCGGCAATAATGTTTCACCGTTTTCGGCAACCCGGCAGCCATCGATCCAGGTACCCAGCACCCGCAGGCGCGCCAGATCGTGCACCAGCGCGGCATTCATCGCGTCACCCACGCGCAGCTGGCCCAACGACATGCGGTAGTGCCATTGCGGCGTTATGCAGGCCGCCTGCAACACCGCGAAGATATCGTGCCCGCGCCCGACCGCACGCGCTACCAACTGGCTGATGTGCCCGCGCACCAGGTCGTCGGGGTGGCGGTCGTCACTACAGAACATCACGTCGGCGGGATGACTGCCAATCAGCGGATGCAGCGCGTCGAAATTGCGTGCCGCCGATCCTTCGCGAATCAGGATTTTCATGCCGGCCCGGATTTTTTCCTCGGCCTCGGCCAGCGTCGTGCACTCGTGGTCGGTGGAGATGCCGGCGGCGGCATAGCGCAACACGTCGTCCCCGGTGAGGCCGGGTGCGTGGCCATCAACCGGCATGCCACGTGCCTGCGCCGCAGAAATTTTCGCGAGCACCTGCGGATCGCCCGTCAACACGCCGGGAACATTCATGACCTCCGACAGGTAGCCGATGCCGGGCGTGTCCAGCAGGGCGGAAACCGCCGTGGCATCCAGCGTCGCACCAGCGGTTTCAAATGCCGTCGCCGGCACGCAACTGGGCGCGCCGAACAGGAAGTGGAAAGGCGTCCTTGCTGCGTTGTCGAGCATCCAGCGGATGCCGTCGACACCCAGTACATTCGCGATTTCGTGCGGGTCGGAAACGCAGGCAACGGTTCCGTGGCGCACGGCGATCCTGGCGAACTCGGCCGGCGGCAACAGGCTGCTTTCGATGTGGATGTGGGCGTCGATGAAGCCGGGCACCAGATATGGCTGGCCCCGGTGCGGAGGCCCGCAGCCATCGACGGCGACGATCCGGCCGTCCTGCCAGCGCACATCGGCGTCCATGATGGTGCGCCGCATCACGTCGACGACGTTGGCGCGCAGGGCGCCGGAGTTGCTGTAGGTCATGGGGATGCAGGGAGCGGCACCGGCCGGTCCCGGTGTATTCAGATATCGCTGCGCGCCATCTGGCTGACCGGCGACATCTCCTCCAGCCAGCGCCGGACCCGGTTGGCATCGCCGACGCGCGTCAATTTACCGACGGAGTCCATCAGCACAAAGATCACCGGCATGCCGGCGACCTGGGCCTGCATGACCAGGCAGCGGCCCGCCTCGTTCAGGAAACCGGTCTTGGTCAGCCCGATGCTCCACTCTTCGCTCTTCACCAGGGGATTGGTGTTGCGGAACGACTGCACGTGGCGACCAACTTTTACATCCAGCTCAGTCATGGTCGAGTACTCACGGATTTCCGGATAGGCATCCGCCGCCTTGACCAACCGCACCAGGTCGACCGGCGAGGAACGGTTGTCGCCGGATAATCCGGTGCCCTCGACAAATTTGGCCGTCGCCATGCCGATTTCGCGCGCCTTGCGGTTCATCGCGGCCACGCCGGCCTTCTTGCCGCCGGGATAGTTGCGCAACAACGCCGATGCCGCACGGTTTTCGGACGACATGAGCGCCAGGATCATCAGGTCGCGACGGGTGAGCACGGTACCCACCGCGAGTCGCGAATGCGTGTTGCGCAAGCGGTCGACATCCTCGGCGGAAATCTTCAGTCGCTCGTCCAGCGACTGACCCGCGTCCAGCACCACCATCGCCGTCATCAGCTTGGTGATGGATGCGATCGGGATATTCCGGTCACTGTTCTTGCGATAGAGCACTTCGCCGTTGTCTGCACGCACCACCAGCGCCGCACGCGACTTGATGTCGACTGCCGGCCGGCGGACGAGACCCTCCACGGGAGAGGCGTTGTCGAACTGCCCGCCGGGGCCGATCGCAGCCAGTGTCAGCGGCGGGGTCTCGGCCTGGCCAGCCGACGACAGGAGCAGGGCTGCCAGCAGGGCAACCGGTGCAAGGATTCCGGGACTCATGAGCGGGCGGCCCCGCATGGGCAAGTGGTAACGCATGTGTTTGTCCCGCAAAGGAAAACGAGGCCCGTGATCCGAAGCCCCCGTCAGCGTTATACCATACCGCCCGGCGCCCACCAGCCAAATGGCTTATCTGTAACAACCATGTCACTCATCCAGCTCACCGGGGTCGACCTGCGGTACGGCAACCGGCAGGTGCTGTCCGGCATCGACCTCTGCGTCGAGGCGGGGCGAATCACCACACTGGTCGGGCCCAACGGCGCCGGCAAGACATCGATCGCCCGGCTGGTGCTCGGGCTGGTGCAGCCCTCGGCCGGCACGGTGGTGCGCAGGTCCGGGCTGGCTATCGGCTACATGCCGCAGCGCCTGCAGATAGACGACACGCTGCCGCTGAGCACCCGGCGCTTCGTCAGCCTGTCCGGTGCCGGGCGCGCCGCAGTCGAGGCGGCGATGGCGCGCACCCGGGTCGCCCACCTGGCCGATGCGCCGGTGCAGGGCTTGTCCGGCGGCGAATTCCAGCGGGCGCTGCTGGCCCGCGCGCTGGTGCGCCGGCCCCAACTGCTGGTGCTTGACGAGCCGGGGCAGGGCGTCGACATCAGCGGCCAGAACGCGCTGTACGGCCTGGTCGGGGAACTGCGCGACGAAACCGGCTGCGGCGTGCTGATGATTTCGCACGACCTGCATCTGGTGATGGCGGAAAGTGATGCCGTCGTCTGCATCAACCAGCACGTCTGCTGTTCAGGCACCCCGGCCGCAGTGAGTGCTCACCCGGAGTTCGTCGCCCTGTTCGGCGAAGGCCACGCGCCGCGGGCGACGGCACACGTCGCGGTCTACACCCACCACCACGACCATGACCACGCGCTGGACGGCCACGTGCACCGCAGCCACGGCAAGGACTGCTGCCCATGATCGAGTTCCTGTTGCCTGCGCTGGTTGCCGGGCTGGCGGTGGCCATGGTCGCCGGCCCGCTCGGCTGCCAGCTGGTCTGGCGCCGGCTGGCTTTTTTCGGCGACACGCTGTCGCACGGCGCGCTGCTCGGCGTGGCGCTGGGCACGCTGCTGGCGATCGACGTGACGCTGGCGGTGATCCTCTGCGCGACGCTGATCGCGCTCGGGCTCTACCTGTTGCAGCGCCAGCAACGCGACCTCGGTGCCGACACCCTGCTGTCCGTGCTGGCGCACACCGCGCTGGCCTTCGGGATGATCGCGGTGTCGGTGATCGAGGGTGCCCGGCCCAACCTGGTCGGGCTGCTGTTCGGCGACATCCTGTTCGTGACGCCGACCGACGCAGTGCTGATTGCCGTCGGCGCGGCGCTGCTGCTCGGCGTGCTGGTCGCCGCCTGGCGACCGATCACCAGCGCCACCGTGCAGGAAGACCTGGCGCGCGTCGAGGGCGTGAACACCGAGGCGGTGAAGTTGCTGCTGGTGGTGCTGCTGGCACTGATGGTCGCGTTCGCCATGAAGATCGTCGGCCTGCTGCTGATCACCGCGCTGCTGATCGTGCCGGCAGCCACGGCGCGGCGCTTCGCGCGCGATCCCGGCGCCATGGCCGTCATCGCCAGCCTTATCGGCGGTGTCAGCGTGGCGGCCGGGATGACGGCCAGCTGGTATGCGGACCTGCCGGCCGGGCCGGCGATCGTCGCCTCGGCGGCAGTGCTGTTCGTGTTGTCGCGCCTTGCGCGCAGCCGGGCCTGATTCCGGCGCGGAACCGGACGATCAGTCCTTGCCCTGCGGCCGCTGCCACTTCACGGATACCGCAGCTTCCGTCTCCTCCGGGTCTACATAACCTTCGGTGAGATCCTGCGTGTAACCGCAGGCCACGCACTCCAGCCAGATCGTGCCCGCCGCATCCTCGCAGCGGCGCACCTTGTCCAGCACGCGGCAGGACGGGCAGGCAGTGCCGGCAAAGAATTGCCGTTTGACCGGCACGCCGCGCTCGCGGTTCACGACGGCTCGCCGACCGCGATGCCCGAATGGCGCAGCAGCGCGTCCACCTGCGGCTCACGGCCGCGGAACCGGCGGAACAGGTCCATGGCCTCCTCCGAGCCGCCGCGCTCCAGGATTGCGGCGCGGAAATCGGCGCCCGCCTGTGCGCTGAAGATGCCCTCTTCCTCGAACCGGGAAAACGCATCCGCGGACAACACTTCCGCCCACTTGTAGCTGTAGTAGCCGGCGGCGTAACCGCCGGCAAAAATGTGCGAGAAACCGTGCTGGAAACGGTTGAAGGCCGGCGGCTGCATTACCGCCACTTCGGCGCGCACCTCGTCGAGCACCTGCTGGATGTCGATGCCGCGCACCGGATCGAATTCACGGTGCAGGCGCAGGTCGAACACCGAGAATTCGATCTGGCGGACCATCATCATCGCCGACTGGAAATTCTTCGCCGCCAGCATCTTCTGCAGCAGGTCCGCCGGCAGCGGCTCGCCGGTCCGGTAGTGCCCGGAAATCAGCGCCAGCGCCTCCGGCTCCCAGCACCAGTTCTCCATGAACTGGCTGGGCAGTTCGACTGCATCCCAGGCAACACCGGAAATGCCCGACACCCCGCGCGCGTCGATGCGGGTCAGCATGTGGTGCAGCCCGTGGCCAAACTCGTGGAACAGGGTGGTGACTTCGTCGTGCGTGAGCAGCGCCGGGTCCGCACCAACCGGTGGCGTGAAATTGCAGACCAGATAGGCCACCGGCTTCTGCAGTGATCCATCGAGTCGCCGCCAGCGGGCGAGGCAGTCATCCATCCAGGCGCCACCACGCTTGTTCTGGCGCGCGTAGAGGTCGATGTAGAAGCCGGCGATCACCTCGCCCTGCGCATCCAGCACGTCGTAGTACTGCGCGTCCGGGTGCCAAAGCTCGACATCGTCGCGCCGGCACACGCCGACGCCGAACAGGCGGTGCGCCACCGCAAACAAACCGGCCAGCACCTTCGGTGCCGGAAAGTACGGGCGCAGTTCTTCCTGCGAAATCGAGTACTTCGCCTGCTGCAGTTTTTCCGCGACATAGGACGCATCCCAACTGCGGAAATCCTCGATGCCGCAGGCGGTGCGCGCGAACGCCTTGAGCTCATCGATTTCCCGGCGCGCCGCCGGCAACGCCTTGCGCCCGAGGTCGCGCAGGAAGGCGAGCACCTGGTCGCTGGACTCGGCCATCTTGGTGGCCAGCGACAGTTCGGCAAAATTCGGGTACCCGAGCAACACGGCCTCTTCATGGCGCAGCGCGAGGATTTCGGTCATCAGCGCGCTGTTGTCGAACCGCCCGGCGTGCGGGCCCTGGTCCGATGCGCGCGTGCAATACGCGGTGTACAGCTCCTCGCGCAGCGCACGGTCGTCGGCGTAGGTGATGACTGCGTAGTAGCTCGGGAAGTCGAGGGTGATCAGCCAGCCCTCCTGCCCACGCTGCGTTGCAGCCTGCTGCGCCTGCGCCAGCGCGGACTCGGGCAGGCCCTTCAACTGCGCCGCGTCGGTGACCAGCTTGCTCCAGGCATTGGTCGCATCCAGCACGTTGTCGCTGTAACGGCTGGTGATCTCGGCCAGTCGCGACTGGATTTCGGCGAAACGGCGCTGCTGTTCCGGCGGCAGGTCGATGCCGGACAGGTGGAAGTCGCGCAACGCGTTGTCGATCACCTTGCGCTGCGCGGTGTCCAGTTGCGCGTACTCGCCGGCCCTGATCTGCGCGTAGGCATCGTACAGCGCGCGGTTCTGGCCGATCTCGGCAGCGAAATCCGACAGTTTCGGCAGGCAGGCGTTGTACGCCTCGCGCAATGCCTCGTTGTTCATCACGGCATTGAGGTGCGCCGCCGGATCGAAGGCACGATCGAGCCGGTCTTCATATTCGTCCAGCACCACGACCAGGTTGTCGTAGGTGTGGGGGCCGCCGGCCGCCAGCACTTCGTCAATTTTCCGGCGGTTCAGCGCGATGAGTTCATCGATCGCCGGCTCGACGTGCTCGGGCCTGATGGCCGCAAACGGCGGCAGCGCGGTGTAGCTGGTCAGTGGATTGCTCATGGCGGCGGGGATACGGCGAGATGGTTGACGGAGAGCGCGCGATGCAAGGGGCGCGATGGACGGCGAGTATAGGCGGGCGCCTGTGCCAAAATCACGCTGCCACCGGCTATCGACACGATAGCCCTTGTCCACACGAGGATTTGCCATGCCCGTCCGCGACTACCAGGGCATGACGCCGAAAACCGGCGCGCGCGTCTTCATTGATCCATCCGCCGTGGTGATCGGCGATGTCGAACTCGGTGACGACGCCTCGGTGTGGCCGCTGGTGGTGGTCCGCGGCGACATGCACCGCATCCGCATCGGCGCCCGTACCAGCGTGCAGGACGGCGCCGTGCTGCACATCACCCACGCCAGCGACTACAACCCCGGCGGCTGGCCGCTGCTGATCGGCGAGGACGTCACCATCGGCCACCAGGCGATGCTGCACGGCTGCACCATCGGCAGCCGGGTGCTGATCGGCATGAAGGCGATGGTGATGGACGGCGCCATCATCGAGGATGAGGTGATCATCGCCGCCGGCGCCGTGGTGCCGCCGGGCAAGCGCTGTGAAAGCGGCCACGTGTACATGGGCTCGCCGGCAAAGCAGCAACGACCGATCACGGAAAAGGAGCGGGCATTCTTTCGCTACACGGCAACAAATTACGTGCGGCTGAAGGACAAACACCTGGCGGAACACCGCCCGGCAGGCGTCACCCCGTCCGCAACGCCGCAATAACCGGTGCCGTTTCCGGCAGCACACCGCGCCAGACGTGGAATGCTTCCGCCGCCTGCTCCACCAGCATGCCCAGTCCATCCGCACAGGCACCGGCACCGTGCTCCCGTGCCCAGCGATTGAACACGGTTTCCGCCTTGCCATACATCATGTCGTAGCAGCGGGTACTGCCATCGATGGCGGTGGGCGGAACAGGTGGCAACTCACCGGCCAGGCTCGCCGATGAGCCATTGATGACGATGTCGAACGGGTGCGCATCCGCCAGCGCAT
>JBKHWN010000174.1:0-6494 GCA_046566505.1 Gammaproteobacteria bacterium
GCTTCCGTGCGATCGACGCGGATCGTGTCTGGGTGGACCAGTTGTCGGCTGGCGATTTCCCGCTGATGGTCAAGCCTGCGCGGGAAGGCTCCAGCATCGGGATGGGCAAGGCGGCCGATGCCGATGCACTGGCCGAAGCCGTGGCGACGGCGCAGTGCTACGACCGGGAGGTGGTGGTCGAGGAGTGGATCGACGGACCGGAGTTCACCGTCGCCATCCTGGGCGATCGTGCGTTGCCGCCCATCCGGCTCAAGACAGCATCCGGTTTCTACGATTACGAAGCGAAGTACATCCGCAACGACACGCAGTACCTCTGCCCCTGTGGGCTGGATGCCACGCGGGAGCAGGAACTGAAGTCGCTCGCGCTTGCCGCATTCCATGCCGTCGGCTGTCGTGGCTGGGGCCGCGTGGACGTGATGATGGATGCTGACGGCATGTTCCGCCTGCTGGAGGTGAATACCGTTCCGGGCATGACGGATCACAGCCTGGTCCCGATGGCGGCGCGCGCCGAGGGACTGGCGTTCCCCGCACTGGTCCTGGAGATCCTCCGGACTTCGGGGATATGCACATGACGATCGCGATGCACGACAGATTGATGCAGGAGGGGTCGACGCGCGCCGTGCGCGTCGCCGCCCTGTTGCGTCGTCTTGTTGTGCCGGCCGCAGTGCTGGCCGTCGTGATTGCCGTGACGCTGTCGATCAGGGTGGTTGCCGGCTGGGTCGCCGAGGCAACGCGCATCGAGGTCGTGCGCGTGGAAGGGGCGTTCGGTCCGCTGACGCGCAGCGATATCGAGAAGTCGCTTGCCGGACTTGTGGCCGGACACTCCCTGCTTGACGTGCCCATGCAGGGTATCGCGCAGGAACTCGACGCACTGTCCTGGGTGGCCGCAGTCGACGTCTACCGCATCTGGCCGCACGGGCTGGTGGTGCGGGTGACGGAAAAGGTGCCCGTTGCACGATGGAATGGCACCGGATTCATCAGCCATGCCGGTGAAATCTTTCAGCCGGAAGATGCCTCGGTCATCGGCGCGCTGCCGGAATTGCGCGGCCCTGAAGACAAGGCATCCAGGGTGATGGAGTTCTACCAGGCCGCCAACAGCATGCTGATACCGCTGGGCCTGGGCGTACGGCGCCTTACGCTGAATCCGCAACTGTCATGGGAAATCGTCACCGACAACGGCGTGCGCATCCGTGTCGACCAGCAGGATGGTGCCAGCCGCTTGCGGCGCTTCCTGCGTGTTTATGACAAGCATCTGGCACAGGTCGTTGCTCGCATTGACAGCGTGGACCTGCGCTACATCGGCGGGTTCGCCGTGCACTGGACGCCGTCGTCGCCGACGGAAAACAAGTTATCAACGGGGGCGAAGGCTCCGGGCGGACACAATGGCCAGACCAGCCAGCACTGACATGATCGTTGGACTCGACATAGGCACGTCGAAAGTCGTCGCCATCGTCGGCCAGTTGCTGCCGGACGACCAGATCAAGGTCGTCGGGTTCGGCATCAGCAGCCCTACGCGCGGCGTGAAGAAGGGCATGGTGGTCGACATCGACTCCACGGTGCAGTCCATCCAGCGCGCGGTCGAGGAAGCCGAGTTGATGGCCGGCTGCAAGATACATTCCGTGTACGCGAGCATTTCCGGCAGCCACCTGCGCAGCATGAACTCGCACGGCATCGTCGCGATCCGTGATGTCGAGGTGACGCAAGCCGATGTCGAGCGGGTGATTGATGCCGCCGCTGCCGTGCCCATCCCGGCCGACCAGCGCGTGCTGCATGTTATCCCGCAGGAATACACCATCGATGAGCAGGAGGGTGTCCGCGAGCCGTTGGGCATGTCCGGCATCCGGCTGGAGGCCAAGGTTCATCTCATCACCTGCGCCGTGAATGCGGCCCAGAACGTGGAGAAATGCATTCGCCGCTGCGGCCTGGAAGTCGACGAGCTCGTGCTTGAGCAGCTTGCCAGCGCACATACCGTACTGACCGATGACGAGAAGGACCTGGGGGTTTGCCTCGTTGATATCGGCGGTGGCACCACCGGCATGGCGATCTTCACCCAGGGCGCGATCCGCCACACGGCGGTAATTCCTATCGCCGGCGACCAGGTCACCAACGATATCGCCATGGCGCTGCGCACGCCGACGCCGTCCGCAGAGGAAATAAAACTCAAGTACGCCTGCGCGCTGGCGCAACTGGCGAAGCCGGGCGAGACCATCAAGGTGCCGGGTGTCGGTGAGCGTGCCCCCAAGGATCTTTCGCGCCAGGCTCTCGCCGAGGTGGTTGAACCCCGTTACGACGAACTCTTCACGCTGGTCCAGTCCGAGCTGCGGCGCAGCGGCTACGAGGAACTGATCCCGTCGGGCATCGTCCTGACCGGCGGTGCCGTGAAGATGGAGGGCGCGATGGAACTCGCCGAGGAGGTATTCCACATGCCTGTGCGCATGGGATACCCGCAGGGCGTCGTGGGCGTGACCGACGAGATCCTGGGCAATCCGATCTTCGCCACCAGTGTCGGGTTGCTGCAGTACGCCAGGCGGGTGCATGACGAACAACGAAGGGACAGGAAAAGCATGGCGGCCGGTGGAGAAGCGCTTCTCGACCGGTTTATCCAGTGGGTGAAGGGGCGTTTGTGATCGCGGGTAACAACAAAAAGCAACACGCAGATGCGGGAAATCAGGAGGAAGGACCAATGGCAAATTTCGAAATGATCGACAACGTGCCGCAGAACGCGGTGATCAAGGTGGTGGGCGTTGGTGGCGGCGGCGGCAACGCCGTCGAGCACATGGTTGCCAACCAGGTGGATGGCGTGGAGTTCATCTGCGCCAACACGGACGCGCAGGCGCTCAAGCGGCACTCGGCGCGCACGCTCCTGCAACTGGGTAGCCAGGTGACCAAGGGGCTGGGCGCCGGCGCGAACCCGGAGGTCGGCCGTCAGGCGGCGCTGGAGGATCGTGACCGCATCGAAGAAGTGCTGCAGGGCGCAGACATGGTGTTCATCACGGCCGGCATGGGCGGCGGCACCGGCACCGGCGCGGCGCCGGTGGTCGCGGAAGTTGCCCGCAGCCTGGGCATCCTGACCGTCGCGGTGGTGACCCGGCCGTTCCCGTTCGAGGGACCGCGCCGCATGAAGGCAGCCGAGCACGGCATCGCCATGCTCTCCGAGCACGTTGATTCGCTGATTACCATCCCGAACGAGAAGTTGCTGACTGTGCTCGGTGCGCGGACCACGATGCTGGAAGCCTTCAAGGCGGCCAACGACGTGCTGCAGGGTGCGGTAAAGGGCATTGCCGACCTGATCATCCACCCGGGCATGATCAACGTCGACTTCGCCGACGTTCGCACCGTCATGAGCGAGATGGGCATGGCGATGATGGGCACCGGTTCGGCGCGCGGCGAAGGCGGTGCCCGCGAGGCCGCCGAGCGGGCAATCCACAGCCCGCTGCTGGAGGACGTGAACCTGCAGGGTGCGCGCGGCATCCTGGTGAATATATCTGCCGGCTATGACTTCGCCATCGGGGATTTCCAGGAGGTGGGCAACACCATCGCGGAGTTCGCCGCCCCCGACGCGCAGATCATCGTCGGGACGGCCTTCGATCCGTCCATGGAGAACGAAGTGCGCGTCACCGTGGTGGCCACCGGCATCGGGCGCCCGGCAGGGCAGAGCCTCCGCGTCGTGGAAAGCATGATGGTGCCCGCATCGCGTCCGCAGCAGCCGGCGGGCCGGCCGGCCCAGGCCGCGGTGGACCCGGCACGGGTGGATTACAGCCAGTACGAGAAGCCCGCGGCGTTGCGGCGCCAGTCCGGGTCGGCGCAGGCAGCTGCGCGCCCGATCGGCGACACGGACTTGCTGGACATCCCGGCGTTCCTGCGCCGCCAGGCTGACTAAGCGGGATGCAGTGGCGCCGGTTCCCGCCCGGCGCGTGCCCCTGTTGCGCCGGCGCCGTCATGCGGGCCCTTCCTCCCGTATGACGGCGTCCGTCTTTGGCGCTCGGTATTCCGAACCCGGGCCAGGGTTGGGAAATGTGAAAAACTTTGTTACTATTTGTCCGTACCGACCCGATAGTGGCTTATTTCCAAGCTAATCAATGGGTTGCAAAAGGTCTAGCGAGCAATGCTCCGACAGCGAACTCTCAAGAACGTCATCCGGGCCACCGGTATTGGCCTTCACACCGGCGAGAAGATCTATCTCACGGTGCGGCCGGCACCGGTTGATGCCGGCATCGTTTTCCGGCGAATCGACCTGGATCCAGTGGTCGAAATCCCGGCCAGGGCCCACAGCGTCGGCGAGACGATGCTGTCGACCACGCTGGTCAAGGGGGACGTGAAGGTATCGACCATCGAGCACCTGATGAGTGCCTTCGCCGGCCTGGGCATCGACAACGCCATCGTCGAACTTTCGGCCGCAGAAGTGCCGATCATGGATGGCTCCGCCGGGCCCTTTGTCTTCCTGCTGCAGTCCGCTGGCATTGCCGAGCAGCGGGCTGCGAAGAAACTCATCCGGATCAAGCGGGAGGTCACCGTCACCGACGGGGACAAGAGCGCCACCTTCCTGCCGTTCAATGGCTTCAAGGTGACGTTCACGATCGAGTTCGACCACCCCGTGTTCCGCGGGCGGGACCAGACGGCGAGCGTCGACTTCTCGACCACCTCGTTCGTCCGGGAGGTCAGTCGCGCCCGCACCTTCGGTTTCATGCGTGATATCGAACACCTGCGATCCAGGAATCTGGCGCTGGGCGGCAGTACGGAGAATGCGATCGTTGTCGATGACTACCGGATCCTCAACGAGGACGGGTTGCGATACGAGGACGAGTTCGTCAAGCACAAGATCCTCGATGCCATCGGCGACCTGTACCTGCTGGGCTACAACGTGATCGGGGAGTATCGCGGCCACAAGTCAGGCCATGCCCTGAACAACCAGTTGTTGCGAGCCCTGCTGGCCCAGCCGGACGCCTGGGAACTGGTCAGTTTCGACAGCGAGGACGCCTCGCCCATTTCCTACGCTCACGCCGCCCTGGCCGGGGAGTAATCCATCCGCAGCCCCCGGCCGGGGGCGCTCAGGATCCTCGCCGTGCGTTCTCGGCGGCTTTTGCCAGCCTGTCCAGCGCCTGCCTGAGTGCTCCATGGGTCTCCGTCGCCGCCAGGTCCCGCAGCGCAGTCGTCGGGGCCTGATCCAGCCGTGACGGGGAGCGGCGGGATGCCAGGGCCGCCCTGGGGGACAGGATGACCAGCCGGATCCGGCGGAGGTTCGCCATGTCATCGCCGTCGCGGGCGAGAAGGCGCAGGAGGGCGGGTTCCTGGAACCGCCAGCGCGTCGCCAGCGCGGGCTGGTCCAGTGCGATCCGAAGGGTTTCGCCATCCCAGCCGGTCACGGTAAGGTGCGCGGCCAGCCGCTGGTCGACCAGTGAGCGGACCTTGTCCGTCAACTGCGAGAACAGCGTCAAGGATTGATAAATTCGGGCGAGCGATCCTTCGACCCGGGTGTTAGCCTGCTGGCTACCCATTGACATTGCGACATCCTCCCGGTCACCGGAATGAGCGGGATGTTGCGAACCATTGCCGTTGCGCACCTGCGGCTCTCGACAAGAATAGTGGGACGATGAAACTCATCATACTTGACCCCCATCGGGGATTCAGTCGAACCATTCCACTGCCGCGGCGCTGGTATCTGCTGCTTGCGGCGGTCGTGTTGCTGCTGCCGCTGGGCGGGGCCGCCGGCGGATACTTCGTTTTCTCGCTGGTGAGCGAGGACCCGTTCATCAGCGGGCATGTGGGTCGGGAAACCGCTGCCGGGTGGCGTGAGCGGCTGCAGACCCAGAAGCTGGCCGTGAAGGCGGCCCGCGAGACAGCCGAGGAGCGGCTCAAGGCGCTGACGCTGCGCATGGCGGAGATCCAGGCCCGGGTTTTACGGCTCGACGCGCTCGGGGAGCGCCTGGCTCGTGCCGGCCGCATCAGTGACGGGGAATTCGATTTTTCCCGGGCACCGTCCGTCGGGGGACCGGAGGAGGGGCAAGCCGGCGGGGATGGCGCGGCGTTCGCGCGAGCGGATTTTGTCACGGCCCTGGATGACCTCATGGCGAGGATTGATGCGCGGGAGGCGGAGCTTCGGGTGCTGGAAGGGTTGATGGCGGGCGGCCGGCTGCGCGAGGAAAACTTCCTGGCGGGCAACCCGGTGCGTGTCGGCTACCTCAGTTCGACTTTCGGGCAGCGGATCGATCCCTTCCATGGCGCCCTGGCCTTCCACAAGGGAGTGGACTATGCAGGTCCGCCGGGATCCGACATCGTGGCCACCGGCGCGGGCATCGTGATGGCCGCCGGCAGGCATCCGGGCTACGGGCTGATGGTGGAAATCAACCATGGGGACGGAATTACCACCCTCTATGCGCATGCGAGCAAGGTGCTGGTGCGCCCGGGTGACATCGTCCAGGAAGGGCAGGCCATTGCCATTCTGGGCAGTACGGGGCGTTCCACGGGCCCGCACGTCCATTATGAAGTCCGGCGCA
>JBKHWN010000175.1:0-15983 GCA_046566505.1 Gammaproteobacteria bacterium
TCATGGCGGGGTGAAGCCGGAAGCCTGCCCTCAGGCAGGACCTCCCGGCAGGCGGCAGATATTAGTGCCGCCGACAACTGCGATGGGGCAGGTTCGCTCAAGTTGGCCGCCGTTGTGCTGATACAGGTCAGTTGCAGGTTCCTGTCCGGTGACCGGGCGGCCTGGCGTGGCCCTGCTGCTGGCTTCATGGCGATGTGTCTCCGCGACCCTGTGCCGTGACATCGCCAGGCCAGTTGACCGCGTACCGCGTACCGCGTACTGCGCCCGCCGCCCGGGAGTTTCAGCAGGCAGCCCTTTTCAGCCAGGTCGGCTCACCGCCCGCGGTTCCGCCGCCCCTCTCCCGCGCGCGGGAGAGGGTGCCCGAAGGGCGGGAGAGGGCCTCATCACGCGGTGAGAGACGGCCTCTTCCCGGTGCGTTGCAACCCATTGATTTTATTGGTGGGCCCGCTCGGACTTGAACCGAGGACCAAGGGATTATGAGTCCCCTGCTCTAACCAACTGAGCTACAGGCCCGAAACTGTGCGGGGGCGGCTGCGCTCGGCATGTCGTCGTTGTCGGCCCCTTCGGGATCCTCACGTAGCGCTGCTACGCTCCGGTCCCTCAGGTGCCTGCCGCCTAGACCTGCCTTCGCTCGCTCGCCCCTGAAGACTTGAGATTACTGATCCGAATCCAGGAACGAGCGCAACTGCTCGGAGCGCGTCGGGTGACGCAGCTTGCGCAGTGCCTTGGCCTCGATCTGGCGGATCCGCTCGCGGGTGACGTCGAACTGCTTGCCGACTTCCTCCAGCGTGTGGTCGGTGTTCATGTCGATGCCGAAGCGCATGCGCAGCACCTTCGCCTCGCGGGCGGTGAGGTTGGCCAGCACTTCGCGCACGGCTTCCTGCAGGCCCTCGGAGGTGGCGGCCTCGATCGGGGACACGGAGACCGAGTCCTCGATGAAATCGCCCAGGTGCGAATCCTCGTCGTCGCCGATCGGGGTTTCCATGGAGATCGGTTCCTTCGCGATCTTCAGGACCTTGCGCACCTTGTCTTCGGGCATTTCCAGGCGCTTGCCGAGTTCTTCGGGCGTCGGTTCGCGGCCCATTTCCTGCAGCATCTGGCGCTGGACGCGGTTGATCTTGTTGATCGTCTCGATCATGTGCACCGGGATGCGGATGGTGCGCGCCTGGTCGGCGATCGAACGGGTGATGGCCTGGCGGATCCACCAGGTGGCATACGTGGAGAACTTGTAGCCGCGGCGGTATTCGAACTTGTCCACCGCCTTCATCAGGCCGATGTTGCCTTCCTGGATCAGGTCGAGGAACTGCAGGCCGCGGTTGGTGTACTTCTTGGCGATGGAGATGACGAGGCGCAGGTTGGCCTCGACCATTTCCTTCTTGGCGCGACGCGCCTGTGCCTCGCCCATGGAGATGCGGCGGTTGATGTCCTTGACTTCCTGCACGCTGCGCCCGGTGTTCTGCTCGATGAGCACCATGCGGTTCTGGATGCGCTGGATGTCCTCGGCGTACGGTTCGAGCAGGGCGGCAAACTTCTTCCTGGCCTTTTTCTGTTCGGCCAGCCAGGCGGTGTTGGTTTCGTTGCCGGGGAAGGTCTTGATGAACTCCTGGCGGTCCATGCGCGCCTTGCGGACGCAGATGGCCATGATCTCGCGTTCGTTCTTGCGCACTTCGTCGAGCGAGATGCGCACGGTGCGCGTCAGGTCGTCGAACACGCGCGGCACGAGCTTGAACATGGTGAATTCTTCGGCAACGCGTTCCATGGCCTTCTGCCAGGACTTGTGGTCGCGCCCGTATTTTTTCTCTGCGGCATGCAGTTTCTTCAGCGCGTCGCGCAGGGAGTGGAAGCGCTGGCGCGCCACTTCCGGGTCGATCGTGGACTGTTCTTCCTCGTCCTCGGTGGCCGCTTCGCCCGTGGTTTCTTCCTCGGCCTCTTCCTCGGCGGCCACCGGGGCCGCCTTGGCGCCCTTGCCGGGCTTGCCCGGTTTTTCCGGCTTCTCTGCCTTCTCGGTTTTCGCGTCCTTGCCCTTGGCTGCCTTGGCAGCGGCCGGCGCGAAGCTGCCTTCACCGTTCAGCGCGGTGATGGCGGCGCCGTCGTCGTTCGGGTCCAGGTAACCGGCAATGATGTCGGTGATCTTGCGCGTGCCGGCTTCTACCGCTTCGTATTCCTTCAGCACTTTCTCGACGCTGCCCGGCCACCAGGCGAGTGCGCTCAGGACTTCGCGGATGCCTTCCTCGATGCGCTTGGCAATGACGATCTCGCCTTCGCGGGTCAGCAGTTCGACGGTGCCCATCTCGCGCATGTACATGCGCACCGGGTCCGTGGTGCGGCCGGGTTCGGATTCGACGGCGGCGAGCACGGCGACGGCTTCTTCCGCGGCGACTTCGTCGGTGGCCTCGACGGCGTTCTCGTCGAGGTTCAGTTCATCGGCTTCCGGTGCGCGCTCGACGACGCTGATCCCCATGTCGTTGATCAGCGCGATGATGTCCTCGACCTGGTCGGTGTCGGTGACGCTGTCGGGGAGGTGGTCGTTGATCTCGGCGAAGGTGAGATAGCCCTGTTCCTTGCCGCGTGCGATCAGGTTCTTGAGCAGCGACTGCTGGCTCTCTTTATCGTTGGCCATCGGGCACCGTGATTGCGTGGAAGTAGGACTAACGGACACGGGCCGGGACGCGAAGTTCCGGAGCGGGCGGCCGTTGGAGGGGACGGCGGATTATACCGGCGAGGCCGGGTGTGGGCCAGCGCTTGCGTCAGGGTTCCCGGGGGGCGTGCAGGGCGCTCTTGAGCTCCTGCTGGCGGGCCAGGAGTTCACGCAGGCGGATGCCGTCGGGGCCTTCCGCCTTGCGCAGTTCGCGGGAGATTTCGTCATCGAGCCAGGCCAGTTCCAGTTGGCGCAGGCCGCCGGCAATGTCCCCGCGCAGGGCCAGCAGGCCGGCATCGGTGTGGGGGCCGCCTTCAAGGAATTCGCGGCCTGCGAGGTCAGCGAGTGCTTCCTCGTGGTCGCTGCCGCGCAGCCGGCCGAACAGGGCCGCCACCGACGGGTACTCGCTGTCATGGAGGATATCCAGCACTTCGCAGAGCAGGGCGACATCGGGCTGCTCCAGCCCGCGCAACTCCGGCAGCAGGGTGAAGTCGCGGCCGAGCTCGGGGGCCAGCAGCAGGCGGCGGACGATGTGGCCGGCGGCACTGACCGGCCGCGGCGTACCGCGCCGGGGTTTGCCTTGCACGGGGCGCCTGCCGCGGGCGGGTGGCGCGTCGGGTGGCATGTCGCCCCAGGGTGGCGGCTCGTCGTCCGGTTCCCGGTTGTCCTGCGGCCGGTGGTCTTCCGGGTAGCGGCCCGGCGTCCGGGCGGGTGGGGCGCCGGCCAGCAGGCGCGGGTCGACGTGGGTGAGGTCGGCCAGCTTGCCGATGACCAGCGAGCGCAGCACGTCGCCGGGAATCTGCGCGACGTAAGGACGGGCCAGCGCGGCCAGCCGGGCCAGGCCGTCGCTGCGCGCGAGGTCGACCTGCGACGCGAGCTGGGCGAGCAGCACGTCGTCGAGACTGTCGGCACGGTCGAGCCGGGCGTTGAACGCGTCCGGGCCCTCGGCGCGCACCAGGCTGTCCGGATCGTGGCCGTCGGGCAGGAACAGCACGCGGGCGCTGCGCCCGTCCTGCATCTTCGGCAG
This sequence comes from Gammaproteobacteria bacterium, assembly GCA_046566505.1. GTDB lineage: Bacteria > Pseudomonadota > Gammaproteobacteria > Pseudomonadales > JADFDG01 > JADFDG01. The sequence goes on from JBKHWN010000175.1 coordinate 3,666, forward strand.
CGTGGTTTCCAGCGCGCGCCAGGCGGCCTTGCGGCCGGCGGCGTCGCCGTCGAAGCAGAAGACGATCTCGTTCGCGTGCCGGAACAGCAGGTCCACGTGGTCGGCGGTGCAGGCGGTGCCGAGCGTGGCGACGGCGTTGCCGATGCCCTGCTGCGCGAGGGCGATGACATCCATGTAGCCCTCCACCACCAGTAGCCGCTCCAGTGTGCGGCTGGTCTGCTTCGCCTCGTACAGCCCGTAGAGTTCGCGGCCCTTGTGGAAGACGGGCGTTTCCGGCGAGTTGAGGTACTTGGGCTTGCCGTCACCGATCACCCGGCCGCCGAACCCGATCACCCGGCCGCGCAGGTCCCGGATGGGGAACATCACGCGGTCGCGGAAGCGGTCGTAGGTGCGTTCGTCCTGGGCGATCAGCAGGCCGCACTCGGTGAGTTGCGCACGTTTGCTGTCGTCAGTGCCGAGCGCGGCGAGCAGGTTGTCCCAGCCGGGCGGTGCGTAGCCCAGGCCGAAGCGGCGGGCGATCTCGCCGGTGAGGCCGCGGCCCTTGAGGTAGTCCACCGCGCGTGCGCGAAGCGCGTGCCGGCGCAGTTGCTGCTGGTAGTAGCGGTCGGCCTGCCCGAGCAGGTCGTACAGCGCGCGAAAACGCGACTGCTGTGCCTCGTCGCCGCCGCTGTCGTGCGGCACGGTGAGCCCGGCGCGGCCGGCGAGTTCCTCGACGGCCTCGGGAAAACTGCGCCGCTCGTAGTCCATCAGGAAGCCGATGGCGTTGCCGGTGGCGCCGCAGCCGAAGCAGTAATAGAACTGCTTGTCCGGGCTGACGGTGAACGACGGCGTTTTTTCCTTGTGGAACGGGCAGCAGGCCATCCAGTTGCGGCCGGCCCGCTTCAGCGGCACGCGCGACTCGACCACGCCGACGATGTCGGTACGGGCGAGCAGGTCGTCGATGAAGGATTGCGGGATCAGGCCGGACATGGGCGGGCGCGCGCGTTCAGCGGGCCGCCAGTCTACGCCAGCCGCGGGGCATCCGGGCCGGGCGGGGGCGGGGCAGGACGGATCGGGTCACGACGGCTGCAGCAGTTGCCGTTCGGCGCGCAGCAGGTCGTCCGGTCGCCCGAACAGCACCAGCACGTCCTCCGCGCGCAGTGCCGTGTCCGGCGCGGGCGACAGGACACGCTCGCCGTCGCGGACCAGTGCCGTGACGGCGACGGCGCCCAGCGCCAGGCCGCCGATCGCCTGACCGACCGCGCCGCTGCCGGCCGGCACCGGGACCGGATGCAACCGGTCGGCGGCGGCGTCGGTGGGTGGATTCGGGTACGCGTCGCCGGGGAACAGTTCGCGCAGCAACCGGTAGCGGGAGGCGCGCTGCGAGCGGGACAGTTCGGCGATGCGGGCGACCGGTACCGCCAGCAGCCGCAGCGCCTGGGAGGCGATGACCAGACCGGCCTCAAGCATCTCGGGGATGACCTCGGTAGCACCGGCGGCCTGCAATTCGGCGACATGCTGTTCGTTCCGGGTGCGCACCATCACCGGCACCTCGCTGCTCACGGCCCTGACATTGCGCAGCGCCGCACGCGCCGGTTCGATGTCGTCCAGGCTGATGACCACCAGGCGCGCGTGGGCCACGCCGACGGCATCCAGAACCGGCCGTTCGGTGCAGTCGCCGAAGAACACCGGCTTGCTGGCGAGGTGCGCCTCGCGCACGCGTCCGGCATCGAGGTCGAGTGCGATGTAGGGAATTTTTTCTGCATCGAGAAAGGCGGCGACGTTCTGTCCGATTCTTCCGAAGCCGCAGATCACGACGTGGTCGCGCATCTGCCCGGTTTGTTCGGCGTGCGGCGCCGGCAGCGTGTCGTCCGGCACCGTCGCCGGTTGTGCGGCGAGCCGGCTGGCCAGCGGGTGGTTGTGCCGGATCACCCAGGGCGCGCAGACCATGGAAAACAGCAGCGAGCCGATCAGGATCTGTGCGAGGCGATGATCGATGACGCTGGCCTCCAGCGCGATGGCCAGCAACGCGAGGCCGAATTCGCCGCCGACGCCGAGCAGCAGGCCGGTGCGCAGGGCGGTGCGGGTGTCGACACCGGCATGGCGGACGATGGCAGCCACCAGCAGCGCTTTCACCAGCAGCAGTCCGATGCCGCCGAGCACGGCCAGATACCAGACCGGGGCCAGGTTGCCCGGGTCGAACAGCATGCCGATGCCGACGAAGAACAGGCCGATCAGCACGTCGCGGAACGGGCGGATGGCTGCCTCGACCTGATGCCGGAATTCGGTCTCGCCGAGCACCATGCCGGCGAGGAAGGCACCAAAGGCCATGGACAGGCCGAGGCTGCCGGTGGTCCAGGCCGCGAGCAGCGAGATGAACAGCACGGTGAGCGTGAACAGTTCGGCGGATCGCCTGGTCGCCACGACGTGGAACAACGGGCGCATCAGCAGGCGGCCGAGTACCAGCACCAGAGCGAGTGCCAGCAGTGCCTTGGCCAGCGCCCAGGCCAGCGGCCCGAACGGCAGGCCGGTGCCGGCCATCGCGCCGAGCACCGGAATGACCACGATGAACGGCACGGCAGTGACGTCCTGGAACACGGACATCGCCGTGCCGAGCCGTCCGTGGTGGCTGTGCTCTTCGCCCTGTTCGGCCAGTTGCCGGGTGATGATCGTGGTTGAAGACTGGGCGACGACGGCACCGACGACGAAGGCGGCTGCCGGCGACAGGCCGCCCAGCCAGGCGAGCAGGCCGACCACCAGCGTGGTCAGCACGACCTGGCCGGTGCCGAGCAGGAAGATCTGGCCGCGCAGGGCCTGCAACTGCGGCAGCGAGTAGTTCAGGCCGATGGTGAACAGCAGGAACACGATGCCGAATTCGGCCAGCGCCTGCACGCCCGGCGCATCCAGCGCCGGCCCGATGGTGTGCGGGCCGAGGATGATGCCGGCGAGCAGGTAGCCGAGGCTGGATGGCGCGCGCAGGCGCTGGAACAGCAGCACGACCGCGACGGCCGTTCCCAGCAGCAGCAGGATGCCTGGCAGCGAGCCGGCGTGCATGTCTGCCGGATCAGCCGTGGTGGTGCGCGGCCAGCACGTCGCAGCGGGCATGGCGCAGCACGTGCTGCGTCACGCTGCCGAGTACCCATTCTTCGACCACCGAGCGGCCGTGCTTGCCGATGGCCAGCAGGTCGCAACCCAGTGCAGTCGCCTTCTCGAGGATGGTGATGGCGGGATAGCCGAAGGTGACATCCGGCACGACCCGGTTGCGGATCGCCGGGGGCATGTCCTGGATGAACGCGTGCAGCATCGATTCGGCCTCGCGCTGTCCGCGTTGCCGGTAGGCCTCGATGTCGGCCGCCGGGACGCCGGCGAACTCCAGCTTGCCTTCGATGGGGGCATCGAACACGTGCAGCACGGTGATGGCGGCGGCCGGCGCCAGTTGCGCCGCGATTTCCAGCGCGCCGCGCGCGTGCGGCGAGAAATCGACCGGCACCAGCACCTGCCGGTAGTCGCGGTCGGCATCGGCACGCACCGCGAGCAGCGAGCGGTCGGACTTGCGCAGCACCTGCTCGGTGGTGCTGCCCAGCAGCAGGTCGCGCAAGGTGCTCTCGCCGCGCGCGCCGAGCACCAGCAGTACATGATCGAGCGCGGCCGCGGCGCCGGCGATGCCGTCGCCGACATTGCCTTCGTCGATGCGGATGTGGGCGGGGATGTCGGCAGCGAGGTCGCCACAATCCGCCAGCAGTTGCCCCAGTCGTGCCTCCGCTTCGCTGCGCAGGTCATGGTCATCCGCGCGCTGGGTGAGCCGCTGCCAGACGCCGAGGCTGGCCGGCGAGATCACGTGCAGCAGTTGCAGCGGCAGGCTGCCCTGGCGGGCGAGGCGCACGGCGCGTTGCGTCGCGCGCCGGCCGGCATCGGAGAAATCGGTGGCGGCGAGGATGCGGCTGATGGTGCTCATGGGCGTGCCTCCGGCAGGATGTCGTGCTCGATGTTTTCCGCGGCGAAATCCGCGGCGTCGCGGAACGGATAGATGACGCGGTCGGCGCCGGCGGCGCGCAGGCGGCCGCCGTCGGCATCGTGGTGTGCGGCCACGGCGGCGGTGCCGCTGAAGCCGCCGTCCCGAAGACCCTGCAGCAACGCGATGTTGATGTCCGGTTGCGGCAGCGTGCTGACTACCCAGCGTGCGCTGCGCAGGGGCAGGGTTTCCAGGAAATCCGGGTCTCCGGCGTCGCCGAAGCGTGCCTGCAGGTTGCGCCGGTGCAGGTGGCGCACGACTTCCGGATCGAAATCGACGCATAGCACGCTCACTTCGTGCTTGTGCAGGTGTTCGACCAGCCGGCTGCCGTAGCGGCCCATGCCGAACACGATGACATCGGCCGGTTCGGCCGCCACGTCCTCGCCGACCGCGGCGTTTTCACGGAACGAGTCGCGCCGCTCGAAGACGTGCAGCCAACCGGCGAGCCGGTGATGCAGTTGCTGCGAGTAGAGAATCATGTAGGTGGACATCGTGATCGTGACCAGGCCGACCAGCGTGACCAGGCCCAGCGCATCGACGCCGACGTGGCCGAGCGTGATGCCCATGGCGACGAACACGATGGAGAATTCGCTGATCTGCGCGACGGTCAGGCCGGCGAGGAAGCCGGTGCGCGCGCGGTAACCCATGTAGCCCATGATGGCCATGACGATCAGCGGGTTGCCGATCAACACGAACAGCGACAGCACCAACGCCGGCCAGAGTTCGCCGCCCAGCGAGTTGAAATCAAGCTTGGCGCCCAGGGCCACGAAGAAGAACAGCAGCAGGAAGTCGCGCAGGCTGGACAGGCGGGCACCGATGGTTTCGCGGTAGACGGTCGAGGCCAGCGAGAAGCCGGCCAGGAAGGCGCCGACTTCCTTGCTGAAGCCGAAGAACTCGCCGGTGGCGGCCAGTGCCGTGCCCCAGGCGATGGCGAAAATGAGCAGCAGCTCCTGCGACTTCGCCAGCGATTCCATCACGCGCGGCAGCACGTAGCGCATCAGCAGGATGATCAGGCCGATGGCGATGGCCAGCCGCAGCACGACCGACGCGGCGATCAGCGCGATGCCGCCGTCGCCGTCGCCGCCGCGCAGCGAGCCCATCAGCATCATCGCGACCACTACCGCGATGTCCTGCACGATGAGGAAGCCCATGGCGATGCGTCCGTGCAGCGAATCGATCTCGCGTTTGTCCGAGAGCAGCTTGACGATGATGATGGTGCTGGAGAAGGTCAGCGCGATGGCGACGTACACGGATTTGGTGACATCCATGCCCATGGCCAGGCAGAGCAGGAAGCCGAACACGATGGTGAAGGCGAGCTGGCCGAGGCCGGTGGCGAGCGCGACCGGGCCGAGGTGGCGCACCAGCCGCATGTCCAGTTTCAGGCCGACCACGAACAGCAGGATGGTCACGCCCAGTTCGGCCAGCAGTTCGACCGGCTCGTGCGTCGTGGTCCAGCCGAGCAGCGCCGGGCCGACGACGATGCCGACCACGATGTAGGCCAGCAGCAGCGGTTGGCGCAGGCGCACGGCGACGGCGCCGAGCCCGGCGGAAATGGCGAGCAGCGCGGCGAATTCGTAGTAGGCGTTTTCCATGGGGCGGACTCGGGTTCCTAGCCGGTGTTGTGCTGCCGGCGTCGCCAGGCCTTTTCAACCTCGACGACCAGCAGCACGGTGATGCCGAAGAGCAGGATGGCACTCCAGGTGTCCGCGGAGAGCGCGGTGGTGCCGAACCAGCGTTGCAGCGGCGGAAGGTACACGAACGCGGCCTGCAGCAGTACCAGCGTCGCCAGCGAGCCGTAGATCTTGCGGTTGCCGGTCAATCCGCGCCGCGACAGCGCCGACGCGGACAGGTGCCGGCAGGTCAGCAGGTAGAACGCTTCGCCGAACACCAGCGCGTTCACGGCGGCGGTGCGCGCGTACTCAAGGCTTTCGCCGGAATCCCTGAGCCACAGGAACAGGCCGAGCGAGCCGGTCAGTTGCAGCAGCGACACCATCGCGACCCGCCAGCCCAGCCAGCCCGGCAGCAGCGGGCCGTCCGGCACACGGGGCGCGCGGCTCATCACGTTCGGCTCCGGCGGCTCGAAGGCGAGCGCCAGCGCGAGGGTCACCGTGCAGACCATGTTCACCCACAGGATCTGCACCGGCGTGATCGGCGCCGTGGTGCCCATGCCGAGCAGGATGGGTACCAGGATCATCGCGGACTGGCCGCCGCTCGCGGGCAGCACGTGCAGCATGGCCTTGCGCACGTTGTCGAAGACGGCGCGGCCTTCCTCGACGGCATGGCTGATCGAGGCGAAGTTGTCGTCGGCGAGCACGATCTCCGCCGACTCCTTGGCGGCTTCGGTCCCGCGCAGCCCCATCGCGATGCCGACGTCCGCCCGCTTGAGCGCCGGCGCGTCATTCACGCCGTCGCCGGTCATCGCCACGATCTCGCCACGCGCCTGCAGGGCCTCGACCAGCCGCAACTTGTGCTCCGGGCTGGCGCGGGCGAACACGTCGACCTCGGCGACCGCCTCGCGCAGGCTGGCATCGTCCATCTGCGCGATGTCGGTGCCGGCGAGCGCCAGCACGTCGGCGTCGAGCCCGATGCGCTGGCCGATCGCGCGCGCGGTGACGAGATGGTCGCCGGTGATCATCTTGACCGCGATGCCGGCGGCCCGGCAGCGGGCGACGGCGTCGATGGCTTCCTCGCGTGGCGGATCGGCGATGGCGAACAGCGCAAGCATGTCCAGGTCGCACACGTCGTCGAAGCGCAGCGTGCGTTGCTCGCCATGCACCGCCCGCGTGGCAATGGCCAGCACGCGTTGTCCCTGGCTGGCCGCGCGCTCGGCAAGCGCGTGCCAGTGATCGGCGTCGAGCGGGCTCGGCCCGTCACCGGAGCGCTGTCGGCGGCACATCGCGAGCACGCGCTCGGGCGCGCCCTTGACGACGATGAAACCGTGGCCCGTGTGGTCGTGGTGCAGCGTGGCCATGAACGCGTGCTCGGACTCGAACGGTATTACGTCGGTGCGCGGGCAGGCCTCGTGTTCGAAAGCGGGATCCAGACCCGCCTTCATGGCCAGTGCCAGCAGCGCGCCCTCCATGGGATCGCCCTCGACCTGCCAGTCTTCATCAACACGGTGCAGCCGGGCCTCGTTGCACAGCAGCGCGCCGCGTGCGACCTCGCGGAGCAGCGCCTCCGGGCCGATGTCGAGTTCGCTGCCGTCGCGCAACAGCGCGCCGTGCGGGGCGTAACCGGAGCCGCTGACCTGCACGTTGCTGTCGGCAAGCAGGATTTCCTGCACTGTCATCTCGTTGCGGGTCAGCGTGCCGGTCTTGTCCGAGCAGATCACGGTCACCGAGCCGAGCGCCTCGATGGCGGGCAGGCGGCGGACGATCGCGTGCCGTCGCGCCATGCGCTGCATGCCGATGGCCAGCGCGATGGTCATGATTGCCGGCAGACCTTCGGGAATTGCGGCGACGGCGAGGCCGACGGCGGCCATGAACATCGCGGATGGCGCGTAGCCGTGCAGCAGGACGCCGGAGGCGAAGGTCGCGGCGGCGACGCAGAGGATCAGCACGGTCAGCCGGCGGCCGAACACCGCGACCTTGCGCAGCAAGGGCGTGGTCAGTTGCTCGACCTCCGCCAGCATGCCCTGCACGCGGCCGATCTCCGTGTGGCCGCCGGTGGCGACCACGATGCCCGTGCCCTGGCCGAAGGTGACCAGCGTGCCGGTGAAGGCGAGGCAACTGCGGTCGCCGACCGGTGCATCGGCCGCCACCGTCGCCGTCTGCTTCTCGACGGCGACGGACTCGCCGGTAAGCGCCGACTCCTCGATGCGCAGGCTGCGCACCTCGAGCAGACGCAGGTCGGCGGGCACCTTGTCGCCGGACTGCAGGAAAACGATGTCGCCGGGCACCAGTTCGTCGGCGTCGATTTCCCGGCGGGTGCCGTCACGCAAGGCAACGGCGCGCAGGGAAAGCAGCCGCCGGATGGCGTCCACGGCCTGCTCGGCCCTGCCTTCCTGCAGGAAGCCGATAAGGGCATTGACCAGCACCACGCCGAGGATCACGGCGGTGTCGAGCAGGTGGCCCAGGGCCAGCGTGGTCACGGCGGCGCCGAGCAGTACGTAGATCAGCAGGTTGCGGAACTGGCCGAGGAAGCGAAGCAGCGGGCCGCGACGCGGCGGTTCGGGCAGACGGTTCGGCCCGGTTTGCGCCAGCCGGGTCCGGGCCTCGGCAGCGGACAGTCCGGCGCGCCGGTCGCTGTCGAGCGCGGACAGTGCCTCCCCGGCGGAGAGGGCGTGCCAGGCGGGGTTGTGATCGTCGGTCTGCATCGGCGCCAGTTCCTTCTCGTCTTCGATGGCCGGCGCACCGTGCGGCGCGGGCGCCGTGCCGGAACACGCGGCAGCCGTATGCTAACCTGCCGGCACACCCTGATCCCGTATCCCGCTGCGTACCGCGACCGCCGTGCGCGCCGGGTTTTTGTCCCCGCCCTGCGCACGGAGTTCCCGTCTCCACCATGGATGACGTCAACACCCTTCTGTTCGCCGGCAGCCTGCTGCTGTTCACCAGCATCCTGCTGAGCAACCTGACGCTGCGCCTGGGCGTGCCGTTGCTGTTGCTGTTCCTCGGCGTCGGGATGCTGGCCGGCGAGGACGGGCCGGGCGGCATCCAGTTCGGCGACTTCGACACGGCGTTCCTGGTGGCCAATCTCGCGCTGGCGGTGATCCTGCTTGACGGCGGGCTGCGGACCCGCGCGCGCAGCTTTCGTGTTGCGCTGGCACCGTCGCTCACGCTGGCGACGCTCGGGGTGGTGGTCACTGCGGCGCTGCTCGGCGCCTTCGTGGTGGCGATCACCGGCCTCGACTGGCGCTATGGCTTGCTGCTGGGCGCCATCGTCGGTTCGACCGATGCGGCGGCCGTGTTCTCGCTGATGCGGCAGAGCCGCATCCGGCTCAACGAACGCGTCACCTCGACGCTCGAGATCGAGTCCGGCGCCAACGACCCGATGGCGATCTTCCTCGTGCTGGTGATGGTCGAGTGGATCCTGTCCGGCGAGGCGAAGGGCGGTGCCGCGCTGCTGTCGGATTTCGCGCAGCAGTTCGGCCTTGGCGGACTCGGTGGCGTGGCCGGCGGCTTTTTGCTGGCGTCGCTGCTGGCGCGGGTGCAGCTGGCGGAAGGGCTGTACGCGCTGCTGATCGTGTCCGGCGGGTTGTTGCTGTTCTCCCTGGTCAACGCGCTCGGCGGCAGCGGTTTTCTCGCCGTTTACCTGGCGGGCCTGGTCATCGGCAACCGGCCGACGCACGCGACCGAGCACGTGTTGCGAGTGATGGACGGCCTGGCCTGGCTGTCGCAGGCGGGCATGTTCCTGGTGCTCGGGTTGCTGGTGACGCCGACTGAAATCACCGGCAGTGCCGGCCTCGCCGTGTTGCTCGTGCTGTTCCTGATTTTCGTCGCGCGGCCGGTTGCGGTCTGGCTGTGCCTGCTGCCGTTCCGTTTCCCGGTGCGCGAGACGACGTTCATCGCCTGGGTGGGCCTGCGCGGCGCGGTGCCGATCGTGCTCGCGCTGTTCCCGATCATGGCCGGCCTGAAAAACGCGGTGCTGCTGTTCGAGGTGACCTTCGCGGTGGTGCTCGGCTCGCTGCTGGTCCAGGGCACGTCGGTGCCCTGGGTTGCCCGCCTGCTGCGCGTGCAGTTGCCGACCCGCGAGCGTGACCTGGAGCGCATCGTGTTGCCGGTGCCGATGGAGCCGGCGCCGGAGATCGTGACGCTGCCGGTGGAAGCCGGTGCGCCCTGCGTCGGGCGAACCGCGCTGCCGCTGTTCGAGGACATCTCGCCGGCCGGCGCTTCGGCCTGCAGTGCGATCGTGCGCGACGGGCGCTTGCTGTTCCCGTCGGAAAACGAACGCATCGTCATCGGCGACGTGGTGATCGCGCTGGTGCAGCCGGCCGACGAAGGGCGGCTGTTGCGCGCCTTCACGCCGCTGGCGGCGGCCGAGCGGCGCAGCACGCAGCGCTTCTTCGGGGAATTCGTGCTCGATGGCCGGGCCGGCGTCGCCGACGTGGCCGCTGCCTACGGCATCGCACTGGCCGAGGTGGACGGCGCGCTCACGCTGGCCGAACTGCTGGCCGAGCGACTGGGCCGGCGACTGGTGGTGGGTGACCGCCTGAAACTGGAAAAGGTCACGCTGACCGTGCGCGAGATCGAGGATGGCGTGGTGCGCCGCGTCGGCCTGAAGCTGGCGTCGCGGGAATCATCGAAGCTGTAGTGCGCGGGTTCGGTGACGCAACGGCATGCGGCTGCCCGGGCATCGCCTGTGGCAGCCGCGCGGGCGACGGCGGAGTCAGCCGCCCAGCCTGGCCTTGATGCGGTTGCTGACGGCGCCCATGTCCGCGCGGCCGGCCAATTGCGGACGCAGCAGGTTCATCACCTTGCCCATGTCGCGCATGCCGGCGGCGCCGGATTCGGTTATCGCCTGCGCAACCAGCGCGTCGATTTCCGCCTCGGACAATTGTGCCGGCAGGAATTCCTGCAACACGACGATCTCGGCGTTCTCTGCGGCGGCGAGTTCGGCGCGACCGGCCTGCTCGTACTGCGCCACGGATTCGCGGCGCTGCTTGACCATCTTGTCGAGCACCGCGAGCACGTCGGCGTCGCTCAGTTCCCGGCGCTCGTCGACCTCGATCTGCTTGATCGCCGACAGCGCCAGGCGCACGGCACCCAGGCGTTCCTTGTCCTGCGCACGCATCGCGGCCTTCATGGCTTCGGTGAGACGGGCCTTGATATCCGACATCGACGACCTCCGGAAACGAAACCGGCCCGCGAGGCGGGCCGGAACGGGAACAGCAGGCGGTGTATCAATACATCCGCTGGCGATTGACCGCTTCGCGCGACACCTTCTTCTGGTGGCGCTTCACGGCAGCAGCCTTCTTGCGCTTGCGTTCCATCGTGGGCTTTTCATAGGCCTCGCGACGACGGACTTCGGCCAGCAGGCCGGCTTTTTCGCAGGAGCGCTTGAAACGACGCAGGGCAACGTCGAACGGCTCGCCTTCACGGAGTTTGACTTGCGGCATTCGGATACACCTACCAAAAGAGACTGTGGAAACCGGGTTCTGTAGCCCTGTCGACCGGCGACGGAAAACCGTCCGGACGGCGGGGAAGGGCGCGCATGATAGCCACCCGGCCGGGGAAATACCAGCCACCCCCGGGCCTTCCGGGCATAGAATGCCGGCCCCATGAGAATCCTCGGCATCGAAACCTCCTGCGACGAGACCGGCGTGGCCGTCTATGACACGGACGCCGGCCTGCTCGCGCACCGGCTCTACAGCCAGGTCGCCCTGCACGCCGAGTACGGTGGGGTGGTGCCGGAGCTGGCCTCGCGCGACCACGTGCGCAAGCTGTTGCCGCTGGTCCGCGAGGTGCTGGCGGCGGCCGGGCTGTCCGGGCCGCGGCCGGTGGACGGCATCGCCTATACGGCCGGGCCGGGGCTGGCCGGGGCGCTGCTGGTTGGCGCCTGCACCGGCCGCGCGCTGGCAATGGCCTGGGACGTGCCGGCGGTGGAGGTCCACCACATGGAGGCGCACCTGCTGGCCCCCCTGCTGGAGGACAACCCGCCGGCTTTCCCGTTCGTCGCGCTGCTGGTCAGCGGCGGGCACACCCAGTTGGTGGACGTCGAGGGGCTCGGCCGCTACCGGCTGCTGGGTGAGTCGATCGACGATGCGGCCGGCGAGGCCTTCGACAAGACGGCCAAACTGATGGGACTGCCTTACCCGGGCGGCCCGGTTTTGGCGAAGCTGGCGACGTGCGGCAGTCCGACGGCGCATGCCTTCCCGCGGCCGATGATCGACCGCCCGGGTTTCGATTTCAGTTTCAGCGGCCTGAAGACCGCTGCGCTGCTGGCCGTGAAGGCTGCGCGCGACGCAGACGGGCGAGTGCCGGAAGCCGCGCAGGCCGACATCGCCGCGTCGTTCCAGGACGCGGTGGTGGAGACGCTGACGGTGAAGTGCCGTCGCGCGCTGGAGGCGACTCGTCGCAGTGATCTGGTGGTGGCCGGCGGGGTCAGCGCGAACGTGCGGTTGCGTGAATCGCTGGATGCGATGGCGCGCCGGCTTGATGCCCGCGTGCACTACCCGCGCTTCGAGTTCTGCAGCGACAACGGTGCGATGATCGCGTTTGCCGGCGCGCAGCGGTTGCTGGCCGGTGAACATGCGGCGCTCGCGATCAACGTGCGTGCGCGCTGGCCGATGACGGAATTGATCGCGCCGGGTTGATCGCCGGCATGGCCGGCTCACCACGGCCTGTTCACGGCAGGCTGGGCCGACCTTGTAGCGAGCCGGCCATGCCGGC
>JBKHWN010000176.1:0-3773 GCA_046566505.1 Gammaproteobacteria bacterium
GCATCCTTCCCGCAGCGGGGGCAGGCAATCACGGGTTCCTTGCCACTTTCACGCTTGTCGCGCCCCGGATTCTTCATCCTGCCGCCATCCCGAGGTAGGCATCGTGAATCGGCCGCAATTGCGCGTGCAATTCGGCAAGCCCCGCGTCGTTGACGACGATGTCATCGGCACGCCGTCGGCGCTCGTCCCGCGACATCTGCGCGGCCATGATCGACTTCACCTGGGTGGCCTCGACACCGTCCCGTGCCGCCGTGCGGGCCAGTTGCAGTTCTTCCGGCACGTCGATCAGCAGTGTGCGGGCGACGAAATTCTTCTGCCCGGTCTCGAACAGCAGCGGGGACACCAGCATGGCGTAGGGCGAGTCGGCGGCCGCCAACTGGCGGGCGATTTCCTGCGCGATCAGCGGATGCAGCAGTTGCTCCAGCCAGCGGCGCTGTTCCGGTGTTTCGAACACGATACGCCGCAGCGTGGCACGATCCAGGGTGCCGTCGGCCTGCAATACGCCGGCCCCGAAGTGGACGGTGATCTGTTCCAGTGCGACGGTGCCCGGCTCGACGACTTCACGCGCGACGACATCGGCATCGACGATGGTGATGCCTTGTTCCTGGAACCAGTCCGACGCGGCCGTCTTGCCGCTGCCAATCCCGCCGGTGAGGCCGATGATCAACCGTGACATGCGTTTTATCCCAGCGAGAAAAGCCGGAGCGGGCCGGCGAGCAGGGCATCGCCACACAGGAAGGCGAGGAAGCCGGCGATGGCGAGGAACGGCCCGAACGGCATCGGTTGGGCGCGATCGCGACCGAGCAGAAGGATAAGCGCGATGCCCAGCGCGGCGCCCACGGCGGAGGACAGCACGACCACCAGCGCGAGTTTCTGCCAGCCCAGCCAGGCGCCAAGTGCGGCCAGCAACTTGAAGTCGCCGAAGCCCATGCCTTCCTTGCCGGTCAGCAGCAGGAAGCCTTGATAAACACTCCACAGCGTGAGGTAGCCTGCAGCTGCACCGATGATGGCGTCGGTCGGCGTCACGCCGCCATCGGCGAGCGAAACCAGCAGGCCCAGCCACAGCAGCGGCAGCGTGATATCGTCCGGCAGCAACTGCGTGTCGTAGTCGATCATCGTGAGCGCGACCAGTGACCAGGTCAGCAGCAGTGCCGCGATCGTGTACCAGTCCGTACCGAGGAAATGGACCACCAGCACCGTCAACAGACCGGTTGCCAGTTCCACCAGCGGATAGCGACGACTGATGGCTGTCCTGCAGTTGCTGCACCGGCCCCGCAACACAATCCAGCTCACTACGGGGATGTTCTCGTACCAGCGGATCAGGTGTCCGCAATTCGGGCAGGCCGAGCGTGGGACTGCGAGGTTGTAGACGGGTCGCTCCGGCAGTGGCCCGTCAGGGTGATCCAGAAGAAAACAGTCGTCACGCCACCGCGCTTCCATCATGCGTGGCAGGCGGTGGATGACGACATTCAGGAAACTGCCGACGCACAGGCCGCCGAGCAGTGCGAACACCAGGATTGTGTTGTCGCTCATCAATAACGATCAGCCGCTGACGACCTTGCCCATCTGGAAGATCGGCATGTACATCGCGATCAGCAGGCCGCCGACGACGACGCCGAGAAACGCCATGATCGCCGGCTCCATCATGGATGTCAGGCCATCCACGGCGGCGTCGACTTCGTCCTCGTAATAGGTCGCGACCTTGTCGAGCATGGTGTCCAGTGCGCCGGATTCCTCACCGATCGACGTCATCTGCACGGCCATCGGCGGGAAGATCCCTGTCTGGCGCATCGAGAACGTCAGTTGCTGACCGGTGGCAACGTCATCGCGGATCCGCATGATGGCCGTGTAGTAGACATTGTTCCCGGCGGCGTCGGCGCAGGACTTCAGCGACTCGATCAGCGGCACGCCGGCCGCAAACGTGGTGGACAGCGTGCGCGCGTAACGTGCAACGGTTGCCTTGACGATGATGTCGCCGGCAATCGGGGCCTTCAGGTACATCTTGTCCAGCCAGTCGCGAAAGGGCTTTGACCGCTTCTTGAACTCACTGAACACATAGCCTATGCCGCCAAGGATCAACGCGGCGACGATTCCCCACGCCTGCAGCCATTCCGAGGCATTGATGGCAACCTGGGTCGGCATGGGAAGTTCGGCACCAAAGCTGCCGAACAGTTCCGCGAAGGTGGGCACCACCTTGACCAGCAGGATCACCGTGACGATGGTCGCGATGGCCAGAATGGTGATCGGGTACTTCATCGCCTTCTTGATCTTGAGTTTCAGCGCCTCGGATTTTTCCTTGTAGATGGCAACGCGATCCAGCATGGTCTCGAGCGCACCGGCCTGCTCGCCTGCATTGACCAGGCTGACGAACAGGTTGTCGAAGTATTCCGGGTAGCGCTGCAGCGCATCGGCAAAGCTGTTGCCGCCCTCGACGTGCTGTTTGATGCCGATGATCACTTCCTTCATCTTCGGATTGGTCAGGCCGTCGGCCACGATGTCGAAAGACTGCAACAACGGGACGCCGGCCTTCATCATGGTCGACATCTGGCGGGTGAAGATGGCCACTTCCATCGGGGTGATGCTCCCCCCCCTGGCCAGCAGGCCCGCGAGCCCGCGGCCTTTCTTGGAGATCTTCGGGTTGTTGATCCCCTGCTTGCGGAGCTGGGTCTTGACCAGTGCTTCGTTCCTGGCGGTGATCTCGCCCCTGACCTTGGCCCCTTTCTTGTCGGTGCCCTGGTAGACGAAGGTGACGTTTTGTTCTGCTGCCATGACTGTTCGTCCCGTGTTCAAGACGTGATGCGATCGATCTCGGCAAGGCTGGTGAGCCCCATCTTGACCTTGTTCAACCCCGAACGACGCAGGTCATTGAAACCTTCCTTGCGGCATTGGTCGCCAATCTGGATGGAGTTGCCTTCCTCCATGATGATGCGCGCAATGGGGTCCGTGATCCTCACTACTTCATAAACGCCAACCCGCCCCTTGAAGCCACCCTTGCACTTCGGACACCCCACCGGGCCGTAGACGGTGAAGGTGCCTATCTCGTCCTCGCGGAATCCCATCTTGCGCAGGGCTTCCGGTGGCACATCCTGGGGTTGCTTGCATTCGCCGCAGAGGCGACGACCCAGTCGCTGGGCGATGATCAGGTTGACCGACGTGGCGATGTTGAACGAGGGCACACCCATGTTGCGCAGGCGCGTCAGGGTTTCCGGTGCCGAGTTGGTGTGCAGCGTCGAAAGTACCATGTGCCCGGTCTGTGCGGCCTTTACGGCAATGCTCGCGGTCTCCAGATCCCGGATCTCGCCTACCAGGATGACGTCCGGATCCTGCCGCAGGAACGCCTTGAGCGCGGCAGAGAAGTCCATGCCCTGCTTCGGGTTCACGTTGACCTGGTTGATGCCCTCGAAGTTGATCTCCACCGGGTCTTCCGCCGTGGAAATGTTGCGGTGCACCTCGTTCAGGATGTTGACGCCGGTGTACAGCGTAACGGTCTTGCCCGAGCCGGTCGGGCCAGTCACCAGCAGCATGCCTTGCGGCTTGTCGAGAGCATCCATGTACAACTGCTTCTGCTCGGGCTCGAAGCCGAGCATCTCGATGCCGATCTTGGCGCTGTCCGGGTCCAGGATCCGCAGCACGATCTTCTCGCCCCAGAGCGTCGGGCAGGTGTTGACCCGGAAATCGATGGCCTTGGACTTGGATATCTTCATCTTGATGCGGCCGTCCTGCGGGACGCGCCGCTCCGAGATGTCGAGGCTGGCCATGATCTTCAGGCGCGC
>JBKHWN010000177.1:0-7116 GCA_046566505.1 Gammaproteobacteria bacterium
GGGTTGCGCAATGAAAATCCGTGCACAGATCGGCATGGTGTTGAATCTCGACAAGTGCATCGGGTGCCACACCTGCTCCGTCACCTGCAAGAACGTGTGGACAAGCCGCCAGGGCGTGGAGTACGCGTGGTTCAACAACGTCGAGACCAAGCCGGGCATCGGCTACCCGGACGACTGGGAGAACCAGGCACGCTGGCAGGGTGGCTTCCAGCGCAACGATGATGGTTCGCTGTCGCCCAAGCAGGGCGGCAAGCTGACCATCCTGTCGCGCATCTTCGCCAACCCGTACCTGCCGAAGATCGACGACTACTACGAGCCGTTCAACTTCGAGTACAGCCAGCTGCACCAGTCCGGCGAGGCACCGACCCCGCCGACTGCGCGCGCCTACTCGGTCATCACCGGCGAGTACATGAACAAGCCGGAGAAGGGGCCGAACTGGGAAGAGATCCTCGGGACCGAGTTCGAGCGCCGCAAGAAGGACTACAACTTCGACGGCATCCAGCGCGACATCTACGGCCAGTTCGAAAAGACGTTCATGATGTACCTGCCGCGTCTTTGCGAGCACTGCCTGAACCCGGCGTGCCTTGCCTCCTGCCCGGCCGGCGCCATCTACAAGCGCGAAGAAGACGGCATCGTCCTGATCGACCAGGACAAGTGCCGCGGCTGGCGCATGTGCGTCTCCGGCTGCCCGTACAAGAAGATCTACTACAATTGGCAGAGCGGGAAATCCGAGAAGTGCATCTTCTGCTACCCGCGCATCGAGGCCGGCGACCCGACCGTCTGCTCGGAAACCTGTGTCGGCCGCATCCGCTACCTTGGCGTGCTGCTGTATGACGCGGACCGCATCGCCGAGGCCGCCTCGGTGAAGGACGAGAAGCAGCTCTACCAGGCGCAGTGCGACATCTTCCTGGATCCTCATGATCCGAAGGTGCAGGAGCTGGCGAAGCTGGAAGGCATTCCCGACAGCTGGCTGGAAGCGGCAAGGCGTTCGCCGGTCTACAAGATGGCGATGGAGTGGAAGGTTGCGTTCCCGTTGCACCCGGAATACCGCACGCTGCCGATGGTCTGGTATATCCCGCCGCTGTCGCCGATCCAGTCCGCCGCCGAGGCGGGCGCGATCAGCAAGCACGGCATCCTGCCGGACGTGAAGGACCTGCGTATCCCGGTGCGCTACCTGGCCAACCTGCTGACGGGTGGCAACGAGGCACCGGTGGTGCATGGCCTGGAGCGCATGCTCGCCATGCGCACCTACATGCGCGACAAGACCGTGCACGGCAAGCCGAACACCGAGGTGCTGCAGCAGGTCGGCATGAGCGAGCCGCAGGTACAGGAGATGTACCAGGTGATGGCGATTGCCAACTACGAGGACCGCTTCGTGATCCCGACCTCGCACCGCGAGTACGCGGGTAAGGCCTACGACGCGTTCGACGTGCGCGCATCCTGCGGCTTCAGCTTCGGCAACGGCTGCAGCGAGGGCGATACCCAGACGGTCAAGTTCTTCGGCGTGAACACGCACAAGAACACCATGAGCGGGAGATAAGCCATGCAACGCACACTGAAAGCCTTGTCGCTGCTGTTGCAGTACCCGACCGAAGAACTCGTCGATGCCGTCGACGAGGTCGTGCAGGTGATTACCGACGAAGGAGCGGTCAGCCCGGCCGCCCTGGAGGCGCTGCAGGGGCTGCGCAGTTATCTGGTCGATACCGACCTGTTCCGGCTGCAGGAAGAGTACGTGTCCCAGTTCGACCGGACCCGCGCGCTCAGCCTGCACTTGTTCGAGCATGTGCATGGCGAGAGCCGTGACCGTGGGCAGGCGATGGTGGACCTGCTGGAGCACTACGCACAGCACGGCATGCAGTTGCGTGCCCGCGAGCTGCCGGACTACCTGCCGTTGTTCCTGGAGTTCTGCTCCACGCTGGATGACGCCGAGGCGCAACGGATGCTGGAGGACCCGGTGACCATCATCGCGGTGCTCGGGCGCCGGTTGATGGAGCGCGGCTCCCCCTACGCGGCCGTGTTCGGCGCGCTGGAGGAGCTGCCCGCGGTACGCCCGGACGAGGAGGTGGTCGCCAAGGCCAACGAGAACGTGCAACTCGTTCCGGAATCCGGCGCCGAACTCGACAAGACCTGGCAGGACACCGAAGTCATCTTCGGGCCGGGCCAGAGCGAAGCCAACTGCAACACGTGCGCGCCGCAGGCGCCACGTTGCGCGTGAAGGAGTGAATGACCATGGCTGACTACATCAACCACCTGCTGTTCGGTGCCTATCCCTACATCGCCATCGGCGTCATGGTGATCGGCAGCATCCTGCGTTACGACCGCGACCAGTACACCTGGAAAGCGAGTTCCAGCCAGTTGCTCGACGATGACGGGCTGCGCGTTGGCAACAACCTGTTCCACATCGGCATCCTGCTGATCTTCCTCGGCCACTTCGTGGGCCTGCTGACGCCGACGGCGGTCTACTCGCTGTTCATCAGCGTCGAAGCCAAGCAGCTCATGGCGATGATCGCCGGCGGGATCTTCGGCGTGGTCTGCTTCATCGGCATGGTGATGATCCTGCGCCGCCGGTTGTTCAACCCGCGCATCCGGGCGACCAGCACCAAGGCCGATATCGCCGTCCTGCTGGTGATCTTCGTCCAGCTCTGCCTCGGCCTGCTGACCATTCCGGTGTCCGCCGGGCACCTGGATGGCTCCAGCATGCTCAACCTGTCCCACTGGGCACAGGGCATCGTCACCTTCCAGCCGGGCGCGGCAGCGTACATCCAGGGCGAGCACATCATCTTCAAGCTGCACATCCTGCTGGGCCTGACGTTCCTGCTGATGTTCCCGTTCACCCGCCTGGTCCACATCTTCAGTGGCCTGGTGTTGCCCTTCAAATACCTGTGGCGTACGGGCTACCAGATCGTGCGCAAGCGGGCCTAAAATGGCGCTCCCTGCGGCAGGCTCACACCGGGCCTGCCGTGCCGCCGTGGCACCCGTCGATTGCCGGCCGGAGGATCAAACGTGGAGCGACAGCCGGTGAAGAACAAGCCCGAAGGCGATATGGAGGTTGCCTGCGAACGTTGCTCCATCAGTGCCCTGTGCCTGCCCGGTGACATGGGTGACAGCGAACGGGCATTGCTCAACCAGATCGTCCAGCGCGCCAGGCCCCTGCAAAAAGGGGCCTATCTGTTCCGGTCCGGGGACCGGGGCAACTGCGTGTATGCCCTGCGCACCGGTGCCATAAAGTCCTACCGGGTCACCTCCGACGGCGAGGAACAGGTCACCGGCTTCTTCCTGCCGGGTGAGGTGGTGGGTCTTGAGTCGCTGGCCGGTGGCGAGCACATGCAGAACGCCATCGCACTCGATACCTCCCTGGTCTGCCGGATACCGCTTGAGCAATATGACCGGCTGGCCGAGCGGGTGCCGTCCATGCGTCGGCAACTGGTGAAGGTCATCAGCCGGGAGCTCTTCGACCTGCAGGAGCGGCTGGTCGATGCCCGCCACACCGGAGCGCCGGCGACCATGGCCGGCTTCCTGATCAACCTGTCGGATCGTTTCTCGAGGCGCGGACTGGTCGGTGACCGCATCATCCTGCCGATGAGCCGTGGCGACATCGCCAGTTATCTCGGCCTGACGCTGGAGACGGTCAGCCGCCTGTTGTCGCGATTCCAGAGCGAAGGACTGATCGAGGTGCACGGGCGCGACCTGCGGCTGGTCGATACCGAGGAGTTGCGCCGGCTTGCTTCGTGCGGGTTGCATACCTGCCCGCGCCGTACCCCGCCGCCGGTCGACGGCGACTGATGCCCGGGCGGGGTTCCCGCTCTGTCCTGTTTTCCAGATGTTCAGGCCGCGCCAGCCTTGCTGCCGGTGTCACTGGTCTTGCGGCGGTATTCGCAAAGATCCTCGATGACGCAGGCGCCGCAGCGCGGCTTGCGCGCCACGCAGACGTAGCGCCCATGCAGGATCAGCCAGTGGTGCAGGTCCTGCCGGAATTCGTCCGGCGTGAACTTTTCCAGTTTTTTCTCGACGGCCAGCACGGTCTTGCCCGGCGCATAGCCGGTGCGGTTGGCAACCCGGAAGATGTGGGTGTCCACCGCTACCGTCGGCTCACCGAATGCCGTGTTGAGTACCACGTTGGCCGTCTTGCGGCCGACGCCGGGCAGTTTCTCCAGCGCCTCGCGGGTGCGCGGCACCTCGCCGCCGTGCTCGTCGAGCAGCAGCCGGCAGGTCTTGATGATGTTCCCGGCCTTGGTGTTGTACAGGCCGATGGTCTTGACGTGCGCCTTCAGTCCGTCGAGGCCGAGATCGAGGATTGCCTGCGGTGTGTTGGCCGCCGGGAACAGTTTCGCGGTCGCCTTGTTGACGCCCTTGTCGGTGGCCTGCGCGGACAGCACTACGGCGACAAGCAACTCGAACGGCGTGCTCCAGTTGAGTTCGGTGGTCGGTGCAGGGTTTTCCGCGCGCAGGCGCTCCAGGATCTGCCGGCGTTTCTGCGGGTTCATGTCGGGTCGACGCGGCCGCGCAGCGACTTCGCTTGCCCGCGTTTGGTCTTGCTGTCCATGCGCCGGGTCTGCGAACCCCTGGTCGGCTTGGTCGGCCGGCGTTTTTTCTGCACGACGAGCGCGGCACGGATCAGTTCAGCGAGACGATCCAGCGCATCGGCACGGTTCTTCAACTGGCTGTTGAACGATTGCGCCTTGATGACGACGACGCCGTCTTCGGTGATGCGGTGATCCCTGGTCGCCAGCAGCCGTGCCTTGCACTCTTCCGGCAGCGACGAGGCGTGGATGTCGAAGCGCAGGTGGACGGCCGTCGATACCTTGTTGACGTTCTGGCCGCCGGAACCCTGGGCGCGGATCGCCTGCCAGGCAAGCTCGTGCTCCGGGATGCTGATGCGTTCGTTGATGACCAGCGGCTCGGCGTTCATGTGCTCATTTCCGCTGCGGCGTGGTGCCTGCCAGCCGGATGCCGTCCTTGTCGATGCTGATCAGCCGTTGCTTGTACAGGGCGCCGAT
Source organism: Gammaproteobacteria bacterium (assembly GCA_046566505.1). Lineage (GTDB taxonomy): Bacteria > Pseudomonadota > Gammaproteobacteria > Pseudomonadales > JADFDG01 > JADFDG01. The sequence continues at coordinate 4,998 of JBKHWN010000177.1, forward strand.
CGCCTGCTTGTAAACGCTCTTGCTGACGCCGAAGGCATCCTGGATCGCTTCCGGCGAGCTTTTGTCGGATAGCGGCAGGAAGCCGCCGGCGGCACGCAGTGCGGTGAGCACGCGCTCGGTGAGCGAGGCAGCGGCGACGTGTGCCGGCGGGTTCAGCGTGATGTCGAGCTTGCCGTCCTCGCGCAGTTTCTGCACATAGTCGGTACAGCTTTCGCCCTGGCGCAGCGTGCGGAAGATGTCGGCGGCATAGAGCAGGCCCCAGTAGCGGTGGTCGACCACCGCCTTGACGCCGAGATCGGTCAGTTCGGCGATCAGCAGGGTGACCTTGTCGCCCGGCGCGTAACTGTCGGCGGTATCGGCGATGAAGTCATTCACCTTCATAGAGGCGAACGGCCGGTCATCCTCATCCTGCGCGATGTAGACCAGGCAATGCTGGCCGGGCTGTGGCCGGCCACCGCGCGGCTGCTCGCTGAACGGCAACAGCAGGTCCTTGGGTCGTCCCCAGTCGAGGAAGGCGCCGGCATCCTTCACCGCGACCACCGGCAACCAGGCCACCTCACCGACGTCAGGCCCGGCATCGGTGACGGTATCGGCGAACTGGCCGGCACTGCCGACCGGTTTGTGGCCCCGGGGTGTACGTTCAGTCATCGTGTTCACCACATGAGGTCGTCGGGGACCTGGAATTGCGCATAGGGATCGTCGTCATCCGCACTCTTCGTCCCGGGTGTGGCCACCGCCACGAACACCGACGGGTCGCGCTCGCGAACTTTCGCCGCCACCTCGGCGGGAACGACTTCATAGCCGTTGCCGTGTTTCACCACGCCCAGTTGCCCGCGCGCCAGTTGGTGCTGGAGCAGGTCGGTGACGTAGATCTTCTCGATCTTCCTGCCGTCGGTGAAACGGTAGGCAACCGTGTCCTTGCCGCGCTCTCCGCCGTTCTTCTCGATGCGGTTGCTGATCACCAGCTGCCGGATCTGCTCGCGCAGCGCCTTGCGTTCGGCGGCTTCGATCTTCTTGCGGTTCAGCTCGCGGTCACGTTCAGCGCGTTCCTGCTGCGCCTCGCGCGCGGCCCGTGCCGCCCCGTTTTCCGCTGGCTGCTTCCTGGGTGCCTGTTTTGCCGCCTCGCGTTTTTCCTTCTCGATCTTCTTCGCCTGCTTCGGGTCGGCGAGGCCGGCCTTCAGCATTTGGTCGCGCAGAGATGCCATGGTCAGCCTCCCGTTCCCGATAGGTTGCGTGTAGCGCCGGCGAGCGCAAGCGCGAGTGCTTCCGCCACCTCGATGCCGTCGATGGCCGCCGACAGGATGCCGCCAGCGTAGCCTGCGCCTTCGCCGGCCGGATAGAGCCCGCGTGTGTTCAGGCTCTGGTACGAGTGGCGATCGCGGGTGATGCGCAGCGGCGAGGAGGTGCGTGTCTCGACGCCGGTGAACACCGCATCGTGGCGGGCGAAACCGGGGATTTTTCGGTTGAACGCCGGCATCGCCTCACGGATCGCCTCCACCGCATAGCCGGGCAGGGCAGTGCCCAGATCGGTCAACCGCACGCCGGGTTTGTATGACGGCTCGATGTCACCGAGTTGCGTCGAGGCGCGGCCGGCGATGAAGTCGCCCACCAGTTGCCCCGGTGCGTCGTAGTTTTCTCCCCCCAAGCGCCAGGCACCTGATTCGAGTTCGTGTTGCAGGGCGATGCCGGCCAGCGGATCAGCCTTTGCATCGCCGGGGAAATCGGCCGGATCGATGTTCACCACGATGCCGGCGTTGGCGTTGTGTTCGTTGCGCGAATACTCGCTCATGCCGTTGGTGACCACATGCCCGGGTTCCGACGTCGCCGCCACCACGCGCCCGCCGGGGCACATGCAGAAACTGTAGACCGCGCGGCCGTTCTTCGCGTGGTGCACCAGCTTGTAGTCGGCGGCACCCAACAGCGGGTGGCCGGCATGCGTGCCGAAGCGGCAGGCATCGATCATCGACTGCGGATGCTCGACGCGGAAACCCACCGAGAACGGCTTGGCCTCGATGAACACGCCGCGTTTGTGCAGCATCGAGAAGGTGTCGCGCGCGCTGTGGCCCACGGCCAGCACCACCGCGTCGCTGCGGATTTCCTCGCGGCCGCCCGGGTGCTC